>NZ_CP015750.1:1576008-1891210 GCF_001742185.1 Pectobacterium wasabiae CFBP 3304
CACGTCAGTGCCATTTTCTGGTTAATCAGTTTTCTACCCTCAGTACACTCCAGCAGGATTTGCACCAACTCTGGCTGCACACGCTGTCACACCTGCTGCCGCTGGTAGTACACCGTGACGAAGCGTTGTCAGAATCACTGATGCTGAAACAACCGCTGGGCGAATGCCGCCCGGACAGTGTGGCAGCGGAAGAGATCATGACGCTGGCAAACTGGTGCCTGATTCACGTCAAGGAAAACGGCGTATGAGTGGCATCCTGCGCGTATTCCTCGTTCCGCCCGCCAGACAGGCGATACAGCAGCGCTATCGCGGCTATCGTCAGCAGGGTGCCCCCGCCTTTGCGGCCTTTTTCGCTACGCTGTTTGCAATACTCGGCTGGATCTTCCTGCGGCTGGAGTCTGACGGCTGGCAACAAATTCGCGCACAGCGGACCTATTGGTTCCCGCATATTTCGCCTCAGCGCCCGCGTCCAGCCGATGTGCTTCGCTATCTGACACAGAGTATTTGGCTGCTGACCATCAAAAACGGCCAGTTACCCACATCACGGCGTAATTACTTCTCCGCGCTACCGCGCTGGCGGCAGCGCTACATGAACGCACAGCAAACGCTATTTACCCGCTTTAGCCACGCGAATACTGACGACAGTGAATCAGGCACCACGCGGATGAACCGCGTACAAAGGCTGGTCACGGTGGCACTGAGTCTGCTGTGTGCGGCACTGGCGTTTCTGTGCATCACGCAGCCGTTTGATTTGCTATCACAGTTTATTTTCATGACGCTGCTGTGGGGCATTGCCATGCTCGTTCGCAACATGCCGGGACGCATGCCGACGCTCATGATGATCGCGCTCTCTTTCACGGTTTCGTGTCGTTACCTGTGGTGGCGCTATACCGAAACCCTAAACTGGGACGATCCCGTCAGCCTAGTATGCGGACTGTTGCTGCTGGCAGCGGAAACCTACGCCTGGGTGGTGTTGGTTCTGGGCTATTTCCAGACGATTTGGCCGCTCAACCGTCATCCCGTTTCGCTGCCGGAAGACAGCACAACGTGGCCAGCCGTCGATCTGATGATCCCAACCTACAATGAACCGTTGAGCGTGGTGAAACCGACGGTGTATGCCGCATTGGGCATCGATTGGCCTAAAGATAAACTCAACATCTATATTCTGGATGACGGCGGTCGCGCCGAATTTAAAGCCTTCGCGGAGGAGGTCGGCGTCCATTACATCGCCCGCGTCACGCACGAACATGCCAAAGCCGGTAACATCAACAATGCTCTGAAGCAGGCGAAAGGCGAGTTCGTCGCCATTTTCGACTGCGACCATGTCCCCACCCGCTCCTTTCTGCAATTAACCATGGGATGGTTTTTTAAAGACAAAAAGCTGGCGATGCTACAGACGCCGCACCATTTCTTCTCACCCGACCCGTTCGAACGCAATCTGGGGCGCTTCCGCCGCACACCCAATGAGGGTACGCTGTTCTACGGTCTGGTTCAGGACGGTAACGACATGTGGGACGCTACGTTCTTCTGCGGCTCCTGCGCCATCCTACGGCGGAAACCGCTGGATGAGATTAGCGGCATCGCGGTCGAAACGGTAACGGAAGATGCCCACACCTCGCTGCGTCTGCATCGCCGTGGTTACAGCTCGGCCTATATCCGCATTCCACAGGCAGCCGGACTGGCGACCGAGAGCCTGTCGGCCCACATCGGGCAACGCATTCGCTGGGCACGCGGCATGGTGCAGATCTTCCGGTTGGATAACCCGCTGTTAGGCAAAGGGCTGAAACTGGGGCAACGGCTGTGTTACGCCAACGCCATGATGCACTTTCTATCCGGTATTCCCCGGCTGATCTTCCTGACCGCCCCGCTGGCGTTTCTGCTGCTCCACGCCTACATCATTTTCGCCCCTGCGCTGGCAATCGCACTCTACGTGCTGCCACACATGGTGCATGCCAGCCTGACCAACTCGCGTATTCAGGGGCGCTACCGTCACTCGTTCTGGAGTGAGATCTATGAAACCGTGTTGGCGTGGTACATCGCCCGCCCGACCACCGTAGCGCTGTTTAACCCTCACAAAGGGAAATTCAACGTGACAGCCAAAGGTGGGCTGGTTGAAGAACAGCATGTCGATTGGGTGATTACGCGACCTTATCTGGTGCTGGTGCTGCTGAATATTGCTGGCGTGGTGTATGGCATCTGGCGTTTGATTGACGGGCCGACGGAAGAGATCATGACCGTGCTCATTAGCCTGCTCTGGGTCGCGTATAACATGACCATTTTAGGGGGTGCCGTCGCGGTCGCGGTAGAGGCCAAACAGGTGCGACAGGCACACCGGGTGGAGATGTCGATGTCTGCCGCCATTCTGCGCACCGATGGCCACCTTTTCCCCTGCGTCCTGCGCGATTATTCCGATGGTGGTGTCGGCGTTGAAACCCGTGAATCAGGCATTCTCCAAGTCGGGGACAACGTCTCGCTGTTATTAAAACGCGGTCAGCAGGAGTACGCCTTCCCTTTCAGCGTCACCCGCGCGTTCGGCAACAAAATTGGCTTGCGCATGGCCAACCTGACCATCCGTCAACACATCGATTTCATTCAATGCACTTTTGCACGCGCCGACACCTGGGCACTCTGGCAAGACAGCTTTCCGCAGGATAGACCCGTCGAAAGTTTGGTTGATGTACTGGCACTCGGCTTTCGCGGCTACCTGCGACTGGCAGATTACGCGCCGCCCGTCATACGCAATATCATCCTGGCCTTCCTCACCATCGTGGTATGGGTAGTGTCATTCATCCCACGCTATGTAGGAAGACGCACCGTAACCGACCAGTCAGGCGCTGCGCAGCCGGAAAAGGCCGTACATCGGGGTAAGACGCCGTCTACCCATGAAACACGATTTGCACAAGAGAACCTGTTTACAGAAAAAACAGTGGCTTGATTGCCATTCACAGGCCGTGACCAACGGTCTTTTTCCCGACAAAGAGAAAGACCCTTAACATTGATGATGACACGATGACGAAAAAAATAATCTGGTTAACCGCATTGGCTTTAGGCGTCAGCTCATTATCTCAGGCTGTCACCGTGCCACACGCACAAACACCGACGGCGGGAGGCACCACCCAGCCGCCCGCCCATGCTGCCACCACAACGCCAGCAACGGCCACACCTGCGACTGGCGTGTCGACCACGAGCATGCCCGCGATCCCGCTGGCACAACCGCAGGATAACGCCGCCGTGCGTAACGCGGTGCTGCCGTTTGCGCAAATCGCACCGGCACCGGGCACGTTTGCGCTACGCGGCATCAATCCCGACGGACAGATTGAGTTCGGCGTTCGCAGCGATGAAGTCGTGACGCAAGCCTCGCTCGATCTTGAGTTTACGCCGTCACCGGCGCTGATCCCCACCGAGTCCCATATCAAGGTTTACCTGAACGATGAGCTGATGGGCGTCACCACCATTAGCAAAGAGCAGATGGGTAAATCCAATCGCGTCCGTATCCCTATCGATCCGCGCTACATCACGGACTTCAACCGCCTGCAACTGGTGTTTGTCGGCCATTATCAAAACATCTGTGAAAACCCGGCCAGCACCAGCCTGTGGTTGGATGTCAGCAAAGCCAGCGCACTCAATCTGCAATTCCAGAAGCTGGCGCTGAAGGATGACCTGTCGCCGTTCCCTGCACCGTTTTTCGACAGCCGCGATACCCGACCATTAACGCTGCCTATTGTCTTTGCCGGCCAGCCGGATCTGGTGCAGCAGCGTGCCGCCGCCATGCTCGCCTCCTGGTTTGGCAGCAAAGTACAATGGCGCGGGCAGTCCTTCCCTGCTCTTTTCAACCAGTTGCCAGATCGCCACGGCATTGTTTTCGCCACCAATGATAAGCGTCCAGATTTCCTGCACGATACCCCTGCGGTGAACGGACCGACGGTGTCTATTATCAGCCACCCCGACAATCCTCACGTTAAGCTGCTGTTGGTTCAGGGGCGTGATGACAATGAGTTGCTCACCGCCGTTCAGGGCATCGCCCAGGGGAGCACACTGTTCCGTGGGCAGAGCGTCACCATCGATAAGGTAGAACAGCTCGCCCCACGCCAGCCGTATGATGCGCCAAACTGGGTACGCACCGACCGCCCGATGACCTTCGCCGAGCTTCAGCAATATAACGAGCAGCTACAAACCGACGGCATTGTGCCTCGGCCGATTTCACTGACCCTGAATTTGCCGCCTGACCTGTTTCTGATCCGCAGTCAGGGCATCGACATGCGCCTGAAATATCGCTACACCGCGCCGCAGGTTCAGGACGGTTCGCGTCTGAGCATCAATCTGAACAACCAATTCGTGCAGGCTTTCTCGCTAGCACCAGAGCACGACCAGAATTCCCTGTTAATGCGCTTGCCGCTCACACAGGGATTATGGGATTCCAACAAAAGCCTGACCATCCCGGCGTTGAAACTGGGTACTACCAACCAACTACGCTTTGATTTCAACTACACCACGCTGCTCTCCAGCGGCACCGCTGACCGCTGTGAAACCTATACACCGGTCGTGAACCACGCCGTTATCGATAGCAACTCAACCATTAACTTCTCTGGCTATCGTCACTTTATGGCGATGCCAGACCTGCGTGCCTTTGCCAATGCTGGCTACCCGTTCAGCCGACTGGCTGACCTGTCACAAACGCTGGTGCTGGTGAACAAACAGCCGCAGCCGGCTCAGGTCAGCGCGATGTTGAACGCGATCGGTAACATTGGGGCACAAACCGGCTACCCAGCGTTGGCGGTACAGCTCAGCGACGACTGGACACAGATCGACAAGCAGGACAGTGATATTTTGATGATCGGCGCTATCCCGCCTGAACTGCACGACGACGGCAAAATCAATCTGCTGGTCGAGCAAACGCAAAGCTGGATCAAGCAGCCAACACGCCAGACCGCCATTCCAGACATGGGCTCGCCCGAATCTGACGCGAAGCCAGACAGTAAAACCACCGTCAGCGGTACGGGTGCCATGTCGGCGATTATCGGCTTCCAGTCTCCTTATCACGACCAGCGCAGCGTTGTTGCGCTGCTGGCCGATAGCCCACAGGGCTACACCCTGCTCAACAACGCGCTGATCGACAGCGAGAAAAGAACGTCGCTATTCGGTTCCGTTTCCGTCATCCGCGAATCGGGCATCAATAATCTGCGTGTCGGTGACGTTTATTACGTCGGCCATCTGCCGTGGTGGGAACGTATCTGGCACGCATTGGCGCAGCATCCGATCTGGCTCGCCGTCATCTCGACGCTTACCGTCATCATTGTTGCCTGGCTGCTGTGGCGTGGCCTGAAATTCTTCAGCCGCCGTCGCCTGTCACCAGATGAAAGGGATTAACGCATCATGCCACGTGTGCTGCGCTACCTGATCCCCACGCTGCTGTGGCTATGGGTCTCCGTTGCCGCCGCAGCCGTCTGCGACTGGCCCGCCTGGGAACAGTACAAGCAGCACTACATCAGCGAGGAAGGACGGGTGATTGATACCTCAACACCCAATAAGATCACCACGTCCGAAGGGCAAAGCTACGCCATGTTCTTTGCGCTAGTCGCCAACGATCGAGAGATGTTTGATCGGCTGCTGCAATGGACAGAAAACAACCTGTCCGCTGGCGATTTAGCGACCAACCTGCCCGCCTGGCTGTGGGGAGAAAGCAAAGATAAACGGTGGACGGTACTGGATCCTAACTCCGCGTCCGATGCCGATCTGTGGATTGCCTATAACCTGCTTGAAGCAGGTCGACTGTGGAAAGATACACGCTACAACACGCTGGGCACCGCGCTGCTTAAACGTATTGCCAAGGAAGAGGTCGTGACTATTCCGGGGCTGGGCATGATGCTCTTGCCCGGCAAAGTCGGTTTCGTAGAGAAAGAGAGCTGGCGCTTGAATCCCAGCTACCTGCCGCCACAGTTGCTGGCCCGCTTTGCTCCGTTGGGTGAAACGTGGAAGAACATGCAGCGCACCACACAGCGCCTGCTATTGGAAACCGCGCCGAAAGGGTTCTCACCTGATTGGGTCATCTGGCAAAAAGACAAAGGCTGGCAACCCGATACCACCAAACCCAATATCGGCAGCTATGACGCCATTCGCGTCTATCTGTGGGTAGGGATGATGGCCGATAGCAGCAGAGGAAAAGCCGACTTGATCAAACAGTTTCAGCCCATGATTCAACAGACGATCCAACAAGGGCTGCCACCTGAAAAAACGGACACGGCAACAGGTGCCGTCACCGGGCAGGGATCGGTAGGGTTTTCCGCCTCGCTGCTCCCGATGCTATCCCGTCAGCCGGATGCGTTAACCATCCAGCGACAACGGCTCGCCGCAAATCCACCGGGTGACAATGCCTATTTCTCCGCTTCTCTGACGCTCTTTGGTCAGGGATGGGATGAGAAGCGCTACCGCTTCACGTCACAAGGCCAACTTTTACCGTCCCGAGGCAGCCAATGCATAACAACACCATAAACTGGCTGCGCCTCCTCCCGTTATTGCTGATTGCAGCACCGCAGGCCTACAGTGCAGAAACCGCATCACCAGAGCAGTTCCTGATGGAGCAGGTGCGTTTGGGAGAGGCCAGCAACAAAGACGATATCGTGCGTCAGTCGCTCCATCGACTGGAGCTAATCAATCCAGATAATCCCGACGTTATCGCGGCCAGATTACGGCTGGTGCTGCGTCAAGGCGATCAGGCGCAGGCGCGTCAGCAGTTGGAAAAGCTGAAAACTGTGGCACCCGATTCCGCAATCTACCGTCAGTCAGCAATCACGCTAGCGCTGACGCAAGAAGAGCCGCGTAAACAATTACAGCAGGCGCGCTTGTTATCTACCGCTGGGCGCTATGCGGAAGCCAAAGTGCAGTACGACGCGCTCTTTCACGGCGAACCACCCACGCTCGATCTTGCCGTGGAGTATTGGCGTTTGATCTCGCGTTTACCCAATCAGGAACCCGTCGCCATTAAGCAACTAGAGGTGCTGGATCACATTTACCCTAACAACGTCCCGCTGCGCATGGTGCTGTCACGTCTACTTTTCAGCCAAGATCGTAATGAGCAGGCCTACCCTTTATTGAAACAGCTTTCTAACGATCCCGTCGGGCGCGGGCAGGCAGCATCGCTATGGCTGGAAATTATCGGCCGGATGCCGGTCACACCGCAGAGCGTGACGGAACTCAACCGCTTTCTGGCCGTATTTACTGACGGCGAACAGGTAGAAACTGCACGTAAAGAGCTCAGCCGCCAGCAGGGAATATTAGCCGATCCCGTTTATCAAGGGCGACTGCGCGCGCTGGCACAGATTGAAAATGGCGGCGGCAATAACGCCACACTTATCGAGTTGAATAAGGCGCTGACCGCCACGCCAAACGATCCTGAGCTGATCGGCGCAGTGGGTCTGGTTTACCTGCGCACAGGCGATCGGGTAAAAGCACTGGCGCAGTTCCAAAAAGCATTACAGGCGGATGTTAATCGCCTGAACAGCAGCAAATGGGAAGGGCTCATTCAAAGCACGCAATATTGGACCACCATTGCGGAAGGTGACAACGCGCTGAAAGCCAACAACCTACCGCTGGCGCAGCAGAAATATCAGCAGGCACGCCAGATGGATAACACCAATGCCTATGCGCTGATTGGTCTGGGCGATGTCGCCGTTGCCAGCAAAAATGATACCGCCGCCCAGCAGTTCTATCAGCAGGCTTTGCACCTCGAACCCGGCAATGACAACGCCTTGCGCGGTCTGGTCGGTATTTACCAACGCCAATCGCCGGAGAAAGCACTCACTTACCTCAACAGCCTGTCGCGCAGCCAGCAGAACACGATGCGGGAGACGCTTACTGCGCTACAACTCGATATCCTGAAGCAGCAGGCAGATCGGCTTGCGGAACAGCAGCAGTGGACGCAGGCGGAAGAGAAGTATCGTCAGGCGAACCAGCAGGATCCGAACGACGTCTGGCTGGCCTATCGCTATGCCCAAACGCTGCGCCAGTTGGGGCAAATGCAGCAGGCCGACAGCGCGGTACAGCGTGCTACTGCCGTCCCCCCCGCTAATGCGGAGAAGAACTACGTTTACTCGCTTTACCTCTCATCCACCAATCGCGATGAGCAAGCACTCGCTCACCTGAACACGCTGCCTACTGCGCAGTGGAGCGCCGACATGCGCGATTTATCTCAGCGCCTGACGATTCAGACCACGCTGGCGAAAGCGGAAACGATGCGTGATGCGGGTAACGAATCCGCCGCCATTGCATTCCTGCGCCAGCAACCGGCGGATACACGTATCGATCTGCTATTGGCAGACTGGGCGCTGGCGCGGGGGGAATACACGACGGCACTGACGGAATATCAACGCATCCGCACACGCGAACCACAAAACCCTGACGCACAACTGGGTGAGATCGACGCATTTATCGCGCAGGGTCGGCAAGATGATGCGCGCCAGCGTCTGAACCAACTCCCAGCGCAGGCGGCGGATACACTCAACGGCCAGCGGCGCGTCGCCAACGCCTGGCAAGCGGTGGGCAATCCGCAAAAATCGACAGCACTTTTCCGTCAGCTAAAAATCGATGCGCAGAAAGAGCCAGTCGGTCAGGGCAAAGCATTGGTCTACCGCGACGCGGCACGCGTTGAACAACAGCAATCGCAACCTGAACAGGCGCAGCAGGACTATAAACAGGCCATGGTCGCCAGCGGCATGACTCCCGTGCTACCGCAAAGCGACGATGACTATACCCGGTTGACGCGTAATAACAGCGGCGATGACTGGCTACAACGCAGCATCCGTGCCGATGCCGCAGACCTCTATCGCAAACAGGATATTACCGTCACCCTCGATCATGATTACTCAAGTTCGAGCGGCACGGGTGGGATTTCCGATCTGAGCGCCCACAACACCCTGTTGCAAGTGGATATGCCACTGTACGATGGCCGTGCCTTCTTCCGCACCGATACCGTACAGATGAACGCCGGTTCCTTCTCGACGGACAGTTCCGGTGCCTACCGGGAAACCTTCGGTACCTGCGCCACGCGGGACTGTTTCGACGGCAAATCGCAGAAAGCCACCGGCACCAGCGTTGCCGCAGGCTGGAAGAACGACCGCTGGTCAGCGGATATCGGCACCACGCCACTCGGCTTTGACGTGGTCGATGTCGTCGGTGGCGCAAGCTACAGCGGTGACTGGCGGCAAATCGGCTGGACGGCGACCGCCTCGCGCCGCCCGATCTCCAGCTCATTACTGGCATTCGGCGGCACCAGAGATCCGGGCACAGGCATTACCTGGGGTGGCGTGCGTGCAACGGGCGTCAGCCTTGGTTTAAGCTACGATCGAGGCGAAGCACACGGCGTCTGGAGTGATTTCAGCGTCCACCAGATTACCGGTAAAAACGTGGCCGATAACGATCGCGCCCGCGCCATGGCGGGCTACTACTACAAGCTGATTAACGAAGATAACCGACGCGTCACGGTCGGCCTGAACAGCATGTGGTGGCGCCACCAGAAAGACTTAAGCGGCTACTCACTCGGTCAGGGCGGCTACTACAGCCCACAGCAATACTTCTCGCTGGGCGTGCCGGTGAACTATCGGCAGCGGACAGAAAACTGGTCATGGGAACTCGGCGGATCGCTGTCGTGGTCACGCTCCTCCACCAAAGACCAGCGCCGCTACCCGCTTGTCGGCCTGCTCGGTAACGCCGCACTCACCGACAGAGACACCGTTGAACAGGGCAGCAGCAGTTCCGGCTTCGGCTACACGGCGCGTGCTCTCGTCGAACGCCGTCTCAGCTCACACTGGACGCTGGGTGTCGGTATCGACATTCAACAGGCGAAAGACTACACCCCAAGCCACGGCCTTATCTACCTGCGCTACTCGGCCTCCGGCTGGCAAGGCGATCTCGACAGCCCACCGCAGCCGCTTACGCCGTATGCGGACTTTAAGTAACCGTTCCCAGTTCAAACTTTATAGGGTTTCCATCACCGCGGAAACCCAATGATAAATATCACAAAAGATATAATCTCAAAAATTTTATTGAAACACACTGAGAATGGATGGCTGATCAAATATTACATTGGAAACTATGACGAAGAGTTTTCACTGAATAATAATTACAAATAATTCACCAAAACATTCTTTCACTCTCCTCACAAAATATAAAAATCAGCATAGCAAATAGAACAATAAAACACAGATAACAAATAGGCTCGTCATGAAAGCGCAATACGAGTATAATTTGTGCTCTTGCCAAGCGATTGCGGCAATAAATACACACATCAATGGAGTGAAACACGATGTCTTTATTCATGCAGTTACGCATATTTTTCTTTTTCACCATAACTATCTTCGCATTCCCCGCCCTCGCGCAACCTTCTTCTGGGCTAACCTGTGGAATTTATACCAATGACAGTGGAGTTAAAGCTTATGTAATAAACTCACAGGTTTTGCAAAAAAAATACAAAGATGAATACATTACATCACGCTATACCCTGGATAATGGAAAGGTTAACATAATCTCAATTGATAGCTTAACCCCACCAGAAATAAATGAATTATTCGAACAGAAAAAAGTTAACGACTTTAATGAAGAGTACGTCCTAACAGAAGAAAAAAACTGTAAAGATAATATTGGCATACCGAAAAGTAAAATAGGAAAAGAATGTTGGGATAATATAGACACGTGCTCTTGGTTAATAGTAGAAAGTGATGGGAATACACTAAAGGAATTATGCCAAGATAATTTTTATGCAGCCTGCCAACTTTGGCATAATCGTATTTTTTTTCAGAATGAAATAAATACCATTACAGAAGAAACAAAAAATTTCGATATGCCACTAAAATCAGATCCAGAGTGGATCGAAGCCATTACTGAATCATGCAGGTCTGGGCTATCAGAATTAATGTGTAATAATGCTGCCAGGTCATTGTGGAATAATGGACAATATCTTGCCGCAAGAGACGCACTGCAACTGGCTTGTAATACGCGCGTGTGGGACGACTCAGTGTGTCAAAAAGCAGATGACTTACGTTCGCTCACAGCAAATGATATTGCCTCATCAGTATCTGGTTTGCCGGTAGGTCATTATGCAACACGCGGTGGTGACGTTGATTTTACTATCACAAAAAATGGCACGGTGATAATCAAAGGAAGCCCATCGGTTAAGGCTAAGCTCGATAATGGCCTGATTCGTATTCCACGCGATCTGGAAAAAGAAGCTATCGAACGCAGAAGTGATTTCATTTTCCGCCGTGCTGGAGAAAATAAGCTGATCAGTCTCGATAGCGAGAATACGTTCAAAGTCTACGAATTGCAGAAATGAGAGCAATCAGCGGCCAAATCTTTTCTCTGATGACTTGGTCGTAGCAGGGCGTTAACTCGCTGAAATCAGGGGGGTGGAGAACCGCCCCCCCCGAAGCCCTTAACATTAATACCCTATCGCTGCCCCCGCTGGGCGGCGGATATCATTTGCGCCATACAGATAACCTTCACGGACTTTGCCCGATACCGCCGAGTCATTGCCGGAATCCGCTGGCGTCACGCCCACCGCGCCCGGTAAACCAACCAGAATCAGCTCCGTTGCGCCCCAGGGCGTCTGCTCTACCATTTTGTAGCCGCGCTGCTTCAGCAGGTTCAGCGTATCGGCAGACAGCCCGCGCTGTTCGTAATACACCTCATCCGGCAACCACTGGTGATGGATACGCGGTGCATCTACCGCCTCCTGCGGTGCCATACCGTGGTCGATGATATTTAGCGCCGTTTGCAACGTGATGGTGATAATGCGTGAACCGCCGGGCGAACCGAGCACCATGAAGATTTTTCCGTCTTTCGTCACCAATGACGGGCTCATGGACGAAAGTGGGCGCTTACCGGGGGCGATCGAATTACGCTCTCCTTGCACCAATCCGTACAGGTTTTTCTCGCCAACTTTAACGGTAAAGTCATCCATTTCGTTATTGAGGAAGAAGCCCGTACCCGGCGCAATCACCACCGAACCAAAACGCCCGTTAACGGTATACGTGGTGGACACCGCGTTACCCTGATTATCCACGATGGAGTAGTGCGTGGTTTCCGGTCGCTCGTGCGGGCCAATCCCCGGCTGTACGTTTTTGGACGGCGTTGCGTTCTCTGGTTCGATTTGTTTACGGATTTCAGCAGCGTAATCCTTACTCAGCAAACGTTCGACAGGATTGCTAACAAACGCTGGGTCACCGAGGTAGGTATTCCGATCCATGTACGCGTGGCGCATCGCTTCGGTCAGGACATGAACGGTGGCCGCAGAATTAAAGCCCGCTGATTTAATGTCATAACCTTCGACAATATTGAGAATTTCACACATCGTGACGCCGCCGGAACTGGGCGGCGGTGAAGAGACAAATTGATAACCACGATAGTTACAGGTTACTGGTGCCGTTTCGGTAATGCGATAATCGGCAAAATCAGCCGCCGTCAGAATCCCACCGCCCTGCTTCGCTGCCTTCTCCACGGCCTGTGGGATCGTACCCTTGTAGAAGGCATCCGGCCCGTTAGCAGAAATCGCCGCCAGCGTATTCGCCAGATCGGTTTGTAGCAGCTTGTCACCCGGTTGCAACGGGCTGCCGTCAGGGCGTAGGAAGATGCGTGCGGCTTCAGGATCGGCCTTGAAGCGTTTGATGGTGGTATCCAAAATATCGGTATCCGCACGTGTGAGTGCAAAACCTTCACGTGCCAGTTTAATCGCCGGTGCCATCACCTGCTCACGCGTCAATTTGCCGTATTTTTGCAGCGCGGTATCCAGCCCCAGCACCGTCCCCGGTACACCTGCTGCCAGATAACCGTACAGGCTCGCGTCTTTTTTCACGCTCCCATCCGCGTTCAAATACATGTTGGCACTGGCCGCCGCAGGTGCCGTTTCACGGAAGTTGATAAAGGTGTCTTTCCCATCGGCCAGATGCAGCGTCATAAACCCGCCACCGCCGATATTGCCACAACAGGGGTTCACCACCGCCTGCGCATAGCCCACGGCCACGGCGGCATCAATCGCATTGCCGCCCATTTTCATGATATCGACGCCAATCTGCGAAGCCAGATATTGCGAGCTGACCACCATACCGTTTTTCGCTTCCACTGCGGGGGCTGAGGCCGCCTGCACGGTTCCACTCACCAGCAGCGCCGTCACACTCAGCGACAGCAGCCATTTTCCCGATGTTGTGTTTTTTATTTTCATGAAGACTCCTTTATCCCGTTGATTTTACTGACTGCTTTATCTCTATCATTTTGCAAAGCTAATTTGCAAAGTCCACGCCAACAAACAGCAGCGGCTTAACGAACTCGCTAACAGCAGTAAAAAGCGTAGGAAAGGCATGAGAAATTGCGAGCAGGTCGTGCCACCTTTGCGACCCGGCACGATCAATACGCACCGTCATAAGGCAACGTGACAAAAAACCGCCCCGCAGAAGGAAGGGGGTAAAGATGCGGGGCGGCGGAGAATCAATCCTTACGGGGATCGCTAATCGGTTGGCGAACCAGGAAAACGTAGGCCAGCGCGCCCAATACCGTCACACAGCCACAGATGATCAGCGCCAGACGGAAGGAATTCGTGGTATCGACAATAAAGCCGGTCACAATCGGGGCGAATGATGCGCAGATGAAGCTAGCAAAGTTTTGGATACTGCCGACCGACGCCGTCATACGCGACGCAACGGCAACATGGATCAGCCCCCAGCACGATGTTCCCGCAAAGTGGATGCAAAACAACGCCATACTAATCAGTGACACCGCTTCGATTGAGGTTGTCGCCTGTGGCACCACAAAAGTAAAAGCCGCAGAGCACAACATACCAGCAATGATGCAGATTTTACGGCTCTTGATCGGTTCCATTCCCTTTTTCACTAACCAATCCGTGACATAGCCGTTCACCAGCATCCCAGCGGCACCAAACAGGAAGGGGATCGCGGCCATCAGACCTGTGCTTTTTAAATCCAGATTATAAGCCGTTTGTAGATAACCAGGCAGCCAGGCCAAATATAGCCACGCAGTATAGTTGATGCCGCTAAAACCCAGCATCATGCCCCACATCGTGCGGTTACGGAACAGACTGCGCCATTCAATAAAACTCAACGGATCGCGGCGAGCGTTCACGCTGCCTGCGTTCAGGTAAGTTTGCTCATCAGCGGTGAGTTCAATCTGCTCACGGTTGCGATACAACATATACCAGCCGATAGCGAGGAAAATGCCGAATAGGCCGATGGTAATGAACATACCGCGCCAGCCCATGACTAACATCATCGCCGCCAGAATGGGTGGGCTTATCGCAACACCAATCGTTGAAGCCGCATTAAAGATCCCCATCGGGCGGCCACGTTCTTTGATGTTAAACCAGTCGTTGATCACCTTCACGCCACATGGGTTCATCGGTGCTTCGCCAATTCCCATACCAATACGGACCAGTACGAACTGGGTGAAGCTGTGTACCATGCCAGACAGCGCCTGAAACAGTGACCAGAAAAACATCCCAAGGCCCAGCATAATGCGCGGCCTTTACGATCCAGCAACGGTCCACAAGGGAGTTGCGCAATCCCATAGGCAAGAGAGAAAACGGAGAGCAATGCACCGATTTCTGTCGCACTCAGCCCCAATTCCTGACGAATCGTTAAGTTAGCCACCGAAAGCGAACTTCGGTCGAGATAATTAATCACCGCAGCAAAAAATAGCAAAATCATTGCCGTGGTTTGAATACGTTTAATTCGACTACTGCGTTGAACTATTCCCTCTGGTGGTGCTGAAGAACGGGTATCAAATGAAGAACGCGGGTCTAGCGTTATATTATTTTTTTCCACGCCTGGCTCCTGGACATTATAATTTTATCTTTACTCAGCGCAGGGTTGAGTAAAGTGGTTTTAAACGGAAAGCAATGAAATACGTAATCACCACTCACGAATTTTTATTAATAAAGTCGACTTCTCGTGAGCATAGATAAGAGATATTTCTCAGGCGTTTTTATTTTGATAAAACCGTGCTCTTGATAATGATTTATGGTTTTTAATCGGTTTTTAATGGTCGGTTCGAACAGCCTGGTTAATTGAGCGAATCATCGATTGTTTAGCTGAATTCAAATGGTTACGCAGCGCCAGCGTGGCATCCAGATCGCTTCGGCAAATCAACGCGCTGAGGATGGTCATGTGCTCGTCAATCGCGATGATGTTGCGCTGTTTGAGATCGCTTTCATCCCACTGGTAGTGGAAATGAAATATCACGGAGATGATTTCAAGCGACTGATCAAAAAAGACATTTTCGGCAGCAGAAAGTAAAAGCGCATGAAAGTTACGGTCGAGCTGCGAGAACATACGAAAGCTGTTACCAATGCTGTCACGTAACATACGGTGGCGCTCCAGCAAGGTTTTGGCCTGTAACCAGCGGGGGTCATCGTCCGGCAAATTGAGGAAATGTTGCAGAGCATGCGTCTCCAACATTTCCCGCAATTCAAATAGCTGTTCCGCGTATGCCTGATCGAACTCTTTCATGCTCCACTGCCCACGTTTTTCGTTCTGAATCAGGTTGTAGCGCCCAAATTTTAACAGATACTCGCGTACTACCACCGGGCTGACACCCGCGTCACGCGCGAGCTGTAGCTCTGAGAAGACTTCACCGACACGGAGCTGACGCTGGTTGATCATGGTGAAGAACGCCTGCTCGAAAATGCGGTTTTGCTCATCCACTGGCGCGGTAATGCAGGTGAACCCATCGTCGTGGTCGGGTTTTCGGGCAATCACATAATCGCTGCCAACCTGTGTAAGCACACCGCAGTCGCGCAGATGAACCAGAATGTGACGCACCGTTGTGCGGCTGATGTTATACATCTCCGCCAGTGCATTTTGCGACGGCAGAGGCGACGGAATATGACCACGGGCCATATCGTCGATAATCTGATTAATAACATTGTGACGTAAATTTTGTGAACGGCTCATGAGAGATCTCCTTTTTGCATACATTAAAAACCGATTTAAAACATTTTTATGAGTCCGCATTCACAATTTACAGCTCCTGTCTCTCATCAATATTTTTTTTCATCAATATCTGAAAAAACAAAAAACAGGAGAGAATAATCATGTCAAAAATGAATACATTGATTTGCCAGGAACCGAAAAAACTTGTCTGGAAAAAACGTGAAATACCTATTCCGGGTGAGGGTGAAACATTAATTAAAATTAAGTCTGTGGGTATTTGTGGAACAGATATTCATGCCTGGGGAGGAAATCAACCCTTTTTTAGCTACCCACGCGTATTAGGTCACGAAATATGTGGTGAGGTTGTCGATACAGGCAAAAATGTACATCAATTTAAAAAAGGCCAACAGGTTGCCGTCATTCCCTACGTCGCCTGTCAGCAATGTCCTGCCTGCAAGAGCGGCCGTACCAACTGCTGCGAGAAAATCTCAGTCATTGGTGTACATCAGGATGGCGGATTCAGCGAATATCTGGCGGTGCCCGCCACAAACGTACTGCTTGCAGAAGGGATCGATCCACAAGCGGCGGCATTAATCGAACCCTACGCCATTAGCGCGCATGCCGTTCGCCGGGCGAAAGTGTTACGTGGTGAACAGGTGCTGGTCGTCGGTGCGGGCCCCATCGGCCTCGGCGCAGCGGCCATCGCCAAAGCAGACGGCGCTCAGGTGGTGGTTGCGGATACCAGCGCAGCCCGCCGCGAACACGTCGTTGCCAACCTGAATCTGCCGGTCGTTGATCCCTCCGCCGAGGACTTTGAAGCTCAACTACGTGCCGAATTTGGTGGTTCATTGGCAGAGAAAGTGATTGATGCCACGGGAAACCAGCATGCGATGAACAACACCATTAACCTGATCCGTCACGGTGGCAGCATCGTGTTTGTCGGTCTGTTTAAAGGTGACTTACAGTTCTCCGACCCTGAGTTTCATAAGAAAGAAACCACGATGATGGGCAGTCGTAACGCCACACCGGAAGATTTCGCCAAAGTGGGCCGTCTGATGTCTGAAGGCAAACTCACCGCAGAAATGATGCTGACGCACCGTTACCCCTTTGCCACATTGGCTGACATCTATGAAAAGGATGTCATTAACAACCGTGAGCTGATCAAAGGCGTCATCACATTCTGATAGGGGAATAATCATGAAGACATTGAATCGGAAAGACTTTCCCGGCGCATGCTATCCAACAAAAGTGATTCAGTTTGGTGAAGGCAATTTCCTGCGCGCCTTTGTGGACTGGCAGTTGGATGCGCTGAATGAGAAGACCGATCTTCAGGCGGGCGTAACGATTGTACGCCCCATTAATACCGATTTTCCGCCGTCGCTCAATACGCAAGATGGGCTTTACACCACGGTCATTAGAGGACTCAACGAACAGGGCGAGGCCGTCAGCGATGCGCGCCTGATCCGCTCGGTCAATAACGAGATTAACCCGTATCAGCATTTTGCCGATTATCTGGCACTGGCCCATAACGCCGCTATTCGTTTTGTTTTTTCAAACACCACGGAAGCGGGCATCAGCTATCACGCTGGCGACAGCGTCAACGATACGCCGCCGGTCAGTTTTCCTGCCAAGCTGACACGCCTATTGCTGGAACGCTTTACGCATTTTAACGGTGAGAGCGATAAAGGCTGGGTCATTATTCCCTGCGAACTGATCGACTATAACGGTGAGGCGCTTAAAGCTCTGGTTCTGCGCTATGCTCAAGAATGGCAACTCTCACCGGCATTTATCGACTGGCTTGAGACGGCAAATACCTTCTGTTCCACGCTCGTGGACAGAATCGTAACGGGATACCCGCGTGAAGAATCGTCAGCGCTGGAAGAGAAACTGGGCTACCACGATGCCTTTCTGGATAGCGCCGAACATTTTTATCTCTTTGTCATTCAAGGCCCCAACTGGCTGGCGGATGAACTGAAACTTGCAGAATGCCCACTTAATATCCGCATTGTTGACGACATCCGGCCGTATAAAGAACGTAAAGTAGCGATTCTGAATGGTGCACACACCGCTCTGGTTCCGGTTGCCTGGCTCTGCGGGCTGGATACGGTAGGTGAAGCCATGCAGGATGCCGATGTGCGTCGCTTTGTAGAAAATACGCTACATCAAGAGATCATCCCGGTACTGGATTTGCCGGCGAATGAGTTGCGTGAATTTGCCGATGCCGTCACCGGACGTTTTCAGAACCCCTACATTCGCCATCAGTTGCTCTCCATCGCACTCAATGGCATGACTAAATTCCGCACACGTATCCTGCCGCAGTTGCTGGCAGGCCATCGCGACGGGCATTTTCCGGTACGGTTGACGTTTGCCTTGGCCGCACTGATTGCCTTCTACCGCGGAGAACGAGCGGGCGAGAATTATCCTTTACAGGACGATGAGCAGTGGCTCACCCGCTACCGCCAGCTATGGCCACGCGTAGGAACCGATCTGACCGTGCGCGAATTGGTTAACGAGGTACTCGCCGATACCGCACACTGGGGGAGGATCTCACTCAGCGGTCAGGTTTAGTGGAGCAGGTGACAGCCGATCTGAACGATATTTTGGCGCAGGGGATGCGTCAGGCGGTGAAAGCGCGAGGATGAGGATAATGATGAACAGCGCCCGACGGGCGCTGTTTTCCCTTGCAAGGTAATACATACCTAAACCGTTCGACTGCACCGCTACGGTTGCACGGAACACCACATCAGTGGTCGGCATAGATGGCGATTACTCAACGGCGATCGGTTTTTCCGTCAGCGTGGTTTTGTTGTCGCCCTGAATGGCTTTCACTTTCTGTTCCGTTTTTTGTACCGCATCCGCGCTGCTCAACAAGCTGTATGTCAGCTCAAACGTGGTGCTCTGTCCAGGCTGTAGCTTTTTGACTCGCCCTTGCTCACGTTCAATCGTGACTGGATAAGCGTAGTTAGTACCTGGCTCGATCCCTGTGACGTAGCCCTGTTTTTCCGTATCCGTATTTTTCCACAGCGTCAGCAGCGGCAACTGATGAGTATCAAAAGCAATTGAAACGCCCTTATCTCCCGCCTTGTTTACCAGTGCTGCCAGCGTTTTGCCTTGCGAATCGGTATATGGCGTGATGTTGAATACCATCTCATCAAAGTCTTTTGTCGGCCCTTTATAAGTTTGCCAGGTTGCCAGGCCCGCTTTGGCGTGGTCATTAAATGGAGAGATCTCTTTCACTGGCGCGATGAAACGCGCACCCTCTTCCAGAATCGGCGTACCGAAATTGCTGTGGTAGATAATTTGGTAGTCACGCGGATAGTCGGCTTTGTTGGTCAGCACATCGTGCACGGTAAACGACTCACTGCCGGGAACATAGCGCAGCTCGGTCCAGGTTTCCAGATTCGACTTCTTAAAACTATTTTCCTTCAGCAGGCCTCGCACCGTAATGGTATACGGCGCGTTATCGCTGACTTCCACCACCACTTTTGAAGCCAGCGTGTTACCCGCACGACCGTGCAAGGTATAGATCATGCCATCACTGACGACCGGGTGCCCCGTCCATTCGAAGCCGCAGCGCACCATCATCTCATTGAAACCTTCCAGCCATCCCAGCCCATTACGACTTTCCAGATTGATGGTATTCGGGTTTACGACTTCATCAACCGGCGAATCCCAGCCTAAACGGATGTTTTTTCCCGTCACATGCAGTAAGTTCATCCCTCGCGTTGGACTGAGAGCAATTTTCAGTCCGTTCTGACTGGTAATCGTAATCACTTTGCTGCCTTCCTGACGCCCACCGTGCAGGACTTTTTGTTCAATGCTGAAACGCTGGTTTTTGATCTTCAGTGCATCACTACTGATTTGCCAATTCCCCTTTTCCACACTGCTTTCAGCATCTGTCAGCACAAACGTCTGCGCCGATAATTGCCATGATGTCAGCGCCAATGTAATGCCCATAGCCAGTAATTTTTTCATGTTAACCATCCCTCTCTGCTGAATTGTTTTAGCTAATGCGAGCTAAAGACTACAAATCAGCGGATGGTCAGAATGTGATAGTTATCACCAGATGGATAAATTCAGCATTTTCGCGTCATTTATCTGATTATCATCACCTATTACATGCAAATAGGGTCAATTTTTGCAGAATTATTGAGATATTGATCGGGAAAAGCTGACATCGTTTCAGCAAAATAAATCGTGCTGCCAAAAAATCATTTCTTCTTTCGTTGCGCATCAGAGATTAATCCTGAAATTTAAGTTGGTTTCGATATAAAAAATTACGAGATTGTTTTTTGACCACATTGCACCCTATTAGCGCAAGCGCTATGGTTGCCGCTAACCTGTGTACGACCACTGATAAATAAACTATGAACTTTTCTCTTTTCGGCAAGAAATTCACGCGCCACGCTGGCATAACCCAATTAATGGACGACCTGAACGAAGGGCTGCGCACGCCAGGCGCAATCATGCTGGGGGGCGGTAATCCGGCGCACATTCCAGAGATGGATAGCTACTTCAAACAGCTATGTCAGGATATGCTGGAACAAGGGAAACTAACGGAAGCGCTATGCAACTACGACGGCCCACAAGGTAAGGATACGCTGCTTAATGCGTTGGCCGAACTCCTGAGTAATGAATTAGGCTGGCAGATTGGACCACAGAATATTGCGCTGACAAATGGCAGCCAGAGTGCATTTTTCTACTTATTTAACCTATTTGCTGGTCGCCACAGCGATGGCAGCCTGAAAAAGGTGCTGTTTCCGCTGACGCCGGAATATATCGGCTATTCGGATTCCGGGCTGGACGAAGACATGTTCGTTTCCGTTCGGCCACAGATCGAACTGTTGCCTGAAGGACAATTTAAATATCACGTCGATTTTGATCATCTGTCGATTACCGATGATATCGGGCTAGTTTGCGTATCCCGCCCGACCAACCCGACCGGTAACGTGCTGACCGACGATGAACTGATGCGTCTGGATATTCTGGCGCAGCAGCACAAGGTTCCCCTGCTGATTGATAACGCCTATGGCGTGCCTTTCCCCGGCATCATTTTTAGCGATGCCACGCCGCTGTGGAACCCAAATATCATCCTGTGCATGAGCCTATCCAAGCTGGGGCTGCCCGGATCGCGCTGCGGTATCGTGATTGCGGATGAAAAGGTGATTTCAGCGATCGGCAACATGAACGGCATCATTAGTTTGTCTCCAGGTGCAGTCGGCCCCGCGCTGGCGCATGAGATGATTCAGCGTGGCGATCTGCTGCGCTTATCTAATGACGTCATACGCCCGTTCTACCAGCAGCGCGTGACGGAAACCATCGCAATTATTCGCCGCTACCTGTCGCCCGAACAGTGCCTGATTCATAAACCGGAAGGCGCGATCTTCCTATGGCTGTGGTTCAAAGAGTTACCTATCACGACGGAAGTGCTGTACCAGCGCCTGAAAAAACGCGGAGTCCTCATGGTGCCGGGTCACTATTTCTTCCCCGGTCTGGAGCAGGAATGGCCACACGCTCATCAGTGCATGCGCATGAACTATGTGCCGGAGCCGGAAAAAATCGAACGTGGTATTGCGATTCTGGCGGAAGAAGTCGAAAAGGCGATACAGGAAGGCTAATTCGCCGCTGACAGATCTCCATTACGCTGAACACGATTGGGGCAAAGGAACAACTGCCCCACCATTTTTGTTTTGCCACCCGCTTTCGTCCATCCACGATGGCACTGCCAAAGCCAAACACTCCCTCTCTTTGTCCTCCCTCTCTGCTGGTAGCTAATAATTGATAACGATGATTATTTTTCTCACACTAAATCGATAAAAACTTTTATTTTCATCTGATTAATAGTTAATTCATTTAAAAGAGATGGGGATCTCACAATCTTAAGGAAAACTTTCAGCATCACTGCGCATTCTGCGCAACTTCTTGCTCACTTTTTGGTGGAAATCACTGTTTGCGCAATGGATGCCGTTTTTTCGCGAGGTCTGCGCAACTTCTTGCTCAAATTTGGCTTAAGGAAAATATGACTTAAGTAATTTACTAGCAAAAACAACAAGATAAAAATTGGCATGCAGATTGCTATACAGAACGTGAAGTCACTAATTCCGTTCAACAACAAGGATCAATACCATGCCAACTCCATGCTATATCAGCATCGAAGGAAAAACTCAGGGCAACATTACTGCGGGTGCTTTCACCTCTGACTCTGTCGGCAACATCTACGTGGAAGGCCACGAAGACGAAATGCTGGTTCAGGAATTCAAGCACATCGTCACCGTACCAACCGACCCGCAGTCCGGCCAGCCATCCGGTCAACGCGTACACAAGCCGTTTAAATTCACCGTCGCACTGAACAAAGCGGTGCCGCTGCTGTACAACGCGCTGTCTACTGGTGAAATGCTGCCGACCACAACCCTGAAGTGGTATCGCACCTCGGTGGAAGGCAAGCAGGAACACTTCTTCTCTACCATCCTGACCGATGCCACCATCGTGGATATCGACTGCAAAATGCCACACTGTCAGGACCCGGCTAAGCTGGACTACACCCAACTGATTGAAGTCTCGCTGGCTTACCGTAAAATCGACTGGGAGCACACTGTCGCCGGGACCTCAGGCTCCGACGACTGGCGTGTGCCGGTTGAAGCTTAATCGCTCTGTCTTCAACCCGGCCACCGTGCCGGGTTTTTGCCTGAAAGCGGTGTGGGCAGACGCAGACCCCCACTCAGGTATTGCAGTGACGGGTATTGCAGTAAGCAGGATAGCGACATGCCGCTCTGGGGAGATCCGGTGCGTGCGGTAGCCATGTCGGCGCTGAAGAGTCCTCTTCTCATAAATGATGTTAATATCTCTATAAATCAGCCTACAATTTCCCTAAGGTAAAATAGAGTGCATGCTGGAAATGTTTTTATAAATAACCGAACAAAAGAAATTAATAATGCCTTGAACAATAATGACCCAAGCATAAATGAATTAATTGGTGGAGTTGGGGATCTTTTTTCATCTCCTTATAAAAGAGAAGTTATTGCTGATAGTGATACTATCCAAGTCTTATGGGATTTATTATTTAACGTATTTAATCAGAGCAATGATAATAATACTAAATTCGATGCAATTAGTACAATGTGTGATATCTATATATATCAATCCAATATAGGATTGTCGCTAAATTTAAATAAAATAAAGCAGTGGAGGGAAGATTTACAGACAACGGCTTCCTCAGAGATACTCGACTGCATTGATGATATCTTATCGATGTAATTATTATTTTGTATAAATATTCGTGCCAACAAAGGAAAGGCAATTTTCAACCTCATTAATTTATTATTTTAATATTTACGCCCCTAGAAAGAGAGAGTAAGATGATACGTTCTTTTCTGCTGCTGTTATGCATGAGCGTTACTAATTATGTAAACGCCAATGAACTTAAAATGGCGGGTGCATTTCGTGTTTTTTCGATAGATAATAAAAGAATATCTAGCGTACTTAATTATGAAGACTACCAATACAATCCTTCCTATTCCCCTTCAGGATCCAATCTTTATAACACTGGGTTTGAGATCATCCTCCCTGATGGCATAACAAAGAAGGGTTATCTGGTTATTCACTCTGCGAAAACAAACAATATACTATATAGAGGTTATTATTCCGACAAAAAATCTATTATTTTTGATGCCGATGACAGACTGCTTGATCAAGAAGGATTGGATTTTCTCAGAATAGAGTACTTTGATTTTGATAAAAAATTTATTTATGTATGTGAGCAACAGAAGGTATTTAAACTATGGGTTGCGGGATCAATTTCTACCATTACTATTTTATCTGCCGAAAAACCGGATGAAGAAGTTGACGGTTTCACATATTGTTACGAGGCTAATATCTATAAAAAAATTAACAGATAATTATATTCTAAATAATTTTAGTTTCAGGCAGGTAGCAAGCTAACGAGGGAAATAACCACGAATACACTCGGTTAAAATATTATGTTAAAATGGCATAAAAAACTATAGTGAGTTGATATGAAAGATGATTTTCATCCACCGATAGATTTAACTAAATCTCCAGTGAGAAATAAAGAAGACATTGTAAAGTTGATCAATTTCTTGGCCAATGACGTAAGAGAAAACCCCAATGAATGGCAAAACAATGATCTTCCACGTTATTTAGAGGCGATGGCATCCTGGATTGAAGATATGGATGGATTTTATACAAACATGAATAGGCCAGAACCTAATATTGATTGGGCCGGCTTGGCTGACGTATTGCAAGCTGCAAAAGTGTATGAATAATTTGATAGCCTCTTCTGGCACAAGAGGTGCTCACGGGGCAGTAAGGATGAGTCAGTGTGATCCTAGCTTATCAATTACAGATGGCGCGATGCAACGGGGTATAGACCAAAATCAGACGGTAGATTTCTACTTCCTACAAAACCTGTAAAGCTTGGGAGATAATAAGTGAAATCGATTCTTTGGGATCTTTCTGGCTTCAATATTTCTATGAAGAGTCAGTATGCTGACATTTATGCATTAGAGAGAGATATCAGAAAAAATTTTGGCAGTAGTAACTTTAGTGAAATGGACTCGTTAGATTGGTTTTTATCAGATAAGATCACCGGTCAAACTTCATTTTTATTACTAACCATTCCATCGGTTTTAAAAGAATCATTCGATAATCCCAGTATTGACATCAACTCTCTTTCTAGCATTAACCTATCTGACTGCGTTCATGATTTCTCATCTAATGTTTCAATACAAAACGAAGCGACTTACTTTATTAAAAATGATGAATTACTTGTTACCTCTACTACCTCACTAATCTTTTATAAAGTATTGATATCGGATGAACTCTATTTTTTTCTAGATGAAGATCTTACATATCAAGGTTTCTTATTGACTAATGCTACTAGCCATATTGATGGATATGAAAAATCATTTGATGATGAAAAATTCAAACATCTTTTACTAAAAATGTTTTATTTTTGCAATCAAGAAGCCTACGACGCAATGGATCATATGGATAACCATTATTTATCAATGATGAACCAATTGGAGAAAGACTGCTACGACCATCAATATGATGATGTAAGAGTATTGCAAATACTTGATTTTATAAAAAACATTAAAGATATATTTTATGATATAGAGACAGATACAACATGGTAGATGAACTGAAAATAAAGTGGCTTGAAAATAAATTGCCAGGTCTGGATTTAGTCATTTTTGAATCAGGAGCGGTGCAACATATAGATATAAGTTTCATTGAGGATAATTCGTTATTACATTCTTTTAAAAAAGAATATTCTATATCATATGGAAAAACGTCAACACTCAGTAAAATTATTAGCGAACACGATGAAATATGGTCAGAAATTCAGATAAATAATAGATTAGTGGTGAATGAAAAAAGTATTTTCCTGTGTGGTGAAGGAGAAATGGGCAATGAAGGGTTTATTGTCAAAACAGATATAAACAATAACATTAAAATGATTATTTACTCAACAACATCTAATCCATTCATAGAGATAATCAAGAAAAATAACAGCCTTTATTTTAAATCAACATCTAATTTTTATGTTGTTATTGATCTGCTTTCTGAAAACATTACAATCTGCAACGAGGATGTTTTCAACAAAAAATAGATATTTATATGAAAAAAACGATTGAATTAGCATCAACATACGGTGAGGCAAAGAGGCTGGATATCGATTTATCTAAGTGCATCTCTGCTATAAATAACTTTGGCTACTTTTCTTCAGATGAATTAATTTGTTTCCTACAGGAATACAATGGGCTACAAGGGTATCATTCTGCTTATAAAAACAATGATGGAATGAGTAAGCTTTTCTATATAAACCCCGAAAAAGCGATGACTGAAATATATAAAGATCAGGTTGAAGACTATGAGAAAATAACACAATGCTCACTATTCCCTATAGGTGAATGCGATAATGGGCACATTATTCTAATGTATGGTAATGGCGCTATATATGGCGTTTTTGATGAATGTGTTTATAAATACGGTCAGGATATAGAGTCTTGTTTTGATGCTCTGATTAATGGAAAAGAAGAAATTAGTATTAGTTAGACATGTAAACAGGAAGCTATCCCGTAGATACATGTCAGCCAGCACACTCTCCGCCCCTACAGATGTTTACAAGAAAAACGCCTCTGATAGACTTAAACAGATTGGCGATAAATCATCTTTCAACGATGAGTTTAGCAATATATCTTTATATAAAATAATAGGTTTTTATTTTAAGGTAGAAAAATGAAAGATTTAGATGAAATTAGGGATGAGTTTGAAAAAATAAATTCGTCGTCCCTTTATTTTTTAGAGAAATTCCGTAACGATGTGAAGGTAACGACAACTAAAGAGAAGATAAGTAAGGGAAAATTGATTAACTTCAGACCTTTTGAGGCAGAAAGATTCGGTTTTAAGCCAGGTAAAGAATTAACGTCCCTTCCAGCAAGAAAAAAAGATATTCAAGTTTGGCAATTTGATTCAGAAGGAAGAGTTGTTCTGGTTGAAAGATTTGGCTCAACTGGGTCGATTCAATATAGCGATTTTTACTTTTATTCTACCTCTGTTGTTAGAATCATTGGTTTTTACAATGTGAATTATTTAGCGTTTATTATAGATGTTTTTTTTGATAATGGGAAAGTTATCAAAGAACTGAGTTATGGTAAATTTGGCTCAAGCGTTTCAAATTATAATTACAGCGGTGATATGCTGGTTGATATTATTGTGCATGAAAAAGAGCATGATCATACGGATTTCTCTACTCATAGTATTTCATTCTTTTATGAGCATGGCGATTTGAAATCAATAATGAAGAAGTATCCTAATGGTTATTCCGAGCAGCGTTATCCATGATGAGTTTAATAAGGTTAAAGCCATAAACCCCCACGCTTCAACAGCGTGGGGGCTCAGAGGTAAGTTAGGCGACTGCGGTGCCCTGTTCGTCCTGATCGACGGCGAAGCAGGCAACCTGCTGTTCACCGTAGGTTTTCAACTGCGGCTGGAACTGCGTACAGGTGCTGAAGCAGCGCTGACAGCGGGCATTAAACGCACAGCCCGGCGGTGGATTCAATGGGCTAGGCAACTCACCGGTCAGCTTGATGCGCTCGCGGCGTAAATCTGGGTTCAGACGCGGCGTCGCGGAAAGTAGCGCCTGCGTATAAGGATGGCGCGGATTGTTGAAAATGGCATCTTTACTGCCTTTCTCAACACAGCGGCCCAGATACATCACCATCACTTCATCAGCAATATGTTCAACCACAGACAGATCGTGCGAGATGAAGACATAAGACAGCCCCATATCCTGCTGCAAGTCCATCATCAGATTCAACACCTGCGCACGCACCGACACATCCAGCGCCGAAACCGGTTCATCAGCAATCACCACGTCCGGGTCCAGCATCAACCCACGGGCAATGGCAATACGCTGACGCTGGCCGCCGGAGAACATATGCGGGTAGCGGTCATAATGCTCTGTTTTCAGCCCCACTTTCGCCATCATCGCCAGTGCTTTTTCACGGCGCTCTGCTTTCGACAGCTCAGTGTTGATCTGGAGTGGTTCTTCCAGGATCTGGCCAACTTTCTTACGCGGATTCAGCGATCCGTAAGGATTCTGGAAAACGATCTGGATCTTTTGGCGACGCAACTTCTGCGCTTCAGGATCCGGTTTCAGCAGATCCTGCCCCTGATAGTACAGTTCGCCCTCTGACGGGGTTTCGATCATCGTTAGCAGGCGACCCAGCGTAGATTTTCCACAGCCCGATTCCCCCACCACCGCCAGCGTTTTACCGCGTTCCAGCGTAAAGGACACGCCATCAAGCGCTTTCACCATCCGCTCCGGCGCAAAAAAACCCTTTTTCACCGGATAGTGTTTTTTCAAATCGATCGCATGCAGTAAGTACGGCTGCGATGTGGCATTCAGTTCACTCATAGGGTTGGCCTCCCCGCATCATCCAGCGGTGTATGACATTTCACCTGACGACCAGGAATATCGCGCAGCCCAGGTTCTTCCTGACGGCAGCGGTCCTGTGCATAGGGGCAGCGTGGGTTTAACAGACAGCCGTTCGGGCGATCGTATTTACCCGGCACCACGCCCGGCAGCGATGCCAGACGGGCTTTATCCACCGCAAACTCCGGCAGCGCACGCAACAGCGCCTGAGTGTACGGATGACGGGGAGCACGGAAAATATCCGCCGCTTTACCCGATTCCACCACCTGTCCGGCATACATCACGATGATGTGGTGTGCCGCTTCAGCCACCAGCGCCAGATCGTGCGTAATCAGGATCAGCGCCATGTTCTCGCGCTGCTGCAATTCAAGTAGCAGTTCGATAATCTGCGCCTGAATGGTCACATCCAGCGCCGTGGTGGGTTCGTCCGCAATCAACAGCTTTGGTCGACAGGCAATCGCCATCGCGATCATCACACGCTGGCTCATCCCACCGGAAAGCTGGTGTGGATACACGTCAAGGCGCGAAGCCGGATCGGGGATACCGACCAGCGTCAGCAGGTCAATCGCACGCTGACGACGCGTTTTGCGGTTACCGCCCTGATGCACCTTGATGGCTTCCATGATCTGGTAACCGACGGTGTAACACGGGTTCAAACTGGTCATCGGGTCCTGGAAAATCATTGCGACTTCCGACCCCACCAAATTACGCCGTTCTTTCTCAGAAATTTTCGTTAAATCACGCTGGTTAAATTCCAGCTTGTCGGCCATCACCTTGCCGGGGTAATCAATCAATCCCATAATCGCCAGCGAGCTGACGGATTTACCGGAGCCGGATTCCCCGACGATACCGACGACCTGACCTTGTTCAACCTGGTAGCTGATACGATCGACCGCACGAAACGGCAGACCTTCATCACCAAAGTGAACCGACAGTTTATCTACATTGAGCAACGCCATCTCTCTACCTCTATTACTGCTTGAGTTTGGGGTCGAGAGCGTCACGCAAGCCGTCCCCCATCAGGTTAAACGCCAATACCGTCAGTAAGATTGCCACACCAGGGAACGTCACCACCCACCAGGCGCTTTGCGCAAACTGCAAAACGTCCGACAGCATGGTGCCCCATTCTGGCGTTGGCGGCTGTGCGCCCATACCGAGGAAACCCAAAGCAGCCATATCCAGAATGGCGTTAGAGAAGCCGAGAGATGCCTGCACAATCAGCGGTGCCAGACAGTTAGGAAGAATGTTGACGAACATCTGGCGTGCCGAGCTGGCACCCGCCACGCGTGAAGCGGTGACGTAATCACGGTTAACTTCCACCAGCACCGCCGCTCGCGTCAAACGGACATAGTGCGGCAACGCCACGAAGGTCAACGCCAGCGACGCATTCACAATGGAAGGCCCGAAGACGGCGACCAGTACCAGCGCCAGCAGCAGGCTTGGCAGTGCCAGCATGATATCGACGATACGCATGATGAGCGCATCGACCACCCCGCCGAAATATCCAGCCAGCAGGCCGAAGATCACCCCCAGCACCAGCGACAGCGCGACCACCAGACAGCCGACCAGCAGCGACAGGCGTGCGCCGTACATCAGACGGGACAGGACATCACGCCCGACGTCATCCGTTCCCAGAATAAACTGCCAGCTTCCGCCCTCTTGCCAGACCGGCGGACGAAGCAGCGCATCGCGAAACTGCTCGGCAGGTAAGTGCGGTGCCAACACGTTGGCACCCATGGCGATAATCAGCATCAGTGCAACATACACCATGCCAACAACCGCCCCTTTGTTACGTTTAAAATAGTGCCAGAATTCCTGTAACGGGGTCATCGGCTTCGGCGCGCTGTTTACAACCGGTTCAGTGACATGTGTCATCTTAGCCTCCCCTTATTTCTTGTGACGGATACGTGGGTTAACCACGCCGTAGAGCACATCCACCAGCAGGTTAACCAGAATAATCATGGTTGCTACCAGCAGCACACCGCCCTGAACCACCGGATAGTCACGACGCTGTAATGCATCGATCAGCCACCGCCCCAGCCCAGGCCAGGAGAAAATGGTTTCCGTCAGGATCGCCCCAGCCAGCATGGTGCCGACCTGCAAACCAATCACTGTCACCACCGGCAGCATCGCATTACGCAACGCATGCACGACAATCACGCGCAGGCGGCTCAGCCCTTTGGCGCGGGCGGTACGAATGTAATCCTCGCCCAGCACTTCCAGCATCGCGGAGCGCGTCATACGCACAATCACCGCCAGCGGAATGGTGCCCAGCACGATAGCAGGCAGGATCATGTGTTCAACCGCGTCGATAAAGTCGCCTTTTTCGCCCCAGAACAGGGTGTCGATCAGCATAAAGCCGGTGAGCGGCATGCTGTCATCGAGGAAAATGGTATCGCTAACGCGTCCCGAAACGGGCGTCAGGTCGAGTTGAACGGAGACCAGCATAATCAGCATCATGCCCCACCAGAAGATAGGCATGGAGTAGCCCGTCAGCGCCAGTCCAACAGAAGTATGATCGAAAATGGAACCGCGTTTGACCGCAGCCAATACGCCAACCGGAATCCCAACAGCGATAGCAAACAGCATCGCACAGACACCCAGTTCCAGCGTCGCTTTGAAGCGAGGCACAAATTCTTCCCACACGGGGATACGACTCTTGAGGGAGATCCCCAGATCGCCCTGCAACACACCGCCGATATAGTGGATGTATTGCTGCCAAAGCGGCTTATCCAGCCCCATTTCAGCCAGCAATTGCGCATGGCGCTCGGCGGAAATACCGCGTTCCCCCGCCATGATCATGACCGGGTCGCCCGGAATCATGTGCACGAAGGCAAAGGTCAACAGGGTGATACCAATAAACGTTGGGATAACAAGCCCCAAACGCCGGAGTATGAACTGCAACATATCCCGAACTCTCTATTCATGCCCGTTGGCTCATTGGCCATCAGGCTTATCATTGCTCACAGCTAAAAAATCGCCAGGCGCGATTTTAAACGTCGTGTGCGACGGCCCGCAGGGTAGCGGGCAGGGAAGGCAACCATAAAAGTTTAACGGGCAAGAAACCCCGCCTCCACGGCTCCTCTAACGAGAAACTGCAAGGTCGGGGTTTTCAATGTCCGTGAAAATCGAGTGGCTGACTTAATCCAACGTCACGTTGTTGAAGCTATGCACGCCACGCGGCTGCACCACATAGCCTTTCACGTTTTTACGGACTGGCTCGTACACGGTGGAGTGCGCGACAATCAGCGCCGGAGCCTGATCGTGCATCACAACCTGCGCCTGCTTGTACAATTCAATACGTTTTTCGTGATCGGAAACGGCACGCGCCGGCTGGATCAGGTCTTCAAACGGCTTGTAGCACCACTTGGAGTAGTTGGAGCCATTTTTAGCTGCGTCGCAACTGAACAGGGTTGCGAAGAAGTTATCTGGGTCCCCATTGTCGCCAGTCCAGCCCATCAGCACGGTCTGGTGCTCGCCGTCTTTCGCGCGCTTCAGATACTCGCCCCACTCGTAGGTGACGATCTTGGCTTTCACACCCACTTTCGCCCAGTCGGACTGAATCATTTCCGCCATACGACGTGCGTTCGGGTTGTACGGACGCTGTACCGGCATTGCCCACAGATCGATAGAGAAGCCGTCAGCCATACCCGCTTCTTTCAGCAGGGCTTTCGCTTTCTCAGGATCGTAGCTGTAGTCTTTAACGTCGTTGTTGTAGCCCCACATGGTCGGCGGGATCAGGTTGGTTGCTGCTTGACCAGCCCCCTGATAGACCGCTTCGATGATGGCAGACTTGTTGACCGCATAGTTCAGCGCCTGGCGAATCTTGACGTTATCCAGCGGTTTTTTCTCAACGTTATAGGACAGATAGCCGACATTCAGGCCTGGCTGTTCCATCAACGTGATATTTTTATCTTCTTTCATACGGGCAAGATCGGCCGGATTTGGATACGGCATGATCTGGCATTCATCTTTTTGCAGCTTGGCGTAACGCACAGACGCATCCGGCGTGATGGAGAAGACCAGACGATCGACGCCCGGCTTGCTGCCCCAGAAGCCCTCAAAGGCTTTGTACAAAATACGGGAATCTTTCTGGTACTGCTGTAGCTGGAACGGGCCTGTACCAATTGGGTTCAGGTCAATCTTCTCCGGCGTACCGGCTTTCAGCATCTTATCCGCGTATTCCGCAGACATGATAGAAGCGAAGTCCATCGCCAGGTTTGCCAGGAATGGCGCTTCAGGGCGGCTCAGCACAAAGCGAACGGTATAATCGTCTACTTTTTCGATTTTGCTAACCAGCTCTGGCATACCCATACCTTGGTAGTATTCATAGCTGCCGCCAGAAACTTTATGGTACGGGTGGTTGGCATCCTGCTGACGCATGAAGGAGAAAATCACGTCATCGGCATTGAATTCACGGGAAGGTTTGAAATCCTTGTTATCTTGCCATTTCACGCCTTTGCGCAAATGGAAGGTATACGTTTTGCCGTCTTCGCTAATATCCCATTTTTCAGCCAAACCTGGACCGGTGTCCGTGGTGCCGTCTTTAAATTCCACCAGACGGTTATAAATAGGAATAGAGCTGGCATCAAACGTCGTACCGGAGGTGAACAACTGTGGGTTAAAACCTTCCGGAGAGCCTTCTGAGCAGTAAACCAGCGTTTTTGCCTGAACGCCCGCAGCGACGGACAGGGCGAGCAAGCCGAGGCCGAACTTCAACACCCTTGATTTAACCAGGGATTTTTCCATTACTTATGCTCCATTGTGGATGATGTTGTGTGCTATACCCGTCCGACGCCAAGCTGCATACACGTTAACCCTGTGGTTAAAAACACGATCGTTAAAAGCGCGATCGAAAAAACGCAGGTGTTAACAACGTTGATGTCCTGTCATGCATCTCGAAATCAATTGGGTAGGGTTGGGCAGACCTGTATTTTTACGTGCTGCGGTCTGTACCCTGTCGCCCGAAGGCAAAATTAAAATACTGGGGGAGGAATCGTGGTCACCAGAACAAACCGTCGCCACGCTATTCAATATAGTCATAATAACGACAACCTATACCTTGAAGCGTCACAACCCGTTCACGGGTGCTGAATGAAGACGTAGGATCATTCAAACAAGCCGCTGCTTTCCTCCTTATATCCCTATGGCTATCCCAATTTCTCAACAGATGGCGGTGACGTCAATATAAGCTGTAAGGATTTACAAAAATTCCTTACATTTTATTAATATATAAAATACAGCTCTATCACATAATTTAAGTCGTATATTTTGTGATTTTTTAAAAAACTAGCGATAAAAACCTACGCATTGTCTACTAAAAGAAATTATCACCATTAAAAAAACTATGGTCATCTGGTCTTACATGTCCAAGATCTGAGCACTATTTTTTGTTAAAAACGTTAACAACAGGTGAAAATTCTGAAAGATGATAAGAAATTCTGATATTCACCATGACGCCATAAGGCGTTGAATGACTATCTACGCTACATAAAAAAACTTTGCTTTCTCCTCTTCGACGAGCCAAAAACCTACTCCACTGCATTCTTTGTCTATATCGATGAGGTGCCCGTTGCTGGATACCATCCACCAGATAAAAGCATAGATAAAAAAGCGGATGAAGCAGGATCGGAGACTCATTCTGCCCACGGTATCTTCGGCAAGGGCCATACCCACGAGAAAATGATATTGCTCAATAATTAATTGGGTATTTTAGTTAAATAAATATTTTCATTAAAATGGAACACGCTATTTACTTATTCTCATAAAGTGGTATTTTTTCATCTCATGATTCATCTCCCTTCTCTTTTTAATTCCTCAACCCCCATTAATAATTATTTTAATTACAAAAAAATGACGTAAGTTATTTAAAATAGAGTTGCTGATAAGTTCACAAATACGTAATTAACGTATTATTTTTAACATTCACTCATGCTAGATTACCCTCAGAAGTGGTTCACTGTTAAATAACATCCATCATTTTTTATCTTTTTGTTACCAATTGATAAAAAACAAAAAAAACGTATTTTTCTGCTTTCTGATAATAAACATCCCGCCGCCACCGGCATTAGTGACGCTCGATAAATATACAGTCATCGATGAAAAAACGTCACGACCCATGTCGATAACGATGCACCATCAATATCGTAACGGCAGGGATGTAATTTCTTTCTGTACCAACTGTCCTAGCAGGGTGAATATAATGAAAAAAACTGAAACTGATATTTTATGTGAGAACGATCTCGCTCTGGAAACACAGTCATCGTTTATCGGCGACTTCTTTAAAAAGAAAATTGGCTCCGTTCCCGTTGCACTGTTTATAGCAATTGCCGCGATTGTCGCTATCGCTGCCTATGAGGGATATTTGCCTAAAAACATGATTGGCGGTTTCGCCGTCATCATGACGATGGGTTTTTTACTCGCGCACATTGGCAGCAACATTCCCGTATTCAAAGATATCGGCGGACCGGCGATTCTGTGCCTCATGGTACCTTCCGTTATGGTGTACTTTAATTTATTCAATGACAACACCATGAAAACCGTACACCTGTTGATGAAAGAGGCGAATTTCCTGTATTTCGTCATCGCCTGTCTGGTGGTCGGCAGTATCTTGGGTATGAACCGCAAAATCCTGATTCAGGGGATGGTGCGTATGTTCGTTCCGCTGGTCATCGGCACCGCGACAGCGCTGGCAACCGGTTTGCTGGTCGGTAAGTTGTGCGGTTACAGCGTCTATCACACCTTCTTCTTCATTATCGTGCCAATCATCGGTGGGGGTATTGGTGAAGGTATCCTGCCGCTGTCCCTCGCCTACTCTGCCATTCTGGGACAAAGCCCAGACGTTTATGTCGCTCAGCTAGCCCCCGCTGCCGTTGTCGGTAACATCTTCGCAATTCTGTGTGCTGGCGTGCTGTCTCGTCTCGGTATGCGCCGTAAGGATCTAACCGGTGAAGGCCGTCTGGTTCGCAGCGATGAAGACAACGCGATGTTTGCCGTAAACGACGCGCCAAAACCGGTCGATTTTCATCTGATGGGCGGCGGGCTGCTGATGATTTGCGCCTTCTTCATCGTCGGTGGCCTGTTTGAGAAACTGGTTCACATCCCTGGCCCGGTTCTGATGATTCTGATCGCCGTCTTCTGCAAATATGGACGTGTTATTCCTGCCATTATGGAAACCGGTGCACACAGCGTTTACAAGTTCGTATCTAGCTCTCTGGTGTGGCCGCTGATGATCGGGCTTGGCATGCTGTATATTCCGCTGGAGAGCGTCGTCGCGGTATTCTCTGTGGGTTATGTGATCGTCTGTGGTTCTGTGGTGCTGTCCATGGCGCTGGTGAGCTTCCTGATTGCACCTTACCTGAACATGTACCCGATTGAGGCTTCTATCGTAACCACCTGCCACAGCGGGCTGGGTGGTACCGGTGACGTAGCAATTCTGTCTGCCTCTAACCGTATGTCTCTGATGCCGTTCGCACAGATCGCTACCCGTATCGGCGGCGCGTCTACCGTCATCGCCGCTACGCTGCTGTTGGGCTGGGCTGCCTGATTTAGCTCTCTAGTATCACGGTTTCCCCCAATCAGGGGGAAACCTTATTGAATGCAGAACTACGCTAATCACCCATCAACCGCGTTCTTATCTAACCTTTTTGAAAATGATCAGAATCAGGATCACACTAATTGGGAAACCAATTAGTGTGGCTGAATACATGGAGTTCATAGACTCTTGTATATCAGCCAATATCGCAAAATGGTATTCAACTGACACTGTTTTATCAGGTAACGAAACCATTCTTTCCTTATCTTGAACATGTCCAAAAGAAAAAATGGCAATGCTAATCAAATAAAAAAAAGAGACAAGGCAAATACTGCCCCATCGAATAAATGCTTTGCACTTATTTGTTAACATCATACATACCGTCTAATAAGCCACCGATAGTACCGCCAGAATAAGGCGAAATGTTACCTATACCAGAAACAACCTCGGACACGACTCTTAACGCAGTATCTTCGCTTATCGGTGTGTAATTATCAGTATTCGGGTACTGCTTTCTAAACTCACTGGTCATATCAACAACAAGCATCGTGTATAAGAACAAGGCGGGATCGCTCCCGCCTTGTTTCTGTTTCTGCCAGCTTTATCCGTAGCTATTTATTCACAGCTCTTCACTCACAGTACTGACGCAGTGAGTCCTGCTTTTCTGGCAACAGGCGATACAGGTAAACCGGCCGTCCCGTCGAACCGTACAGAATATTGGTGGTCAGGATATTGGTGTCAGACAGGTAAATCAGGTATTTACGGCAGGAAACGCGGGAAATGCCAATCGCATTGGCCAGCATTTCGGTAGAGAACTCGATACCCTGATTGCCTTCAATCCACTCGCAGACGGTACGCAATGTCAGGCTGGTCAGCCCTTTCGGCAATTTCTTGCGCTCACTGGCCGTGCTACCGCTGGTGCGGCGAATCAGACTATCAATGTCCGACTGCGCAACGAAATCGCGGTGCTTGAACAAGTTCGCTTCTTCGCGATAGGCGGTAAGCGCCTGTTCGAAACGCGAGAACTGGAAAGGCTTGATCAGATAATCCACCACGCCATAGTGCAGTGCTTTTTTGATGGTATACACGTCGCTGGCAGAAGAGATGATGATGACATCCGTCTTTTCACTGAATTCACGGATAGTCGGCAACAGATCCAGTCCATTATCCTGCTGCATGTAAATATCCAGCAGTACCAAATCAATTTCCGAGTCAGGTTGCATCAGCAGGTTACGCGCCTGCTGCAACGTGGGGACGGTCGCATAGCAGCTAAATCCAGAAACCTGGTTCAGATAAGATTTGTTAAGCTCTGCAACCATGGCATCGTCATCAACAATCAGTACATTAATCATGGTCAAACAGCCTTGCTTGATAAGGAATAGTAACGAAAAACTGGGTGTACACATCAGGTTCTGATTCAAACTCGATAGTGCCGCCAATCTTCTCCAGACTCTGTTTGGTCAGGTACAGGCCAATACCGCGCCCGCTGCCTTTGGTAGAGAATCCCTGTTCATAAATGCGCGCCTGACTTTCCGACGAAATGCCGGGGCCGTCATCCCCCACGGTACAGTGAAGGCGGTTATTTTGATGATGGAAACTCACGCTGATTTCACAGTTTTCCTGCTCATCAATCGCGTCCATCGCATTCTCAATCAGATTACCCAACACGGTAATCAATTCATTCGTGGCATCGACATCATCGGTGTCCGGCAGCAGGCTCTCCTCGCTGATGGAGAGCGTAATGCCGAGATCGCGCGCGCGATTGATTTTACCCAACAGGAAGCCGGCAATCACTGGCGATTTCACTTTACGAATAATCGAACCGATTTCCGCCTGATAATTATTGGCGGTTTTCAAGATGTAGTCTTCCAACTGCGAGTAATATTTTAAGTGCAGCATCCCTAAGATGACGTGCAGCTTGTTCATAAACTCGTGCGACTGCGCACGCAGTGCATCCGCGTAGTAGGACATCCCACTCAACCGTTGCAATAACTGGCTGATCTCCGTTTTATCACGGAACGTCGCAATCGCGCCGATAATATCGCCCTTCACAAAAACCGGAACGGTGTTGGTTAGCAGCAGATGCCCGTTAAAGTTAATCTCTTCATCGCGCCGCGGCGTACCGCTCTCCAGCACCTGTTTCAGGTGCAGATGCTCAAGCCACTGTTCGCTGACGCGCTCAGTTGGCTTCGGCACCGGCTTTTCACTGCTCTGTGGATTATTCTGCCGAAAAAGCCGTCGCGCCTCATCATTGATTACGGTAATCCGACCATGCTGATCGACCGCAATAACCCCTTCTTTGATGTGTTTGAGCATCGCGTTACGCTGTTCAAACAGGTTCGATATCTCAAACGGCTCGAATCCCAGCATAATACGCTTGAGTATCTTCACCAAAATCAGCGTACCCAGCCAGCCAACCAGCGCCCCTGCCAATAACGTCCAGGGAATCATCCAACGGTTGTCGCTGATCACCCTCTGTACGCTGGTTAGGGCAATCCCCAGCGCAACGACGCCAACCTGCTTATGGTTATTATCAAAAACCGGCGTAAATACCCGCAGTGCCGGATCGAGCGTTCCCCGGTTTATCGCGGTATTCTCCATGCCCAACAGCGCGGGGTAGATATCACGGCCAGCAAAATGCTCACCAATTCTTTCCGGTTCAGGGTGGCTATGGCGCACCGTATCCATATCCGTGACGGTCACGAAGAGCAGTTGATTACGCTGGCGGATGGTCTCCGCAGCAATCTGCACGTCCTCCGGCCGGCCAATCCCTTTCAGTTCATCAATAACAACGGGGGAGGACGCAAATGTGCGAGCAATGGCAAAGGCTTTTTCCCGCAGATGATCTTCCGAAAGCTGATTAATACGAAAAAACAGCAGGGAATAGACCACCAGCAACACCGCGCCAAGTACCACTGACACCATCAAAAACACCGATGTTCCCAGCTTTAGCGGTGCTTTTTTCTTGCCCATGTCACTCTCCAAAACAAACATCATCACACCGTTATCTTATACTGTTTCGCCGCGTTTCGCGTGTCGTGATGCATACGCCCCGTCACAGGGACAGGGCGTAGGCTTAAAGAAAGGAAATCAGGCTTAACGTATTGCGGTACATTTTTTGTGTCAGGAATGTCTCGCGTCAGGAAAACCCGTGGTATCCACGTTTTTACCAGAAACCAAGCAGTTTCCACCACATACTACCCACACCCAGCCAAATAGGGATGATGACCAGACTGACCAAGAAGCCGATCTTCCACCAGGTTCCCAGCGGCACGTAGCCTGTGCCGAACAAAATGGGTGCCGGGCCACTGGAGTAGTGCGTCGTAGACATAAACAGGTTACTGAAAATACCGAACACCAGTACAGTCAGCATCGGCGGTGCGCCGGCTGCCAGCGCGATAGAGACGAAAATCGCGTACATGGCGCTGATGTGGGCAATCGCACTCGCCATCAGGTAGTGGCTGTAGTAGTAAACCAGCAGCAGCAGGCCCAGCATCGGCAGCCAGTGCATCCCGCTGACCGCATTACCCGCCAATCCACCCAGCCAGGCAATCAGCCCCATTTTGTTGAGCTGACCAGCCAGCGTCATCAGCACAGCAAACCATACCACGGTGTGCCAGGCTTCTTTCTCACTGACCACGTCATCCCAGGTCAGCGCACGGCTGAGCAACAGCACGCTCAGGCCAGCCAGCGCGGTCAGAGTCGCGTCGATATTCAGCGTAGAGCCCAATACCCAGAACGTCACCAGCCCCAGGAACACGCCCAGCACTACCCACTCATCGCGGGTCATTTTGCCCATCTCACGCAGTCTTTCGACGGCGATCGCACGCATTTCTGAGGTTTTCTTCAGTTCAGGCGGATAGAAGCGGTAGATCAGGTAAGGAATCAGCGCCAAAGACAGGAAGCCCGGCAGCAGTGTTGCTAACGCCCAGTCTGTCCAACTGATGTGGATGCCAAACTGGGAAGCCAGCTTCGCCACCATTGGGTTGCCCGCCATGGAGGTCATGAACATCGCCGAGGTCACGGCGTTACACTGGAAAATGGACTGCACCAGGAACGCACCAATGCGACGCTGCGTGCCTTTTTCCGGCGTAGAATCATAGGCTTCGGCAATCGAGCGGAACAACGGAGTGATGATCCCGCCACAGCGTGCAGATGTGGAAGGCATCGCCGGAGCGAACAACAGGTCGGTAAACACCAGCCCATACGCCAGACCGAGAGAGCTATTCCCCAGCTTGCTGATGAACAGCAGACCAATACGCCGACCAAAGCCGGTTTTGATAAAGCCGCGCGAGATAAAGAAGGCGCACGCGATCATCCAAATGGTGGGATCGCTAAAGCCCGCCAACACATCTTTAATGGATAATAACCCTAATATGGCAACCGTGGTCAGGCTGAACATCGCCATCGCGCCAAGCGGGTAAGGAGAGAGAATCAGACCGACAACCGTGGCAATAAAAATCGCCATCAGATGCCAGGCATCGGGTTTAACGCCATCGGGAACCGGTAATAGCCATAAGCCACCGGCAATACAAAGGATAACTAGAAGCTTTATCAACCTGCTGTTATTCGCAGACATAGGAACACCACTCTTCATTAAAACGGAATGCTGTATTCACGACGGATGTCCCGGGCGGAGGAGTGGGTATTTCGTTATTCTTCCTTCGTCACCCTGCTGAAACCACGCAACAGGAATCATCTGCGGAAAAAAAGACGAGAAAACAAGGGTTCAGGGTGCTTCTCTCGTCTGATCAAATCTAGTGATTAATGGAGAGATAGTATTCTAATGCGCCTGCAAAATAGCGTTACTTTAGTTACTAAAATAGTTCATTAATTTATTTAAGAAACTATCGTGGTTTTAATTTCCCGATAAAAAACCCTTAAAATTCAATAATAATTGACATTTTATGAACATAAAATTAACGAAGTTAACGACAAATTAATGATAAAAAAACCTTATACCTAATAATGGTAATATAAGTCTTTCTCAGACAGTAAGTTATCTATTCCTTATTTATTCACTCAGGTATTTATTTATTCAAAAAATAAAAAAACAAATCGCCATTATTCGGCGGAAAAATATTATTTTTTATCCAGTTGATAACATTTAGAGGGTAAGAAAAAGCACGGCTAAAAGCTGCGGTGACATAATTCGCAGAAACATCGCTAGCGGATAAACCGTCGCATAAGATAGCGCCGCCGCACCGCTGGTCGGGTGTAGCCCATTGGCAAATGCCAGCGCGGGGGGATCGGTCATGGAACCCGCCAGCATGCCGCACAGCGTCAGGTAGTTCATCTTACCCAGCGTGCGTGCCAGTATGCCGACCAGCAGCAGCGGCACCATGGTAATCAGTGCACCATAGCCAATCCACCATACGCCATCACCGTTCAATAGCGTATCGACGAAATCGCCGCCCGATTTCAGCCCCACCACCGATAAGAACAGCACAATGCCGAGCTCACGCAGCGCCAGATTCGCACTGGGTGGCATAAACCAGTGAAGTTTGCCGATACTGCCTATGCGCCCCAGCACCAACGCCACCACCAGCGGTCCGCCGGCCAGCCCGAGTCGCAGCGCCACCGGAAACCCAGGGATCATCAACGGCACAGAGCCCAACAGCACACCTAGCCCAATGCCGATAAAGACGGGCAGCATCTGTACCTGTTGGAGCTTCTGCTGCGCGTTACCCACGATATCCGCAACGGCATCGATCGCCGTTTTCCGCCCAACCAGGTTCAGAATATCGCCAAATTGCAGGCTTGCCTGATTGCTGGCAACCAACTCGACGCCCGCACGATTCAGGCGCGAAATCACGACATCGTAGTTTTGCTTCAGATTAAGCTCGCGAATCTTGCGGCCCAGCACCTTCTCATTGGTCACCACCACGCGCTCAACGTGCAGATCGGTGCCTCGCGTCGAGAGCGATGTCTCAACTTCATTGCCGATGACCAGACGCGCCTGCTCCAGATCGTGTTTCGCCCCCACCAAATGCAGATAATCGCCCAGTTGGATGAGCGTCTGAGGCGATGGCACCATCAGCTCGTCACCGCGTTTCAGACGGGAACAAACGATAGTGTCGCGATTCAGAATCGGCACATCCTGAATCGCCAGCCCTTGCAGATTGGTATTCGTTACCGACACATTCATCGTGAGTAGCTGTTCATGATGCTGACCGTTGCTGGCCTCAAACTGTTTTGCTTCGTTATCCACCGCAACACGAAACAGGACGCGCATCAGCCACATCACCAGTAAAATGCCGCAGATCCCCAGCGGATACGCCATCGCGTAACCCGTCCCCATCTGGTTCACTAAGGTTGAACTCGAACCGAGATCGGTCAAAATCTGTTGACCCGCGCCCAGTGAAGGCGTGTTGGTGACTGCGCCGGAAAAAATACCGAGAATAATAGGCAGAGGAATATTGAGCAGTTTGTGCAGCATGACGGTCACCACACTGCCGAGAAACACCGTCAGCAGGGCGAACGCATTGAGGCGCAGGCCAGAAACGCGCAGAGAGGAAAAGAAGCCCGGCCCGACTTGAATGCCAATGGTATAGACAAACAGGATCAGCCCGAATTCCTGAATGACGTGCAACATGTCATCATTCAGTTGAATCTGGTACTGGTGGGCAACATGCCCGACGATGATCCCACCGAACAGGACCCCGCCAATCCCTAAACCGACGCCATAAATCCGCCAATTACCGATCCACAACCCCAGAACGGCAACCAGCGCCAGCATACTCACGGTAAGTGCGATATCACTCATACCCGTATCCTTTGCGGACGTTTTTATTGGGAAATACCACTGCTGCTCGTTTTAATTTTGGCAGAATACTGAGGAGGGAAACGTGGCGGGCAACACAAAACCGCGCGGACAATCATCATAGTTAAGTGCAATATCAAAATATTCGATAGGCTAATTGGTGTTCGGGATCTTGCTCAGAACCCGCCCCTAAGTTAAGCTTATTTTTCGTAAACATGGAGCCGTTTAAACGTGAAAAAAACATTATTACTCATTGGTATTTTATTGGGAGTAGGACTCACTCTTTCATATCAATGGGTGAAACCACCATTCAACAATCCTTATTTTTTCTTATCACCAAAAATATCCACTGACACCCCCATCAACATACCAATTAAATTATATGAAAAAGGAGATGAAATTGATTTCGCCTTCTGGAAAACACCATTACCACTCAGCAGGTTTTTTTTCATAACCCCTCTGGAATCGCCTTCATCGCATATAATGTTAAAAATAAAATCGACAGAAAACCTAAGCGTGGGATTCTATACTTCAGATATATTTATTGGTGGCGGGCCGATAAAAGATATTGAAGAATCACCTATTTTTAACGTTGAACTATATAAAATAAACGATGATTTAACTGAAAAGTTAATTTTAAAAAAAATTCATCGACAAAAATATTATATTGATAAAGAATCTCAGCGATTATCACGCAGGCCTGCAGAGGTTTTCAGTTTAGTCGATCTAAGTAGTGAACCTTATGGACAATACAGACTTAAAGTAAAAGTCTTAGGTGACTGGCCTGAGTTAAAAATAGATAACTTACATTATTTTATAACAATAGAAACTTATTTTGTTAAATAAATTAGCGGACTTGACCCAGATAACTACAAAAAACAAGAAGCACCGGTGCAGGATATTCCACCCCCTCTAAATTATGGAGGAGACCAATTTTTTAATGATTGGGATAAAATCAGTCGCTAATCACTAAATGACAAAGAAACGTGGCGGGCAACACAAAACCGCGCCCATGATGATACGGGCGCGGCTAACCTTTAGTTTACTAACGCGCAGGTTAATAACACGGATGTCGCGTTATGACGCATCTTCGGCAGACTGCTGGTTCAATGCTGGGCGGCCACCGCCGATGGCGATGCGCTGCGGCTGCAAGGCTTCTGGTACATCACGCACCAGATCGATGTGCAGCAGGCCATTTTCAAAATGGGCATCAGACACATGCAGATGCTCGGCCAGCGTAAAGCTCAGTGTGAAAGGTTTAAACACCAACCCCTGATGCAGGTATTCCACAGCTTTCTCGGTCGGTGCCGGGCTACCCTTCACGGTCAGGCGCGGACCTTCTACTTCGATATCCAGATCGCTCTGCCGGAAACCTGCCAGCGCAAGCGTAATGCGATAGTGGTTATCGTCTTTCTTCTCGATATTGTACGGAGGGAAATCAATCGGTTCCTGACTGCCCTGCATTGAGCTAGCTAATTTGTCAAAACCGATCCACTGACGCAGTAAAGGTGATAAGTCGTAGTTACGCATTATATAACTCCTTCTAAGAAGCGAGGTTAATGATGCCCTTAGGCATCGTTTGTTCCAGCTACGGTTCCATAGCTGGTGTCGTCCCCATTCGGCAGACGAAACGTGAATTCATAGCGTTGCTGTTTCGGGCGATTCGCGTGATTTACTTGATTTCAATCCGACGCGGCTTCATCGCTTCCGGCACGATACGCTCGAGATCGATATACAGCAGCCCGTTTTCCAGATTGGCGCCTTTTACCTGAATATGTTCAGCCAGTTGGAATTTACGCTCGAAGTTGCGCTCGGCAATGCCCTGATACAAGTAATTGCGGGCAACCTGCTCACCAGCGTGGGCACCTTTTACAATCAATAAGTTGTCGTGCGCGGTGATATCCAGTTCCTGCTCAGCGAAACCAGCGACGGCAATCGCAATGCGGTATTGGTTCTCATCAACCAGCTCGACGTTGTAGGGAGGATAGCCGCCGTTACTCTGGGTCTGGCCGGTTTCTAATAGATTGAACAGACGATCAAAACCAATAGCGGAACGGTACAGTGGGGAAAAATCGGGGTTACGCATGAAACAGCCTCCTAAACATGCAGCGAGGATTTATTTTTTACCTTCCCTAAGGACAGGCTCACAGCCGGGACAGATACCCTGACGGCGTATCGTTTTCTTCCGGCTTATTATCAATATGGTGACCCCCTCTGACTTTCAAGAGGCAAAAAGGGAAAATTGCTACGTTTCATGCAATATTCACTCACAGGGTGAGCGTTATCACATACACTCAGGATAGACAGGTTTTGGCCTAGTGCCGATTGTTTAAGCATCGAGATACACGGGGCGGCCACAGGGGTGAGGCGTCCCTGCGGGAACCTCCCTGTGTTCCCCCTAGCAACGGACTTAAGTGACCAGTATTAGGCTTCGACCCACTCTGGCAGCAGGTTCTTAATGGATAAGTAATATGACTTTACTGAAAAGTGCGTTGTTCTCTTTCATTATTACTGGTAGCGGCGCGGTAGTAACCAGCGGCTGCTCCAGCATCATGACGCATACCGGAAACGATCAGGGATACTATTCCGGCACACGCGCCAGTGTGGGTATGCTGCGTGACGACGATACCAGTTGGGCGATGATGCCGCTGGTCGCGATCGATTTGCCGTTCTCCGCGGTTACCGACACGCTGCTGCTGCCCTACGATTACTATCGTGCAGGCAGTGATAAGCACAAACTGTCGACGCGCGAACGCATTTTACACAGCGAAGAGCAAAACCAGACCGCCAGTTCACAGCTCGCCACTATGCCTAATAACAACACTATGCCTAATAACAACACCATGCCACACAATCAGCTTTGACAGTACCGCGCTCGCCGAGAACCCGCTACACCGCCGTCATGATAATAAGCAGGCCACGACGAAAAGCTGATTAAAGCCGCCAATTTCCCGCATATACGCAACGTGTTTCCCATCAGGGGAAAAGACCACCGCATCCGCACTCGGTGCGCTGTCCGTCCGCGCCGTCAACCGAACAAGCTCACCACTTTTCGCGTCACACAACATGATGCTGTTGTCACACACAAATGCCAGAGAACGTCCATCCGGGTGCCAGTTAAAGGCAGACTGTACACCGTGTTCCGTGTGCGTTACCTGTCTTGGTTCACCGCCATTCGGGGAAAGCGTCCATAGCTGTACTACGCCAGCCTCGTCACGCATCAGAAAAGCAATTTCACTGCCATCGGGCGAAGCGCGTAGCCAGTGGCGCGGCTGATTTACCAATCCAGGATAACGGCGTTGGTGCGTAAAGGTTAAACGCCGCTGCTGCACGCCCGCTGGCGGCGCAGGCATGGACGTCGCCGTCCCCGCTAATGTCGCATCACCCTCTTTGGCGTAATCTTCCAGCGCGTCCGGCAAATCAACGATAAAGATCTCAGGAATAGTTGTTCCGTCCGCCGCACGCGTGTCGCCGATAAACGCTAGTGCCCAGCGCTGGCGCGAACCGTCCTGTCGAATATAGCCCGTGGTGCCCACCCAACCTTCTTCATAGGCACGATTGATTTCATCGCTGTCGGGCTGCGGCTGCGGTGTCGTTCTGCTGACCAGCACACAATAGTGGCTGCCGTCATATTCACGCGGGTGGCATTTCTCAACAGTGACAGCCTGTAGCGGGACGGCCACGCCAACATTACGCAAGTTTAATGCCGGATCGCGCTCATGCAGCACATGGTCGTTATAGGTAAAACTCAGGCGACTCGCATCCGGGCTGAAAACATGGACATGCGTACCACCGCGCAGCGCACCGGCCTGATATGGCGGCGTAATAGAGAAAGCATCAAGCGTAATCGCCTCATCGCGCTGGCGATCTGCCACTATCGTTCCACGGCGATGGTGAAAATCATACTGCCATTCGCTATCCGGATTTTCCGGCCCGTGGATAAAGACATAGCGCAGCGGTTCCTGCGGGCTACAGGTCACCACACCCACATGCGCGCCCGCCGTCGCCCGATAGATCACCTCAGTTTTCAGGCTTTTCAGATGTATGCGCTCAATGGTCAGCCCTGTGAATGAAGATCCATAGGGTCTTATGTCATAAACCAGCCAGTTTCCATCACAAGACCAGCAATTAATATTGGTAAGTTGATGACCTATAGCATTAAACGTTAGTTGAACCTCAGCAGACAAGACATCACCCCAGTTATTCAATATCAGTCAATAGTTTGTAAATAAATTTCAGTTTTATGTATAACTTATTGTTTTTAATTTAAAAAAAACAAACAACATCGATAAATGTTATTCAAAAAAATAGAAAGATTACCTCAATAACATCCGTTTTTTAATTCATTAGCATCGGCGTAACATTCTTCATATCGAAAGGGCAGCCCCCTTTCACCTATCAAATCAGAAAAGGATAAGACATCATGAAAAACGTAAAAACCATCGCTGCTGCTGTTGTTCTCGCTACCATGACTTTCGGTGCTTCTGCTGCTGAATACGTGTCTCCTTCACAGGCACAGAACCTGGAAAAAGCGGGTGTTGTTACTGCAACTGCTCAAGACCTAAGCTCGCTGCAATCTAAGCTCGCAGCGAAAGCAGAAAAAGCAGGCGCTAAAGCTTATACCATCACGTCTGCGACCGGTAACGATCAACTGCGTGGTTCTGCGGTAATCTTCAACTAAGCGTTGTTGACCCTAGCTTGCCCCGATAGCCATCATAGATAGACCAGTAAGACATCACGTATTACCCTCTTTCCGGCTTGCCTCCTCATCAGGGCAAGCCGGTTTTTTTATTTATGCGAAAGGGGGTTCGTGGGAAAGCAAGAAGGGCGGTGAATGTGGTGTGGCAGAGTGCCACACCGACGTGGATAGACTTACAACGTTGAACCTTGAAAGCCATTCTCAGCCGCCACGGCCGCGAACCATTCCCCGCTTTTCTTCACCGTGCGCGTCTGCGTCGCCAAATCCAACTGCACGAAACCATAGCGATTCTTGTAGGCATTCGACCACGACCAGTTATCGATAAACGTCCACATATGGTAGCCGAGGCAATTGCTGCCTTCCGCAATGCCTTTGTGTACCTGCTTCAGGTGTTCGCGGACAAAATCGATGCGGTAATCATCCTGAATCTGCCCGTTGGCATCGAAACGCTGTTCGTTCTCCACCCCCATGCCGTTTTCTGAAATAAAGCAGCGCGGATTGCCGTAGTTCACCCGTAGGTTAGTCAGAATGTCATAGATACCCGGTTCGTAAATTTCCCAGCCGCGATAGGGATTCATTTTTCGTCCCGGCATTTCATAGCTGGAGAAGAACCACTCTGGCATAAACGGACTATCGGGATTGACCAAACTGTCACGGCACTGGATACGACGCGGCTGGTAATAGTTAATACCCAGCAGATCGACAACACCATCGGCCAGCAGCGCACGATCGTCAGGCTGACAATGCGGCAGTTGGCCATAGCGATGCAGCAGATCGACCAGTTCCTGCGGATACTCGCCCTTCAGCGCAGGATCGAGGAAGCTGCGATTAAACATCAGATCGGCAATGTTAGCGGCTTTGACATCGGCCGGATGTTGCGAACGCGGGTAAGAAGGCGTCAGGTTGAGGATGATACCAATTTCCCCGCCCTGAGACTGTTCACGATAGGCCTTCACCGCCAGCGCGTGCGCCAGCATGGTGTGATACGCCACTGTCGCGGCTCGCTTGAAATCCACCACGTTCGGGTAGTGAAAATCATACAGATACCCGCCTTCCACTGGCACTACCGGCTCATTGAACGTAAACCAATGTTTTACCCTATCGCCAAACAGACGGAAGCAGGTCGCCGCATAGCCCGCATAGGCCACCACCACCGCCCGATTTTCCCAGCCGCCTAGCCGCTGCATCACCATCGGCATATCAAAATGGAACAGATTGATAAACGGCGTGATGCCCTGTGCTAGCATTTCATCAATGATCTGATTATAAAACGCGACCGCCTGCGGATTGGGTTCACCGACGCCATCGGGTATCAGCCGCGCCCAAGAGATCGACGTCCGGAACGTGTTGTGGTTCAGCGTTTTCAGCAGCGCGATATCTTCACGCCAGTGCTGATAAAACGTGGAGGTATCCGCCGGCCCAACCTGCTGGTGAAAACGGCCGGGCTGCGTGGCAAACCATTCGTCCCACACGGTGGCGCTTTTACCATAGCGGAGGCTTTCGCCTTCCGTTTGCGGTGCCGAACTGGCGCTGCCCCACCAAAAATTCGTGGGAAAGCGAAAATCGTTCTGAAGATGATCGTGCATACGTTCCTCTCTGCTTCACTCGTGTTTATGCGCTGGCTTCGCCCGCCGCCTGCTGTTGTTTCTCCTGTTCCTGTTTAAGCAACGTGCGCTCGTAGACTTTCAGGAACGGGTAGTACATCGCGGCCGACATCACCATGCACAGCAGACACATGATTACCGGGCTGAAAGCCCAGTTCGCCGCCCACGATGCACCAATCGGTGCTGGCGTTGTCCACGGCGTCAGGGAAACGACCTGCGCGATCCAGCCAAGCTTCGTCGCCGTATAGGCAATGACAGCATTGACCATCGGCACGCAAATAAACGGCAGGAACAGCAGCGGGTTCATGATGATCGGTGCACCAAACAGAATCGGTTCGTTGATGTTGAAAAAGCTCGGTACTACGCCCATCCGGCCAATGGTGCGCAGGTGAATCGCTCGGCTACGCATTAACAAAAAGGCCAGCGGCAGCGTGGAACCGACCCCGCCAATCAGCAGGTAGTGATCCCAGAAGCCCTGCAAATAGATATGCGGTAGCGGCGCACCCGCCGAAAGCGCAGCTTGATTCAGCGCCAGATTGGTCATCCAGAACGGGTTCATAATCCCGGTGACGATCAGCGCGCCGTGGATCCCGGCAAACCACAGAATCTGGCAGATAAATACCGAAATCAGGATCGCGGGCAGCGAATCCGACGCCGAAATTAGCGGTGCCAGCAGGTGCATGATGGCTTCCGGGATAATCATGCCGGTCGCGGACTGGATGAACAGGTTAAACGGATGCAGCGTCGCGACGATCACCAGCACAGGGATGAGGATTTCAAACGAACGCGCTACGCCGGTCGGCACTTCTTTCGGCAGGCGGATCGTGATGTTGCGCTTTTTCAACCAGGCATACACTTCACCCGCATAAATTGCAGTCAGAATGGCGGTAAAAATCCCCTCACCGGAGAAGTACTGAGTGGAAATTTGCTTATCATGATAAGGCGCAGCCACCAGCAAAAACGCCATCAGCGCCAACAGGCCAGTCATGATCGGGTCCAGCTTGTAGTGCTTGCCAAGGCTGGCACCAATCCCCACTGAGATAAAGAAGGTCATGACCCCCATACTGAGGTAGTACGGCAGCATCAGTTGTTCACGGTAGGCAACGGAAAAGTCGAGCCACGCACGGGCAAACCCCAACGTAGTATCCGGCGAGAACGGCGGGAAGATGAACACCAGCATAAATGAACCAATGATCATGAAAGGCAGCGCGGCGATGAAGCCGTCACGAATCGCGATGATGTGGCGCTGTTGCCCAACCACACCTGCCAACGGGGTAATTTTCTGCTCGATGATATCGACCATCGACTGATAGAGGCCACTCATAGCGGTTGTCCTGATGTTTCGATCAGTGAAAATGCAAAATCCAGCACGTTGTCACCGCGCTGCATACCGTAATCCATCATGTCTATCGCTGCCACAGGCACGCCTTTTCCCTCAGCTTTCTCCTTGAATGACGCCAGCATGTACTTCACCTGCGGTCCCAGCAGCACAACATCATACTTCCCTACTTGTTCATCAAATTCATGGGCGGCGTAGGCGGCAATCTCAACGTCCAGACCACGCGCATCAGCCACCTCCTTCATTTTTCTCATTAAAAGGCTGGTAGACATCCCAGCGGAACAACAAAGCATGATCCTTTTCATTTTGAACACCCCGTAGTACGTCATGAATAAAAAGCGTCGTGAATAAATCCCACCATTAGAAGCATGTTCATGGAAACACCGTCATTGGAAACAAAACGGAAACCGTTTTCCATGGAAAAAAGCCAGATATGAGAATAGGTTCACGAAATGATAGACATTGCCGGAAACAATGTGAGGTAGGTCATGTAAAACGTCATTCAGGCGTGAAGGATGGGTAAACATCGCTATTACCGCGCTTATTGCGCTAAGTGTATTGATTTCAGGTATTTCCTACTTTTGGCTATAAAAACGACAAATTGAGATTTAAAAAGCCCACCGGCTGCCTGTTATGGTTATCACCTGATGTTGTGTTTTTTCACTGTATTTTAATTTTTCGTTATAAGGGAGCGATCATACGCATGCCATTGATGATGAACCGAACGGTCACGGAAGCGCGTGAGAAACGCACGCCGTTATGGAAAAACGTGACGGCGCGGCTACGCCAGATCTCCACAATTCTCGCTGCCAGCACCGTGCTGTTCATATCCACCGCTTATGCGCAGGACAGCGTACCGACGCAGCTACGAGTCGGCTATCAGAAAGGTTCGGTCAGTCTGGTACTCGCAAAATCGCACCAGTTGCTGGAGAAGCAGTTCCCCAATACCAAAATCAGTTGGGTTGAATTCCCCGCCGGACCGCAGATGCTGGAAGCACTCAATGTGGGCAGTATCGATCTGGGCGGCACTGGTGATATCCCGCCTATTTTTGCGCAGGCAGCCGGAGCTGACCTGCTGTATGTCGGCGTGGAGCCACCTAAACCACAGGCCGAAGTCATTCTGGTACGAGAAGACAGTCCGGTGAAAACCGTTGCCGACCTGAAAGGCCGCAAAGTCGCCTTCCAGAAAGGCTCCAGTGCACACAACACGTTGCTGCGCGCGTTGCAACGAGATGGGCTGACATTCACCGATATCAAACCGACCTACCTGACCCCTGCGGACGCACGCGCGGCATTCCAGCAAGGTAATGTCGATGCATGGGCAATCTGGGACCCCTACTACTCTGCCGCGCTGCTGGAAGGCGGTGTCCGGGTACTGGTTGATAGCTGCGGGCTTGATAAAACCGGTTCTTTCTATCTGGCGGGTCGCCCTTACGCCGAAGCACACGGCAGCTTTATTCGCCAGGTATTGGACGAACTGACCAAAGCCGATGCGTTAACAATCAGCGACCGGGCACAGAGCGTCACACTGTTAGCCAACGCGGTAGGGCTACCGGAAAAAGTGATTGAAACGGCGCTCGATCATCGCCCGCCAACCACCATAAAACCGCTGGATGCCGCCACGATCAAGGCGCAGCAATCCACGGCCGACCTGTTTTATGCAAACCGTCTGGTGCCGGTGAAGGTCAATATCGCGGAACGCGTCTGGAATCCCCAAACGCCGTAGTTCGCTTATCACACACCATTTTGTTTACCACAAACAAGACCGTTCAGGAGAACACACCATGAGTCTTAACGTATTCTGGTTTTTACCCACCCACGGAGACGGTCGCTATCTTGGTAGCACCGAGGGCGCACGTCATGTTGACTACGGCTATCTGCAACAGGTGGCGCAAGCCGCCGAACGGCAAGGCTTTGGCGGCGTGCTACTGCCAACGGGCCGCTCCTGCGAAGATTCCTGGCTGGTGGCAGCATCGCTCATTCCAGTGACGCAGCGGCTAAAATTTCTCGTTGCTCTGCGCCCCGGCGTCATTTCCCCTACCATCGCCGCACGTCAGGCCGCCACGCTAGACAGGCTGTCTAATGGTCGGGCGCTGTTCAATCTGGTGACCGGCGGTGACCCAGAAGAACTGGCCGCCGAAGGACTGTTCCTCAGCCACGAAGAACGCTACGAAGCCTCAGCGGAATTCACCCATATCTGGCGCAGGCTGCTGGAAGGTGAAACCGTTGATTTCGAAGGTAAACACATTCAGGTCAAAGACGCCAAACTGCTTTATCCGCCCGTGCAACAGCCGCGTCCGCCGCTCTACTTTGGTGGTTCGTCTGAGGCGGCACAGAATCTGGCAGCAGAACAGGTCGATCTCTACCTGACATGGGGTGAACCACCTGAGCAGGTTAAAGAAAAACTGGCGGAAGTCCGCGCCAAAGCCGCGGCGCAGGGGCGTGAGGTTCGCTTCGGTATTCGCCTGCACGTTATCGTGCGGGAAACCACCGAAGAGGCCTGGCAGGCTGCCGATCGACTGATTTCCCATCTGGACGAAAAAACTATCGCCGACGCACAGGCGGCGTTGGCGCGTTTCGATTCTGTCGGACAACAGCGCATGGCCGCTCTGCATGGTGGCAAAAAGGACAATCTGGAGATTAGCCCGAATCTGTGGGCCGGTATCGGTCTGGTACGCGGCGGTGCGGGTACGGCGCTGGTTGGCGATGGCCCAACGGTTGCCGAACGCATTCAGGAATACGCCGATCTCGGGATTGATACCTTTGTCCTGTCTGGCTATCCGCATCTGGAAGAAGCGTATCGCGTGGGCGAACTGCTGTTCCCGCACCTCGATCTGGTGCAACAGCCGACGCCGCTGCACGCCGTAAACAATGCGGGGGAAGTGGTGGCAAACCGCTATGTACCGCGCAAAGTTTCGCAAAGCTGAGGAATCAATCATGGCAAGAACGCTCTCCTCGCTGGCACAACGGCTTGCACCTTTCCTGCTCCCCGTGACGCTGCTGGTCGCGTGGCAGATATCCGTAGAGTTCGGCTGGCTATCCAACCGGATTCTGCCTGCGCCCAGTTCGGTGATTACCGCAGGGTGGTCGCTCATCTATAGCGGCGAGCTTTGGCAACATCTGGCGATCAGCGGCTGGCGCGCCCTGATCGGGTTTGCTATCGGCGGCAGTATCGGATTGGCGCTCGGCTTTATCACCGGTCTGTCGCGCTGGGGAGAACGCTTGCTGGACAGCTCGGTGCAGATGATCCGCAATGTCCCCCATCTGGCGCTGATTCCGCTGGTGATCTTGTGGTTTGGCATTGATGAGGCGGCCAAGATTTTTCTGGTCGCGTTGGGTACGCTGTTCCCGATTTATCTCAACACCTATCACGGTATTAAAAACATCGATCGCGGCCTGCTGGAAATGGCGCGCAGTTACGGTCTGTCCGGCATTAGCCTGTTCTATCAGGTAGTGCTACCCGGCGCGCTGCCGTCCATCATGGTCGGCATCCGTTTTGCCCTGGGCTTCATGTGGCTGACGCTGATCGTCGCGGAAACCATTTCTGCCAACTCCGGCATCGGCTATCTCGCCATGAACGCCCGCGAATTTCTGCAAACGGACGTAGTAGTGGTTGCCATCATCCTTTATGCCCTGCTCGGCAAACTGGCCGATGTCAGCGCTCAGGGGCTAGAGCGCATTTGGTTGCGCTGGAATCCGGCTTATCAAACCTCATCGGGGGACGCATCATGACCGCTTTTACCGATCCTGCAACACCATCTCATTCACCGTCGCCGCTCACCAAGGGGGCACCGCTGGCGCTGGATGCCATCACCAAGCACTACGGTCGCCGCACCGTACTGAACGAAGTGCAGTTACGCATTCCTTCCGGGCAGTTTGTGGCCATCGTCGGCCGCAGCGGCTGCGGCAAAAGCACCCTGCTACGCCTGCTTGCCGGGCTGGAAGCCGCCAGCAGCGGCAAACTGCTGACAGGCACCGCACCGCTCAGCAGCGCGAAAGACGACACGCGGCTGATGTTTCAGGAAGCACGACTGCTGCCGTGGAAGAAGGTGATCGATAATGTCGGGCTGGGGTTACGCGGCAACTGGCGCGAAAAAGCGCAGGATGCACTAGCCTCCGTCGGGCTGGCAGATCGCGCCGACGACTGGCCAGCGGCGCTATCCGGTGGACAGAAACAGCGTGTCGCGCTGGCGCGTGCGCTCATTCACCACCCACGTCTACTGTTGCTGGATGAACCGCTGGGTGCACTGGATGCCTTGACTCGCATCGAGATGCAAAGCCTGATCGAAAATCTGTGGCTCCAGCATGGCTTCACGGTGCTGCTGGTGACGCACGATGTCTCCGAAGCCATTGCGCTAGCCGACAGGGTTATTCTGATCGAAGAAGGACGCGTGGGGCTGGATATCACTGTTGATTTGCCACGACCGCGACGCCGCGGCTCGGCAAAGTTGGCGGAACTGGAAGCCCGCGTGCTGGAACGCGTACTGGTTCCTACCTCATCACCCTTACCTCAGCAGGCGGCGATATAACCTTCGTTCTGGCGATTAAGACTGTGCATCTTATCGCCAGATTTAACATCAAAAATATTGACAGATATTCTCAAAACACTCCGTTTTATCTCCCCGAAGCATCGGCGTAGTATCCTCTTCATCGAAAGGAAATCACCTTTCACTCCAAACAACATTGAACAGGAACTATCACATGAAAAACGTAAAATTCTTCGCCGCTGCTGTCGTACTTTCTACTCTGTCTTTCGGTGCTTTCGCTGCCGACCAGGTGTCTTCACAACAGGCACAAGGTCTGGAAAAAGTTGGCGTAATCAGCGCGACTGCTCACAGCCTGGATTCACTGCAAGCGCAGTTGGCTCAGAAAGCAGACAAAGCCGGTGCTAGCGCCTTCACTATTACATCGGCCACAGGCGATAACCAACTGCGCGGCACCGCCGTTATCTACAAATAATGCCTGCTGGTAGACAGTCAAAAAATTAAACGGACTTTCCTCACCCAAGAGGAAAGTCCGTTTTTTTATGGCTTTCACCTGAACCCTACTGCACGCAAGTAACGAGGGTTACCCTACCCGCTTCACTTCGCCCACCAGTAAGATGTAAGACAGCGCGCCGACCAGCGCCACACCAGCAATATAGGTCAGTGCGGGAGCAAAACCGTAATCCTGCGCCAGATAGCCAATAATCAATGGCACCGTGATACCGCCCAAACCACCGACAAAGTTGAATACCCCACCCGTCAGGCCAATCAGACGAATTGGAGCCAGCGACGACACCAGTGACCAGGTGATGGATGCAAAGCCATTGCCAAAGAACGCCACAGCCATTAGCGTCATAATCCATACCGGATCGTTCGTGTAGTTCGCGCCCATGATGCAGGTTGAAATCAGCAGGCCACAGATAATCGGCGTTTTACGCGCCAGGCCGAGCGATTTTCCACTACGCACCAAACGGTCCGCTACAAATCCAGACAGCAGAACGCCAACGAACGCCGCCAGGAAAGGTACCGTCGTCATAAAACCAGCCGTCAGTGCGCTAATGTGTTTTTCTTGCGTCAGGTAGTTAGGGAACCACGTCAGGAAAAACCACAACGTAGAGGTCACGGCAAACTGCCCGATATATACACCCACCAGCTTGCGGTTAAACACCAGTTTCCAGTCAGCCGCCGTCAATGGGGTGCGTGTTTTTTTGTCGCTCGGCGCATCACCATCGACAATACCGCCACCTTCGGCAATGTAATCCAGCTCAGCCTGATTGATCCCTTTACTTTTCTTCGGCGGCTGATAAACAAAGTGCCAGATAAGTGCCCAAACAATACCGACGCCGCCAGTGACAATGAACACCCAATGCCAGCTCAGAATTTCCTGTAACCAGATGAGCAATGGCGTAAGGAACGCCAGACCAACAAACTGCCCTGATGTATAAAATCCAACGGCAGAAGCCCGCTCTTGTTCAGGGAACCAACTGGTCACCATGCGGTTATTCGTCGGAAACGCTGGTGCCTCAAACAGTCCGGTCACGGCGCGTAAGCCAATCAACGATGCCAGACCCGTGGCAAAACCTTGCAGCAACGTGGCAATCGACCATCCCATGATGGCGATAAAATAGGTAACCTTTGAACCGACACGGTCAAGAAACCAGCCGCCCGGTATTTGGCATAACGTATAGGTCCAGGCAAATGCGGAGAAGATATAGCCCATTTGTGTTTTTGTAATACCAAACTCTTCCTGAATGTGTGCCGATGCCACAGCCAGGTTGGCCCGATCCACATAGCAGATGACAACCGTAATAAAAATCATCAGCAAGGTGAGATAGCGCCGCTTTGTAGGACGGGTAGTTAATGTCATGTCCATCTTATATTCCTGTTATTTATTAAACGGGCACCATATTTATTACCCGCTATTTTTGAACGATTAACAACATTAGCAGTTGGTATGCTTTATTTTTCTAATGAAATAAATAACCGATCGCGCTCACTATATTTATCTATTTATAGCGGCACTTTATTTTAGATCCCCGGTGGTGGCGTACTCATAATAAGTGGAAGAATTACATTCCCCGACCCAGACAAAATAAACAGTAATCCCTCACGAAATAATTCATTTCGTGATAATCCATGATTGTTCTATTCTATTGTGCCGGGGAAATGCGCTATGTATTACTCGTTATTCAACACCCATGCGGCTTGAGGTCGGTATTACCACTCGGCGACAGCACCGTCGGGATAACGCCACACCGGGTTACGCCAGTCTGGCGCATTTTTACTGCGTTCGATAACCAACTCTTCATTAATTTCCACACCGAGGCCCGGTTTATTTAATGGATAGAAATGGCCGTCAGTCATAGCAAAGTCTTCTTTATTAATGACGTAGTCCAACAGCTCGGCACCTTTATTATAATGAATGCCCATACTTTGCTCCTGCAATACCGCATTACGCGCCACAAAGTCGAGATGCAAACAGGAAGCCAGTGCAATTGGGCCTAATGGACAGTGTGGTGCCAGCGCGACATCATAGGCTTCCGCCATTGCGGCAATTTTAAAGCACTCGGTAATACCGCCCGCGTGCGACAGGTCAGGCTGAATAATGGCCAGTCCACCGTCTGCCAGTACGCGTTTGAAATCAAAGCGTGAGAACATACGTTCGCCCGCGGCAATCGGCAGGTGCGTTTGTGCAGCCAGACGAGGATAGTATTCCGCCTGTTCAGCCAGCACCGGCTCTTCAATAAACAGCGGACGGTACGGTTCCAATTCTTTGATCAGGATTTTCGCCATTGGCGCATCGACACGACCGTGGAAATCCAGACCGAATTCGATGCTGTTACCAAAGGCTTCGCGGATTTCAGCAACCACGGCCACCGCAGCATCCACTTTGCGCGAGTTATCAATGATGCCCATCTCTTCACAGCCGTTCAGCTTGAAGGTATCGAAGCCAATTTCGGTCAGTTTCTTAATGCCAGCGATCACTTCGGAAGGACGATCGCCGCCAACCCAACTGTAGGCTTTGATCTTATCGCGCACCAACCCACCCAGTAACTGATAAACCGGTACGCCCAGCGCCTTGCCTTTGATGTCCCACAATGCTTGGTCAATACCAGCAATAGCGCTCATCAGGATTGGGCCACCGCGATAGAAGCCCGCGCGGTAAAGCACCTGCCAGATGTCGTTGATACGTGCCGGGTCTTGCCCGATCAAATAGTCAGACAGCTCGTGAACGGCAGCTTCAACGGTGCGCGCACGACCTTCGATAACCGGTTCACCCCAGCCAACAATGCCTTCATCGGTTTCAATCTTCAGGAACATCCAGCGTGGCGGCAGCCGGTACGTGGTGATTTTGGTAATTTTCATTGAACAGCGTCCTTATAGGCGTTAACAAATGCATGTGCTTTTTGCGCGGTAACCTCAACCGACTGACCGGCTCGATACAGATCGCTGCCTAACCCGGCACCGATGCAGCCCGCACTCAAATAATCCTTCAGGTTTTCTGGCGTAACGCCACCGACGGCAAAGACGGGAACGTCTTTTGGCAATACCGCTTTCAGCGCCTTGATGTAGTCTGGCCCAAACGCCGATGACGGGAAAATTTTCAGCGATTGCGCCCCCGCCTCCAGTGCGGTGAAAGCTTCCGTCGCAGTGGCACAGCCAGGGCACACCGTCATGCCGTAACCCACCGCCCGACGAATCACCTCAGGAGAAATATTGGGGGTGACCACTAACTTGCTGCCAATTTCCTGCAACTTGTCGACATAGTCGGCTTTCAGTACCGTACCCGCGCCAATCAGGGCGCGATCGCCAAAATGCTCCACCGCCAGTTGAATACTGTCATACGGGTTCGGCGAATTCAGCGGGATTTCTACTGCATCGAATCCAGCATCCAATAGCGCTGCGACATGTTCCAGCACCTCATCTGGCGTAATACCGCGCAGAATCGCAATCAAGGGAAGATTAGTATTCCAACTCATTAACAATGCTCCTTATTCCTGCCTGAAAAGCCCGATCGCCATCCAGTTGCTGCCAGCGCAATCCAGCTTGTTGTAATGCTTTTTCGTAGCGCGCTGTCAGCGCAGGGGAGCCGATTAATGTGATGGTATCTCCCGCCGCCACTTGATAGTGGCGCTGCATTTGTGAGACTTCGTTGCCAATCAGCAGCCCGGATAGCCAGTCGCTAACGGCGCTTTTCTCCAGACGCCCCAGCACGTGCGCCGCACGGGTTTCAAACAGACAGCGGATAATGTTGTCATCGGTCAAGCCCAGTGCCAGCCCTTGTTGGAAGGCGTCGGGGGACGGCTGCTGTTCAGTCAGACCCACGCCAATTAACGACTGCGTCATCAGCAGGTGATGCAGTTCACCGGTCATCACCGTGCGGAAATCCAGCACGTTGCTGCCATCGGCACGCACCCATTTCGAGTGGGTTCCCGGCATTAAATAAAGAGAGGAAGGACATTCGCTATATGCGCCAATCAACTGGGTTTCTTCACCGCGAATCACATTGCAGTTATCGTCCTGCGCAATACTCAACCCCGGCACAATCCAAGCGGCCAGCGGCTGAGCTTCTTCCACGCGCGTCAGGCGATGGGCGACATCCGTCAGGCGAGTCGGGCATGGCAGATAAGGCACGGAAAGCCAGCCCGCATTGCTGCCAATCATGCCCGCCATCACAACAGGCACGTTGTGCTGCTGCCACGGCGCAACGATTTGCTGAAAAACCTGCGGCGGCGTCTTGCCGTTCAAACGCGTGACACCCGCTTCAGATTTCACGCTGTCGATACAGACGCCATCCAGATACAGCCACGCCCGCAGATTGGTCGAACCCCAGTCAATGGCGATATAGCTTTCACTCATGTAATGTCCTTTAACCGTTTGGTCGAGCTGGCGATCATGGTCAACGCCGCCCGCTCTGCTGCTTCAATATCCTGATGCCGAATGGCATCGTAGAGATCCTGATGCTCACGCAATGTACGTGGCATGTTGTCTTCGTCCGGCATATAGGTGCGTTCAAACACCGCACGCTGCAAAGAACTGATCGCAACGCTCAACTGCTGTAGTACCGGATTGTGCACCGCCGCCAATACCGCCTCATGGAAGCGAATATCCGCTTCATTAAACGCGTCACGATTCTGATGGTTAGAAATCATGTCGTTCAGCGCCGCTTCAATCACCGCCAGCTCGCTTGAGGTCGCGCGTTCGGCGGCCCAGCGAGCAATCGTCGGCTCCACCAGATTACGCACCTCGCTCATCGCGCTGATCAGACGTGGGTCGTAGTCGCTTGCCAGAACCCATTGCAGAACGTCGGTATCCAGATAATTCCACTGGTTACGCGCAGCCACGAACGCACCGCGATACCGTTTCACTTCCACCAGCCTTTTCGCCATCAGTGCTCTGAACACCTCACGAATGATGTTGCGCGAGGTCTGAAACTCTTCACACAGCTCAGCTTCTGCGGGTAACGGCGTACCCGGAGCGTATTTCCCGCCCACGATCTGTTGGCCAATATCCAGAATGATGCGGTCGGTTTTGCTTAATTCCTGCTTATTCATCATCACCTCAACGAGACAAAACGGATTGATATCACTGCACTTACTTTACCCGCCATGCCGCCTGACGTCGTCGAACTGTTGCACAATAACCGCATCCTTCCCTCTTTCCTTGGCTTGATTGTAGTACCATTAACATATGTTGTACTACAATCTGGATCACAAAACGGACAATAAATACAATTTGGCAACAAAATGTGTTACCGGATTTCAACATCCAGAGGAATTGGATCGAGCGAAGGTGGAAGGCGACTCCACTATTGCTAACGAGGAACGCTTGCTAATATAGCTTGTGGGTTATATTGTATTTACAGAGTGCAGGACATGGAGGTTTACCGATTGGCATGGAAAATCGTCACACGGGCGCTATTCGATACGTGGTTTGATGAGCAAACCGAAGCAGTACAGGAAGAGGTTTTAGCACACCTTGCCATACTCGAAGAGGATGGCCCACAGCTAGGGCGACCACAGGTTGATCAGATTAAAGGCTCAAACTACAAAAATATGAAGGAGCTTCGGATTCAGGTTGGCGGCCACCCATTCCGAACATTTTTCGCGTTTGACCGGACACGTAAAGCGATCATTTTATGTGCGGGAGATAAGAAAGGCGAAGATGAAAAATTGTTCTACGAACGTATGATTAAGATCGCAGACGCTGAGTTTACATCGCATCTGATATCACCGGAGGTAAAAGAAGATGACAACGCTTAAAGAAATGATGGCTAAACGTTCACCGGAGAGTCGCGCCCGCATTGAAGCGCGCACGGCTGAGATCCGTCAGGAAATCACCTTAGCGAAACTACGCGAAGAGCTGAACATGTCGCAGATGCAGCTTGCAGCAGTACTGGGCGTCAAGCAGCCCTCTATTGTGAAGATGGAGAAGGTTGAAAATGACCCAAAACTATCAACGCTGAAACGTTATGTCACTGCTCTAGGTGGCAAGCTTACGCTAGATGTGACACTGCCTGATGGTAAGCGTATCGCACTGACTTTATAATTAAGTCGATCTGGACTTTCAGTAAACGCGTTTCTCTTTACTCCAGCACAAAATGTCCTTCTCCAACTTGCTTATAACGACGCTCAGGAGGATTAAAATCAGGGGCGCGTACCGGGCTGCGCAGTTCATCATTGGTGATATTACGCACCGGGCGGGTATCTGGGTCAGGCACCGGCACCGCTGAAATCAGGCGTCGGGTGTAGTCATGCTGCGGATTGTCGAAAATCGCCGAACGTGGGCCGATCTCCACGATTTCGCCGAGATACATCACCGCCACGCGGTGGCTGATACGCTCGACGACCGCCATATCGTGCGAAATAAACAGGAATGCCAGCCCAAGTTTCTGCTGGAGATCCAGCATCAGGTTGATCACCTGCGCCTTGACGGACACATCCAGTGCCGACACCGATTCATCGGCAATAATCACTTTCGGCTCTAGCGCCAGTGCACGGGCAATACACACGCGCTGCCGCTGCCCGCCAGAGAACTGGTGCGGGAAGCGCGAGGCCATATCGCCGGATAACCCCACCTGTTCCAGCAGTTCGTTCACTCTCGCATTCACATTCTGTCGGGTCGCCAGCCCGTGCAACAGCATCGGTTCAGCAATCGCTTCCCCTATCCGCATGCGCGGATTCAGGCTTTCATACGGGTCTTGAAACACCATCTGAATCTGCCGCCGCGAATCAGTCAGTTCACGCTTATCCGCCGTCAGGATATTTTGTCCCAGCAGTTGAATGTCGCCGCTAACCGCGTCGTTGAGGCGAATAATCGACCGACCCGTGGTGGATTTACCGCAGCCCGATTCTCCGACCAGCGCAAGCGTTTCTCCCGGCCAGAGATCGAACGAGACATTCTCCACCGCATGAACTCGCCCGGACAGTCGCCGGAAAAAACCTGATCGGATATCAAATCGGGTGACCAGATTTTTTACCGTCAGCACTGGCTTCTCGCCCAACACGGTGTTCACCGCCTCCGGTACCGGCTGGCGCTCACCCGTTTTGAGATCGACCAGCGGAAAGCGCTGCGGCCACGCGCTGCCGGACATCGAACCGAGCTTAGGCACGGCAGACAGCAGCATGCGGGTATAAGGCTGTTGGGGATGGTGAAAAATTTCTCGCGTGACGGCATTTTCCACCATCTCGCCCTGATACATCACCAGCGTGCGATCGGACACTTCCGCCACGACGCCCATGTCGTGAGTAATAAACAGCACCAACATCCCTTCTTCTTCCTGAAGAGTTTTTATCAGCGTCAGAATTTGCGCCTGAATGGTAACGTCCAGCGCCGTCGTCGGCTCGTCGGCAATCAGCAGTTTCGGGTGACAGGCCAGTGCAATCGCAATCACTACGCGCTGACGCATCCCGCCGGAGAAGCTTTGCGGATATTCGTTCAGCCGTGATTTCGCCGCCGGAATACGTACCTTTTCCAGCAGTCGCACCGCTTCAGCGCGCGCTTCCGCTTTCCCCATGCCGCGATGGCGGCGTAGCACTTCCGTAATCTGGTAGCCAATCGGCAAGACCGGATTCAGGCTGGTCATCGGCTCCTGAAAAATCATGCCGATGTGGTTGCCGCGCACATCCTGCATCGCTTTATTAGGGAGCGACAGCAGCTCGGTGTCGCCGAAATGAATCTGTCCCTCAACCCGACTTTGGCCGGGCGGCAGCAAGCGCATGATGGATTTCGCCATCACGCTCTTCCCTGAACCGGATTCTCCCACCACGGCGACCGTCTCTTTCTCGCCGATCGTAAAGGATAAATCCCGCACCACGTTCATCCACTCGCCGTTCACCTGAAAGGCGGTGGTAAGATGCGAAACATACATAATCGGCGCTGTCATGTGTTCATTACCCCTTATTCCCACGGGCGCTCCCATCGGTTAATTCCGTGGGTTGAGGATGTCGCGCAGCGCATCCCCCACCAGATTGATCGCCACAATCAGCAGCAATAGCGTCAGCCCTGGAAAGAAACTGATCCAGTAATCACCCGACATCAGGTATTCAAAACCATTCGAGATGAGCAACCCCAGCGACGGTTCCGTCACAGGCAGCCCGATCCCCAAAAATGAGAGCGTAGCTTCCAGCATGATGGCGTAGGCGATACGCATCGTCGCCACCACGATCAGCGGTGCCAGACAGTTCGGTAAAATATGGCGAAACAGAATGCGGCGATTGGACAACGCCATGCTGCGTGCGGCGTCCACGTAGCTGCGGCGGCGCTCCACCAGTGCCGAACCGCGGATCGTGCGCGCGTAGTACGCCCACTGGGTCACCACCAGCGCCATAATAATTTTATCGACCCCTTGTCCCAGCACCGCCAGCAAAATCAGCGCAATCAGGATAGGCGGGAAACTCAGTTGGATATCAACGATGCGCATGATCGTCGCATCCGTTTTTCCACCGACGTAGGCGCTAATCAGCCCCAGCGAAGCCCCAATCAGCAGCGCAAGCACCGCGCTGGAGAAGCCCACCATCAGGCTAATGCGGGTGCCATAAAGAATGGCACTGAACAAATCGCGCCCCTGATCGTCCGTCCCCAGCCAATAGGTCATACCCGCCATACTGGAGGAGCCCGGCGCAAGCCGACCATCCATGATGTCGAGCTGCATCAGATCATACGGGTTCTGCGGCGACAGAAGCGGGGCAAACAGCGCCAGCAGCACAAAAATCGCCAGCAGGATCAGCCCGCACAACGCCAGTCGATCGTTGATTAGCGCCATCATGACGCGCACTGCCGGATGCGACGTTTTTTTCACGGCCATGGATTGGTGTAAGGTATTCCCTGTCATCCCTTGTCCCCTCCCAGCCGCACGCGCGGATCGACCAACACGTACAGCAAATCCACCAGCAGGTTAATCACGCTGAACATCACGACGGTAATCATCAGGTAAGCCAGGATGACCGGACGGTCGAGCACGGCGATCGCGTCGATAATCAACTTACCCATGCCCGGCCAGGCGTAAATGGTTTCTGTGACCACGGCGAACGCAATCAGCGAGCCTAGCTCCAACCCCAGCACAGTAATCAGTGGAATCAGCGTGTTGCGCAGTACATGAACCAGCACAATGCGGGTTTCCGATAGCCCCTTTGCACGGGCAAACTGCACATAATCTTGTTGCAGACATTCCATCACGCCCGCACGCATCAGGCGGATGACCAGCGAGATTTTAAACAGTGCGAGATTAAACGCGGGCAAAAGCAGGTGTTCGAGGCCGTCACGGGTGAGAAAACTAAATGGGATACCGAACAAATCGTGGGTATCCCCCCTGCCCGACGAGGGCAGCCAGCCGAGCTTCACGCTGAACAGCATGATCATCACCAACCCGATCCAGAACGTAGGCAGGCTAAAACCGAGGATGGAGAACGTCATGATGGATTTGGACACCGCGCTGTCCGGCTTTAGACCCGCGTAAATCCCCAGCGGGATACCGACAACCAGCGCCATAACGAATGCCACCATCGCCAGTTCGAGCGTGGCGGGCATACGCTGGAAAATCAACGTCAGCGCGGGTTGGTTAAAGATAAAAGACTTGCCCATGTCGCCCTGAAAGGCGTTCCAGACAAACAGCCCGTACTGTTCCCAGACGGGCTTATCGAGGCCGAAGGACTGAATCACCGCCAGCCGTTCCGCTGGCGTGGCCGTCGCGCCCAACAACATATCGACCGGATTACCGACCAGATAGACACCCACAAACACCAGCACCGACATCACAGCCAGCGTTAGCAGTGTTTGTCCGATTCGGCTTAGCAGGTAGGCTATCATTAGCGCTCCTCAGAACCGTTTAGTGCTTCAGAGCCCGTTAGTGCGCCAGAGCTCATTATTGTTTCAGAACCATAGCGGCGCAGGCGATCGGCAATCAGGCCGAGAAACCCTTGCTCGTCGATTTCCCGCATGACCAGCGCATTATCCGGCTCATCCAGTTTGTGATAGAAATCGGCAAACACGTAACCCGCCGTCTTGCCGGTGACCTCTACTCCCACACGCGCAGACGCCGATTGGAACAACTCAGGTTTTAGCAGCCATGAAATGACGGTCGCATCATGAATCGGACCGCCTTCACGCCCAAAACGTGCCACTTCATTACGATCGAACGTGCGTAACAGTGCCGCCATCGCCTTGCCCGGTTCACCGCCGCTTCGTTCAATTTCATCAACCTGTTCTGCCTGAATCAGTGCCTGAAACGTCATATCTAACGGCATGATGACAAGGGGAACACCGGAGGAAAAGACGATGTCCGCCGCATGCGGATCGGCATAAACGTTAAAATCTGCCCATGGCACACGATTGCCCAATGCGGTAAAAGCACAGCTCATGGACACAATCTGTTTGATGCCGCGTGCCACATCGGGATGAAAACGCAGCGCCAATGCCACATTCGTCATCGGCCCTATCGAACAGAGAGTGATGGGATTATTGTCAGCCGCAGCCTGGCGCGTCATTCGCACCAGAAAATCGACGGCGTGTTCCTGCTCCGGCAACAGCGTGCTCTCTGGCACCCACTCAGGGGAAAACGCACCGATATGCGCATATTTACCAAACACCTGCTCGCGGATCAGCGGGCGCGACGCCCCGGCAAAAATCGGCACATCGGTTCGCCCCGTCAGGCCAACGACTTTGCAGGCATTCTCCAGCGTCGCTTCAAGCGGGACATTACCCGCCACGGCGGTGATACCGAGCACGTCCAGTTCAGGTGAAGCCAAGGCCAACCAAATGGCTATTGCATCGTCAACACCGGGATCGGTATCAATAATAATGCGTTCTCGCACCATATCAGACTCCCTCTCCATAGCGGCTCAGTAGATCAGCAAACAGTTCGACCACCTGCTTGGCATCCACCCCCGTCACCACATCGACATTCGGCTGACGCGCAGTTTTTCCGTACCAGTCAGCCACGGTTTGCCCCATACACAGCTCGCTATCCTGCTCAATATAGACGCTGGCTTTTTCCGTCGTGAAACAGTGCGGCGCCAGAACCCAGGCGATAACCAACGGATCGTGTAGCGGGCCACCGCGTGAACCATAGCGACGAATATCGTTACGATCCCAAAACGCCATCATTTCGCCCAGCGGGCCGGAAATCCGCCCAGAGAGCGCAATGAAACGCGCCACCAATTCCGGCGTCAAAATCACCTGATGCGTGACATCCAGCGGGAGAGCAACAATGGCAATCGATGAGTCAAACACCACTTTTGCCGCCTGCGGATCGGCAATCATATTAAATTCAGACGTCAGGCTGCGGTTACCCGCTTCCCGATACGCGCCGCCCATCATCACGATGCGTTCAATCCCGTTGGCAATCGCAGGCACCATACGCAACGCTGTCGCCACATTGGTCAATGGCCCGAGCGTACAGAGCGTAATAGGCTTGCCGTCGGCAATCGCCTGCTGGCACTGCTCGATAATAAAATTTACCGCGTGCTGCGATTCTGCCTGCTTTTGCGGCACCGGCAGCACGGTCTGACCTAATCCACTTTCACCATGAAACTGGCCGTGGATCGGTTCACGTAACAGCGGACGGTGGCACCCGGCGAAGACCGGAATATCCGTTCGCTGGCCCAGTTCAACAATTTGCAGCGCATTACGCACCGTCTTTTCCACTGGCTGATTGCCACACACCGCGCAAATACCGCGAATATCCAGCTCAGGAGCCACAAATGCACTTAATAACGCAATCGCGTCATCGATCCCCGGATCGCAATCAATAATAATAGGTAAGGCGCTCATCCTATGGTTATTCCTTTTCTCTTTTTTAATCGATACTGACAAATTTCAGGGTGCAGAAGCCCACACGGCTACCGCGTTAAAAATAACAATATCCATACTCTAAATAATTCAAGTTTCAGGACAAAACGTGTTAAAGCGCGCCGACAGACACCAGCACGTCCGCGATCTCCTTACGCGCTTTTTCATCCAACGGCTGCTGAGGCAGTAACGGATCGCCCACCGAAAATCCCTGCAATTGCAGCGCAGTTTTAATACAACCGGCAATGGAATAACGGGCAAAAATTTCATTAATGCGCCACAGCGGACGCTGAAGCTCCATTGCTTTGTTCCAGTCTCCCGCGCGAGCAGCTTCATACAAAGCAATACTCTGTTTGGGGACGATACACGCAGGGCCAGCCATCCAACCTACACCGCCAATCAGCATCACGCAGGCGGGAATATGTGCAGACGCGGAGAACACCGCCATCTGGCCACGAGTACGTTCAATGATGGAGAGCAAACGCCCGGTATTGGTCGACGCATCTTTGATATAGAGGATATTACTGACATGGCTGAGGCGTTCGATGACGGGCAAACTCAAATCGGAGCGCTGGAACTGAGGATTGGTGTAAAGCACCACCGGTTTACCTTGTGCGGCCTCGGCAATGGCGCGGAAATACTGTTCGACGCCGTCATCGTTCAAAGGGAAATAGGCTTCCAGCACCGCGAGAATGCCATCCGCCCCCAATTCGACGTAGCGCTTCGTTTGCTCAACGGCATCCTGAATGGTTGTCGATGCAACACCCGCGATCACGGGCACACGGCCTGCTGCCGTCTCGATCACCGTTTTAACCACATCAAGACGCTGAGCCGCAGAGAGATAGGCAAATTCACCGGTGCTTCCCAATGGCACCACGCCATGTACGCCACACTGAATCAGATGCTCGGTGAGCTGTGCCAGTACAGGCGTATCAACCTGACCATCGGGCTTGACGGGGGACACCAGATAGGGAAAAACACCGCTAAATGCATTCACACCGCTCTCCTTGTTATCGGTAATAAGGGGTGAAGCCTCACCCCTTTTGGATCATGACTGAAAGGTGACTATTTCGCGGAACGGACAAAGTACGGCAGCGTGTAGGCATCGGAACGGCCCACGTAGGTATACTGCTTTTTCATCGCCCAGGTGTTGGATAAGAACATCACCGGAATCACTCCCAGATCGTTCATGCCGATGTTCATTGCCTCAGCCAGCAGCGCATCACGCTTGGTATCATCCAATGTGGCACGCGCGTCGTTCAGCGTTTTATCAAAGACAGGATTGGAATAGCGACCACGATTACCCTGTCCTGCATTGGGGCCAAAGGTTTCTAGCAATGGCCCCAATACCCCAGAAGCTTCCCCGGTTTCAATCGCGGCCCCGCCCATAATCAAACTAAACTCGAGACGGGATGCACGTGAGAAGTACACACTGCCGGGCATCGTAACCACTTCGGTTTTGATGCCGACGCGTGTGAACATTTGGCCAATGGCCTGAGCAATTTTAGAATCATTAGGATAACGATCGTTCGACGCATGGAAGGTCAGCGTGAAGCCGTCGGGGTAACCCGCCGCCGCCAGTTCCTGTTTGGCTTTCTCCGGACTGTAAACCGGCGCAGGAATGGAAGCGGAATACCCGAGATACCCCTTCGGTACAAGCTGAGAGGCAACAACAGCCTGCCCCTCCATCACACGGTCGACGATTGCCTGACGATTAAGTGCTAAAGACATCGCCTGGCGTACTTCTTTTTTTAGTAATGGGTTTTTACCATCAGGACCTTTGGCGAACGGTGATTCGTCTCGCTGCTGGTCCATGTGAAGGTAAATAACACGATTCCCTGGTGTTGAAATCGTTTTTAACTGCTGATTTTTTTCAATATTACTGCTGTCGGCTGTTGGAACGTTTTCAATCATGTCCACATCACCGGATAATACGGCTGCTACACGGGCGCTACTGTTTTTAAATACACGGACAGTAACGTTGTCCCACTCTGCTTTTCCTCCCCAGTAATCATCATTACGACTAAGGACTACCCGGTCGTCCGGCACCCAGGAAACAAATTTGAATGGCCCTGTACCAATCACCTCTTTTCCTGAATTCAACGTTTCCGTCGGGACGTTCTCAAGTCGGGCGGGCAAAATGGAAACCCGACTTAAATTATTCAGCAGCAGCGGCGAAGCCTCTTTTGTCTTTATCCGCACCGTTAATGGATTCACTTCTATTACTTCAGCAATGTCGCTGACGTAAGGTGCGTAAGAGCTTGGGCTGTTTTTCGATGCCAGCGCAACACGCTTAATGCTGGCAATCACATCTTTAGCCGTAAAATCACTGCCGTCGTGAAACTTAACGCCAGAACGCAAGGTAAATTCCCACGTCTTGTCGTCAATCACTTTCCAACTGGTTGCCAGGGCAGGTGCAATCTGCTGTTTTTCATCCTGTACAACCAAACCGTCAAAAATATTGCGCGCCATTGCGCTATTCGCTCCACCCACATAAAACTGCGGGTCCATTGATGTGGTGGAGGAAGCCAAACCGATATTCAGGTCCGCGCTATAAACCAAAGGTGAAGATGAAAATAAAACGGTAAACAATAACGCCAGCGTTGATTTCTTCATTCACTAACCCTCTATTCCATGATTGAGTACTAATGAAGTGTATTAAATCTTATGATTGTGAGTCTATGCGTCAGATTGGATAATGAAAAATTGCATTTTGTGTTAAATTGATAACTAAATGTTATGTTTTAAGGTGACTAGCATGCGTATCAATCCCCGCCAGGTTGAAGCCTTCCATAAAGTCATCCTCACCGGGGGCATCACTGCTGCCGCCAACATGATGTACATCACCCAGCCTGCCGTCAGCCGGCTCATTAAGGACTTTGAAGACGCGCTGAATCTGAAGCTGTTTGATAGAGACGGACGCGGCCTGATCCCACGCGCCGAGGCGATGAAGCTGTATCGGGAAGTGGAACGTCTTTATTTGGGGTTGGATCACATCGGGCTGATTGCCGATGAAATTCGCCACGCCAGAGGCAGCATACTGCGCATTGCCGCGGTTCAGGCGCTCTCGTTTCTTTGTTCAGATCAGGTTCTCCCTACTTTACTCAAGAAATACCCCGATCTTTCCCTGTTTTTAGACATCGAAAGCAGCAGCCGCATTACGAATGCAATTTCTGAAAATCACTATGACGTTGGGTTTATTTTTGGCCAGCCGGGCATTAAAGGGCTGGAAGCCGAACCCCTGGCGGACGCCAGTGCTGTCGCGGTGTTAGCGGTGGATCACCCCCTTGCCACAGCGGATGAAATTACGCTTTCCGATCTGGCTGGCACCCGCGCCATTTTGCCGGGCAGAACCACGCCGCTACGGGCACAGCTCGATATTGCCATCAGAAAAGAGCAGAGCTATCTGCATAACCCTATCGAAACCTCAATGGTTAACTGCTGCGTACTGGCTTCAAGAAACGTCGGTATCGGGGTCGTGGATTTTATTACCGCGCTGAACAGCCCTTCTCCGGTTATCGTTAAGCCTTTCAATCCTGATATAAAAATGGCGTATTGCGCGGTCTATCCCCCACAAATTCCTCGCAGCCAAGTGGTTAATCACATCACTCTGGTGATGAAAGAAAAGCTCGCGGCGAGTTTGGATTTAAAATAATTATCCAGTGATTCGGGTGACTGACAAATCTGCCAGAGGCCAATTTTAACGCTGCTTACCGCGCTCTCAACGAGCGAAGCACACGTCAGTGTACCGAGTGACACAGCCAACGCACAGGCAACTTGAAGGATGATGGATATATATTTTTCCCATGCACGTTTGACATCATAATAAAGGCAAGGGTCTTCTTTTAAAGAACACATCAACTTCAGAAAACCTTTGCCTTACCATTAAATATTAATTATTTACCCAAAATACCATATGTTTGGAAGTAACCAGAGTGACGAATAAAATCATCATATTTTTGGTGTTCTTCTTTTGAAAGGGAAGAAGAATGCTTCGCATAGACAGAGACTAAATCAATGCTTAGCTGGGTAATATTTTTATTTACTTTATCATGGATACCCGCGTCATCAGACTCTTTAAGTTGTTTTAATAACACAACGATAGCATCAGCTTTTTCTTGCATGTCAGCATGAAGGAATTTCACTGTAGGGATATCATAATTAAATGTCATATTAATTGAATCATTACCTTCATCCTTGGGTGATTCAGGCTTGAGATCTTCTTTATATGTGGTTGATATATAATCAATTAACTCTATTTTATCAAAGCATTTTGATTTAATATTACCATTTGAACTGCGGTCATTGATTGTGATCGAATCAGGGAAAGGTTCACCTAATTGATAGCTACATTTAAACATATTGGCATCAATTATGGTTGCATTCGCACTTCTGGCCGACATTTCTAATTCATGGCCATTTATCGTCACGTCATAGGTCGCAGGCTTGAATTTATTAGACTTCCCTTCAACCGCATAAGCTTCTGACAACGTATAATAGACATGGTTATCTGGATTGATAATCCCCCCATTATTATTATCAAAAACCATAAATGAAAAAACCTGACCTGCACTGTTCTCTAACTTATGCATTCCCGAAGAGATTTTAATATTACCTTTCCCTCCTGGCAATATTTCATGACTTTCACCATCAACCTTAAATGTTATATTTTTAGTGGTTGGGTTACTGTAGTGAAACACGCCTTTATCACTTGTTAGATCTAAACTATCACAAGCAGAAACGGAAAGTGTGGCGATAAAAATCAATCCAAGTTTGAATGTCGCTTTCATGATATGATTCCCTAATTAAAAAATATTATTTCCAATGATTATTACGCTAATACAATAAAAATTTTAACATATCAATCACAGCCATATATTCTGAATTAAGTAAAATCAGATGCCCAGTAGCCTATAATCTCTCTATAACAGATGATGAATGCCTGCCTTTTGCAAAGACAAGCTGCGTCTTCGTTGAGAGACAAGATATCCCTTATTTAATCCCGACACGCTTACAGCAAAAAGTCATTCGGATAGCGGCACCCCCATCAAAAGCAAATTTGAATACGGTTGGCCGAGCCCGCAGAAGGGATGCGTAAAACCCATGCAGCTTGAAGTATGACGGGTCTATAAGGCTACACCACGGCCTTATAGACCTTCCCATCAACGTTATCTCAGGCATTAAGCACAAATTTCTCGATCGCGTAGGCGACGCCGTCTTCGGTATTGGCTTTAGTGACGAACTGGCTGGCTTCTTTCACTTCATCGATGGCGTTACCCATCGCAACGCCGATGCCCGCATAGCGAATCATCGCCAGATCGTTCTGCTGGTCACCCAGCGTCATGACGCTTTCGCGCGGAATGCCGAGGTGCTCCGCCAGCATTTTCACGCCTTCGCCTTTGTTCACACGCTTATCCAGAATTTCCAGATAGTATTCAGCGCTCTTCATGATGGTGTAGCGCTCAAAGGCTTCCGCTGGCAGTTGGCTGATGGCGCGATCCAATAGCTCTGGCTCATCAATCATCATCACTTTTGGGAACGTCAGGCTACGATCCATTTCTTCTACCGCACGATACTTCAACGGCATTCCGGTCAGGTGAGATTCGTGAATGGTGTAAGGGCTGATGTCTTTATTGGCGGTATAGACAAAATTGAAATCCAGCGCGTGGAAATGGACGCCCAATTTGCAGGCTAGCGCTTCGAAATAGAGATAATCGTCGAAACTGAGCGCCGTTTGCGCCACACAGTCGCCGTTGACCGCACGTTGCACCAGCGCACCATTGTTAGTGATGCAGTAACAGCCTTCCTGCTGTAAATCCAGCTCCATCAGGTAGCGTTCGACGCCGATGTAGGGGCGACCGGTTGCCAGTACGACCTGCACGCCTTTCTCTCTGGCAGCAGCAATCGCGGCTTTTACCGCAGGTGAAATTTGATTTTGGGGCGTCAGTAACGTCCCGTCCATATCAATAGCGATCAGTTTTACAGACATAATTTTTCCAGCATCAAGTTATCTGTTTTCATGCTAACGCGATTCAGCGATGAAGTCGTTAGTGAAATACGGCAGGGTGACAGGCATATGACACGCAACGTAAAAAGCCGTGCGGTTAAGCACGGCTCTGTGACTCGCGTTTCCTACAATTGCCGCTATAACTCGGCACCGTTGCTGGATATCACCTTCTTATACCAGTCAAAGCTCTTCTTCTTTGAGCGATTGAACGTGCCGGTGCCATCATCATGCTTATCCACGTAGATGAAACCGTAACGTTTACTGTACTGACCGGTGGTGAACGACACGCAGTCGATACAGCCCCACGGCGTGTAGCCCATCAGTTCCACACCATCTTCCACGACGGCTTTCTTCATCTGCTCAATGTGTGCTTTGAGATAGTCGATACGGTAGTCATCATTAATGCTGCCATCGGCTTCCACCTTATCCACCGCACCAAAGCCGTTTTCGACGATGAACATCGGCTTCTGATAACGTTCGTAGAAGCTGTTCAACGTATAGCGCAGTCCAACCGGGTCAATCTGCCAGCCCCATTCCGACGCCTTCACATGCGGATTTTTCACGCCACCATCAAACCCAACGATAACATCTTCGGTTTTCCGGCCTTTTGCCGCGTACTGCACCGCATTGCTCATGTAGTAGCTGAAGCCCAGATAATCCGTGCAACCTTCACGCAATGTCTGTTCATCTTCCGACTGCATATCAATCTGATAGCCCTTTCTCGCCCACTCTTTCAGGATGTAAGACGGATAATAACCGCGCAGTTGTACGTCACCGAACAGATGGTGCTGACGCATCCCTTCCTGTGCAAACATCACGTCATCCGGGTGGCATGACCACGGATAGAGTGGCACCAGCGCCAGCATGCAGCCAATTTTGAAATCCGGGTTAATCTCATGGCCCAGCTTTACCACTTTCGCACTAGCGACAAACTGGTGGTGCAGCGTTTGGTACATCGCCTGCTCCGGCTTATCGTGATCGGTAAAAATCACGCCGGAACAGCAGTAGCCAAACAGCGGATACTGCCAGTTGCGCTGGTTGTTGATCTCATTGAAGGTCATCCAGTACTTCACTTTGGACTGATAACGCTTCATGACCACTTCACTGTAGCGCACAAAAAAATCGACTACTTTGCGGTTCAACCAGCCGCCGTACTGCTTAACCAGATGATGTGGCATCTCAAAGTGAGACAGCGTAATCACTGGCTCAATGTTGTACTTCAGCAGTTCATCGAACAGGTCGTCATAGAATTGCAGACCCGCTTCATTCGGCTCCAGTTCATCACCATTGGGGAAAATACGCGTCCAGGCAATCGAGGTACGGAAGCATTTGAAACCCATTTCGGCGAACAGGGCGATATCCTGCTTATAGTGGGAATAGAACTCCACTGCCTGATGGTTTGGATAACTGACACCAGGCTGTACGCCATCGGTAATCACACGGTCAACGCCGTGCGCGCCACCGGACAGGACATCGCAAATGCTCGCGCCTTTGCCACCTTGATCCCAACCACCTTCAACTTGATGCGCCGCTACCGCGCCGCCCCACAGAAAGTCTTTCGGTAATTGTTCAATAGACATCTTATTTCCTTCTTATTTAGGGTATACATGTTGTTTCAGGGAGGAGATCTCCCGATGCAGTTGAATCAGCTCCTCCACCAGTTCACGGCATAGCATCGCGTTCATCAGGTGATCTTGCGCATGAACCAGAATCAGGTTGACCGGGATTTTTCCGCTGCCTTCATCGGCACCGATCAAAGCCGTCTGAATTTGATGGGCTTTGCGTGCCGCTACGGAAGCCGTGTTCAGCAATTCCTCAGCCTTGTCCCAGTCGTATTTTCTGGCCGCGCTCAGCGCCTCCATCGAGCTGGAGCGCGCCTCTCCCGCATAAATAATCAATTCCATCACTGTAGTTTCATCAAGAATGGTTTCATCGAGCATCACTCACGACCTCCTCTGCTGTACCAACTTCCTGTGCGATCAGTTGACGTTCATACATTTTGAAGAAGGGGTAATAAATTAAGGACGACACGATAATCAGCACCCCCACCAGCACCACCGCCCGCCAGTCCCACCCCGTAGACCAGGCTGCACCAATCGGGCCCGGCGTTGTCCAGGGGGCGAGAGAAATCACGCGATGCACCAAATCGGTTTTTAACGCGATATAGGCAAGGGTAGCGTTCACCAACGGCGCGGTAATAAACGGGATAAACATCAGCGGGTTCATCACGATAGGTGAACCAAAAATCACCGGTTCATTGATGTTGAACATGCTTGGCACCACGGCCAATTTGCCGATGGCGCGCAGATGGGCAGAACGGCTGCGCAGATAGAGAAAGACCAGCCCCATGGTCGCCCCCGATCCCCCCACCGTAATGAAGAACTGCCAGAAGGGTTCAATAAAAATTTTGGTGATCGGTGCACCCGCGTTAAACGCTTCCTGATTGATCCCTAAGTTGGTCAGCCAGAACGCCTGTAAAATACCGCCGACAATAACGGCACCGTGGATCCCGGCAAACCACAGCAGATGACAGAGCAGCACCGCGATCAGGATGGCGGGAAGCGAGTCGGATGCTGAGATAATCGGCGCAAACATCGCCATGATCGCCTGCGGTAACAGCATACCGAACTGACTCTGCATAAACAGGCTAAGCGGGAAAAGCGTCAGGAAGATGGCAAGAATCGGGATCAGTAAATCAAAAGACTGGCGGATTTTCGGCGGCACCTGCTCCGGCAGGCGAATACCAATATTATGCTTCTGCAAAAAATGCATCAGCTCCGTCGAATAGATCGCCACGATAATTGCAGTGAAAATCCCCTCACCGCCCAGCGACCCGACCGGCAGGCTTTTGTCGATTTGCGGCGCGGCCACCACCATAAACGACATCAGCGCTAAACTGGCGGCCATAAAACCGTTCATTTTATAGCTCTGCGCCAGGTTATAAGCGATGGCGCTGGTGATATACACCGCCATAATGCCCATCGTCATATTGTAGGGCATCATGATCTGTTCGCTGTGGCGTTCCACCATTCCCAGCCACCACTGCGCGAAAGCCCATTCACTCGTCGGGCTAAAAGGCGGATGGGCAAATAGCATCATAAAAGAGCCGACAATTAAAAAGGGCATGGAGGCAATGAACCCATCCTTAATTGCCACAACGTGACGCTGACTGGAGAGTTTTGCTGCAATCGGGCTAATACGATTTTCGATAACGCTGAATAATGACTCGGTTAATTTACTCATTATTCCTCCCGCTATGCTACGCAATCATCGCCAAGGCATCGTTAAGGACTTTTTCCCCATTCATCATGCCGTAATCAACCATATTAATAACCGCGATTGGTTTCTCTTTTTCATCAGCTATCGCTTTGAATTCAGGCAGTTTATATTTGATTTGCGGTCCCAAAAGGCAACAGTCATATTCATCAATCAATTCATTAAACTCTTCAAAACCCACGGCTTTTATCTCAACAGCGATCGCTTTTTTCTCGGCGACCTTTTCCATTCGCTGTACCAGCATGCTGGTAGACATTCCTGCTGCGCAACAGAGTAAAATCTTATTCATACTGCACCTCACCGTCCGTTTTTTTATTATTCAAGCAATACATAAAATAATATGCAACCGGTTTCATATTGTTTTTACTATTTTTTGAAGGCGATCATAAATAGCGCAACCGGGGCATATTTTTATCCCTATACTCACCATTGATGATAAAAAGAGAGGAAATATCCCTATAATGACGAGATAAAGCGGTGCAAAAGGAGAACGGGAAAGTACGATGGTAACCATGCTCGATGTCGCAAAAAAAGCCGGTGTCTCTAAGGCCACCGTATCACGCGTGCTAACGGGGAATAATTACGTCAGCAAAACCACGCGGGATCGGGTATTCCAGGCCATTGAAGAGATTGGTTATCGGCCCAACCTGCTGGCTCGCCAGCTCGCCACGAGCAAATCGCAAATCATTGGTTTGGTCGTGACCAACACGCTGTACAGCGGCCCCTACTTCAGTGAATTACTGTTCCAAACGGCAACCATGACGGAAAAATACGGCCGTCAACTCATCATGGCGGATGGCAAACACAGCGCTGAAGAAGAACGGGAAGCGATCCAATTCCTACTCGATTTACGCTGCGATGCCGTCATTATCTATCCGCGCTTTCTGTCTATCGAGGCGCTGGAAAGCATTATCGAACAGCATGAACAGCCGATCATGGTCGTGAATCGTACACTGCATCAGCACAGTGATAACGGTATCTGCACCGATCACCAGCAACACAGCCATGATGCCGTCAATTACCTGATTGCGCAGGGTCACCGTGATATCGCGTTTATCTGCGGATCGTCAAACTCCCCCACCGGTACAAGCAGGCTGGCAGGCTATCGACAGGCGTTAGTAGACAACGGAATTCCCTGTGATGACAGGCTGGTGGCACCAGGCGACTGGACCCATGACAGCGGTTATGCGGCGGCAAAGGCGCTGCTTCAACGAGCTGCCGCCTTCAGCGCGCTGGTTGCCAGCAATGACGACATGGCGATTGGTGCGGCGAAAGCGCTGCGTGAGCACGGCCTCGCAATCCCACAGGATGTTTCACTGCTGGGGTTCGACGATTTACCCATGGCATCATGGTTCTACCCGCCTCTCACTACCGTGCACGTGCCCGTCGCCGAGATGATCAACTATACCCTTGAGAAACTGCTATGTCGGTTAGAGGGGGAAACCGTCGTACCTGCACCCGCCTTCAAAGGCACATTAATCATCCGCGATTCCGTTCGCAAAGGCCCTGCCGCCTAATCCTCGCTCACGCGGTGAGGCACCATGCCTCACTGTTCTGTCCGTTCGCAGCGATACAAATTTATGCCTCGCTGATTTGTGACATTTTTGTGAAAAACCTAAAGACATATTGTTTCTCGCCGATAACTTATTTGTGATTTACATCACAAATAATGACGAATCGCGCAAGGGAATGCCCCAAAAACAGAAAGGAAGACAATCGATTGATTCTTTTTATAAAAAAGCACCTATATACCCTAAATAATTCGAGTGCGGGACAAAACGTTAGCGTTTTGAACGATGCACATGCAGCTTGAAGTATGACGGGTATCGGCGCTTATATCCCAGGGGATATTACGCATATGTCTACAACACTGTTACCGGTTCACCACAGCAACCCATCCATTCACACCTCGCCAACCGCGTCAAAAAGAAAGCTCAGCACACGTACATTGATGTTACTCGCCGGCGTCACCACTATCGCACTCGGCTTTATTCTCACTATCGGTCTGTTGATCTGGCAATCCGGTCAGCAGCAAAAAACCATCGCCCAGCAGTATCTTGAGCAAACCGCGTATACCAACAGCTATCTTATTCAGCAAAAGCTGGATGTCGCACTCCATGCAGCACGTAATCTGGTACAGAGCGTTGTCAGCCTGCAAGAAGCAGGTAACGCCGATCGGAAAACCGCAGAGACGCTGCTGAAGAATGCGCTGAAGAGTCACCCCGATTTCCTTTCCATGTCGCTGGCATGGGAGCCTGATGCGTTTGACGGCAAAGATCGGGAGTACATTGGTCAACCCGATCAGGACCCGCAAGGTCGCTTTGTCCGTTATGTCGACCGCGATACCGCGGGCAACGTTGCTCTGCATAATCTGGTGGATTATGAAACACCGGGCAGCGGCGATTACTACTTGCTGCCGAAGAAACTTCAGAAAGAAGTGATTCTGGAACCGTACAGCTACCCTTACAACGGCGTCGATGTGTTGCTGACTTCCATTGCCGTGCCCATCATCATCAACAATAAGTTCTATGGTTCCGTCACTGCGGATTTTTCGCTGGATACGCTGCAACAGCTCACCAATCACATCAAGCCCTATCAAGGCACGGGCTACGCGCAGTTACTGTCCCATACTGGCGCCTATATTTCTCATCCCGACAAAGCGCGGATAACTAAAAAAATTGAAAACGACGCGACGCTGCTTGAGCATGTCACCACCGGTCAGCCGTATCAGATCGAGCGTGACAATGCCGTGTTGAACACGCCCGCGTTTAACATGTATGTGCCGGTAAACATCGGCAATACCGGTACGCCCTGGATGCTCGGCCTGTCCGCCCCCGTCAATGTGGTGATGGCGGAAACCGCACAGCAGCGCAACATGGCGCTACTGCTTATGGTGCTGAGTATCGTGGTGGTTTCCGGTGTGTTGGGCATCATCTTTAACCGCAAGATCGCCCGCCCTATCGGTGGTGAACCCGCTCAGGCAGCGCAGATCGCCTTGTCCGTCGCGCAGGGAAATTTAACGCAGTCCATCCCCGTACAGCCGAAGGACGACAGCAGTATTTTCTACGCTATGAACGCCATGCAGACGCAGTTGAGAGATATTGCCGAACAGTTGATTAATACCAGCGAATCCGTCAGCCACGGTGCGACAGAGATTGCAGCAGGCAACATCGATCTGGCTTCTCGTACCGAGCAACAGGCCGCAGCGCTGGAAGAAACCGCCGCCAGCATGGAGCAGATTACGGCGACGGTGAAACAGAATGCGGATAACGCCCACAACGCGACAACACTGGCGCAAAATGCCGCGCACATCGCTCAGAAAGGCGACAAAATAGTCGGTCAGGTTGTCCACATCATGAGTGAGATCGACGACAGTTCGAAGAAAATTGCCGACATTACCAGCATCATCAGCAGCATCGCATTCCAGACCAATATTCTGGCACTCAACGCGGCGGTAGAAGCCGCCAGGGCGGGCGAACAAGGGCGCGGTTTCGCGGTCGTTGCCAACGAGGTGCGTAACCTCGCGCAGCGCAGCGCCAGTGCCGTAAAAGATATCACCGCGTTAATTACGGAGTCCGCCAGCCGCGTCGATAGCGGCGTCACGCTGGTTCAGAGCGCAGGTTCAACCATGCAGGACATGCTGCATGCCGTAACCTCAGTAAAAGACATCATGGATGAGATCGTCTCGGCATCGGACGAACAATCTCGCGGTATCAGTCAGGTCACGCAGGCGGTTCACGAGATGGACGGCGTCACCCAACAAAACGCCGCGCTGGTGCAGGAAGCGACTGCTGCTGCCGCGTCGCTGGAAGAACAGGCCAGACAACTCGCGCAAACCGTGCTGGTATTCAAGCTCTCGTAACCAACGTATTTCACAACCAATCATCCTCACAGGCTGACAGCAGCCTGTGAGTTATTCCCAGCGCGGGCAGCAATCCTCGAATGAATGTGACGTTGGCTTCAGTTAGGCATGAATGAAATCAGTAATATGTTAACCTTGTGATCCATTTACCAGGGAGTGACGCCCTGTTCCTGCGCCAGCTCTCACGATAATAAAATCAACAGACCTGTAAGCTGCAAAAACAACATGAAACTCATAAAACTACCGCTACTGGCGCAAATCTCATCCGCTCACCTGGTGAGTCACTTCCATATGATGGTGCTGCCCGCGCTCATTCCGCTGCTGTCAGCCCAGCGCGATATCAGCTTTGTTGAACTCGGGTTTGCACTTAGCGTATTCAACATTGTCTCCGCCTGCGTGCAGACGCCAATTGGTTTTATGGTGGATCGCATTGGCGCACGCCGCACGTTAACCGCAGGGATCACGCTTGGAAGCCTCTGTTTTCTTTCGCTCGGTTTTTCAAGCAGCTACGTCTGGCTGGTCGCCGCGATGGGGCTAGCGGGTGTGGCAAACGCCGTTTACCATCCGGCGGATTACGCTTTACTGTCGCGCGGAATTGATGAAAAACGCATGGGCCGCGCCTTCTCGGTACATACGTTCTCCGGCTTTCTGGGCACGGCCATTGCCCCCGGAATTTTGCTGTCCGTTGCCGCTTTTTCTGGTATCAGCAGCGCATTCATCGTTTCTGGCGTCATCGGTTTGCTGACGATCCCACTGCTTCTAGCCGATCGTGATGAACCCAGCCGGGTGAAATCTGCGGCAGCAACGAGCACCCAGCCGGGCAAATCGCGTGCATCTGTTTTCACGTTGCCGATTTTGGCGCTGCTGATTTTGTTCCTGTTGCTGAATTTAAGTACGGGCTCGATCCAGAACTTCTCGGTTACAGCGTTAGTCACGGGCTACGATTTGTCGCTTTCACAGGCTAACGTGGCGCTTACCGCGTTTCTGTTCGCCAGCGCCTTTGGCGTATTGGCTGGCGGTTCACTGGCGGATAAAACCAAACGCCACGGGCTGGTGGCGACGGCGGCGCTGGCTCTCACCGCCGTGCTGGTCAGTATCGTTGCCATGTACTCTTTACCTACCATCGTGCTAGTGCCGTTGCTGGCTGCCGCGGGCTTCCTCTCCGGGATGATCGCTCCATCTCGGGATATGCTAGTGCGCGCCGCCTCGCCGCCGGGAGCGGAAGGTCGGGTATTTGGTATTGTTTCCACAGGCTTTAATCTGGGCGGAGCCGCAGGGCCAGTGCTGTTCGGCTGGATGCTGGATCACGGTCACCCTCACGCGATTTTCTGGTCTGCCGTCATCTTTATGCTGATCACCGCTTTCATCACGCTGCTACAGGAAATGCGCAGCGCCAAACGACGTGCGTTGGCCTGATAAAAGGCATAAAAAAACGTAGGGAACGTTTTTCAACGTCGCTCGCGACGGCCCAAAGGGTGGCGGGCAGGAAGCTCGCCATAAAAAAGCCAGCTCCGCAGGGGGCTGGCTCAGATAACGATAACAACGTAGGCCGAATCAGATATCGATGTTCATCGCCTTCAGGGCGTTCTCTTCGATAAACGCACGGCGCGGTTCAACGGCATCACCCATCAGAGTCGTAAACAGCTCATCGGCAGCAATGGCATCTTTCACCGTCACGCGCAGCATGCGGCGGCTGGTTGGGTCCATCGTGGTTTCCCACAGTTGGTCAGGGTTCATTTCGCCCAGACCTTTATAACGCTGCACGCTCAGACCACGACGAGACTCTTTCACCAGCCATTCCAGCGCCTGTTCAAAGCTTGCCACTGGCTGACGACGCTCGCCACGTTCGATATACGCATCTTCTTCAATCAAGCCACGCAGTTTTTCGCCCAGTTGATTCAGCTTGCGATATTCACCACCCGCCACAAAGCCAGTGCCCAGCGGATAATCGGTATCCACACCGTGCGTTCGCACGCGCAGTGCCGGCTCAAACACGCCGCGCTCTTCATCGTGGTGAACCACAAAGCTGTAGGTACTGCCGTGCACTTCGTTGGCGTTCAAGCCGCTAACCAGCGATTCCGCCCACGCCTGCACTTTTTCACGCTCACTCAAATCAGCTTCGAGCAGCGTAGGCTGATAGATCAGACGGTTTAAAAACGCACGCGGGAAGCGACGCTCCATACGGCCAATCATCTTCTGTACGGCGTAGTGTTCAGAAACCAGTTTCTCCAGCGGTTCACCCGCCAGCGCAGGAGCCTGTGCATTGGTGTGCAACGTCGCGCCGTCCAGCGCCAGTGCGATCTGGTACTGATCCATCGCTTCATCATCTTTGATGTACTGTTCCTGCTTGCCTTTTTTCACCTTGTACAGCGGCGGCTGTGCGATATACACGTGGCCACGCTCAACAATTTCAGGCAGTTGACGATAGAAGAAGGTCAACAGCAGAGTACGGATGTGCGAACCATCGACGTCAGCATCGGTCATGATGATGATGTTGTGATAGCGCAGTTTGTCTGGGTTGTACTCATCACGGCCAATGCCGCAGCCCAGCGCGGTGATCAGCGTCGCCACTTCCTGCGAGGAAAGCATCTTGTCAAAACGCGCCTTCTCAACGTTCAGGATTTTACCCTTCAGCGGCAGGATCGCCTGGTTCTTACGGTTACGTCCCTGCTTAGCAGAGCCGCCCGCTGAGTCCCCTTCCACCAGGTACAGTTCAGACAGCGCTGGGTCGCGTTCCTGACAGTCCGCCAATTTACCCGGCAAACCAGCCAGATCGAGCGCACCTTTACGACGCGTCATGTCACGCGCTTTACGCGCCGCTTCACGAGCACGTGCAGCATCAATAATTTTTCCGACCACGATTTTGGCGTCTGACGGGTTCTCCATCAGGTAATCCACCAGCTTCTCGTTCATCAGCGATTCGACGGCGGTTTTCACTTCGGAAGAAACCAGCTTGTCTTTGGTCTGCGAGGAAAACTTCGGATCGGGCACTTTCACTGAAACCACAGCAATCAACCCTTCACGCGCATCGTCACCGGTAGCGCTAACTTTGGCTTTTTTGCTGTAGCCTTCTTTATCCATGTAGGTATTCAGGGTACGGGTCATTGCGGCACGGAAACCGGCCAGGTGTGTACCACCGTCACGCTGAGGAATGTTGTTGGTAAAGCAGTAAATATTTTCCTGGAAACCATCGTTCCACTGCAACGCCACTTCCACACCGATGTCATCTTTCACCGTTGAGAAATAAAACACGTTCGGGTGGATTGGCGTCTTGTTACGGTTCAGGTAATCAACGAATGCCTTGATGCCGCCATCATAATGGTAATGATCAGCTTTATCTTTTTCACGCTCGTCGATCAGGCGGATAGAGACGCCAGAGTTCAGGAACGACAGTTCGCGCAGACGCTTAGCCAGAATTTCATACTCGAATTCCACCACATTGGTGAACGTCTCGTGGCTCGGCCAGAAGCGCACCGTCGTGCCGGTTCTGTTGGTCTCGCCTGTGACCGCCAGCGGAGCCTGCGCTACACCGTGTTTGTAGGTTTGTTCGTGAAGTTTCCCTTCGCGGTGGATAACCAGTTTCAGTTTTTCCGACAGGGCGTTAACCACGGAAACCCCTACGCCGTGCAGGCCGCCGGAGACTTTATACGAGTTATCATCGAACTTACCGCCCGCATGCAGCACGGTCATGATAACTTCAGCAGCGGAGATCCCTTCTTCTTCATGAATGCCGGTCGGAATACCACGGCCATCATCCTGCACCGATACCGAATTATCGGCATGGATGGTGATGATAATGTCTTTACAATAGCCAGCGAGTGCTTCGTCGATAGCGTTGTCCACAACCTCGAATACCATGTGATGCAGGCCGGTACCGTCGTCCGTATCGCCGATATACATACCTGGGCGTTTACGTACCGCATCCAGCCCTTTCAATACCTTGATACTTGAGGAGTCATAAGAATTCGACATCAACGTTTCTCGCTCATTTTAGTCCTGTGATTGAACCGTTATTTTACCCTGTTCTACGCGGAACATCTTGCCCTTTTCACCAACCATGTCTTCTATCTGTTCAGCGCTAACCGCACTGACAAACACCTGCGCATGGGTGGCTTTTAACCGTTCAGCCAGCAAACGGCGGCGGGTACTATCCAGTTCGGAAGCAAAATCATCAATCAGATACAGGCAGCGCAGCCCATTCTGACGGGTGAGAAACTCACCCTGCACCAGCCTCAAGGCACACATCAGCAGCTTGAGTTGGCCACGAGACAGCATATCCTCGACCGCCACGCCGCTAGCACGGATGCGGAAGTCGGCTTTATGCGGCCCCAGCGCCGTATAACCTAACATACGGTCACGTTCGAACTGCCGTTCCAGCAGCTCTGCATACTCACTTTCTTTATCCCAGCCACGCTGGAAAGAGAAACTGAGAGAAAATTCAGGCAAAAATTGCGTACAGGTCGCGGCAATGTCACTGGCAATCCCTGCGCTGTACTGTGCGCGCCATTCGCTAATACGCTCCGCCAGCGGCACCAGCTCCTGATCCCAGGCTCTGAGCTGCCCGTAATGACTCACCTGACGCAGCGCCGCATTTCGCTGGCGCAGCAGGCGTTTCATGTTGCTCCAGGCCGCAAGAAAGCCGGGTTCATGATGGAAACAGCCCCAGTCGAGAAAGGCGCGCCGAAATTTCGGTCCGCCGTTGAGCAGGGTAAACCCCTCCGGGGTGATCAACTGTATCGGCAGCAGTTGCGCCAGCTCAGCGACTTTATGGCCATCGCTGCCGTCAATCCGCACCTTGCTATCGCCCTGACGGTTTTTGCTTAACCCGACGGATCGCTCCGTTTCCGTGCCGTCAATCCGGCCATGCAGCACAAATTCCGGCTGGTCGTGACGAATCACACGTCCGGCCTGGATGCTACGAAACGCCCGCCCGTGCCCTAGCGTATAAATCGCTTCCAGCACGCTGGTTTTACCGCTGCCGTTGGCACCGACCAAAAAATTAAAGCCAGGAACCAGCGCCAGATCGGCCGCCTCGATATTACGGAAATCTTTAATGAGAAGACGAGTGAGGGCCATGTTGCAGATATCTTATATGGGAGGGCAAGTAAACTTGCCCGATAATTCTACAACCGCATTGGCATGACAACATAAGCCGCCGCTCGGCTGGCGCTATCTTCGATCTGCACGCTGGAAACGGAATCGGTCAGCAACAAACGCACACCTTCGCACTTCAGCGCGTTCAGCACATCCAGTACGTAGCTAACGTTAAAGCCGATCTCCATCTCGGTGCCGTCATACTGCACATCCAGAATCTCTTCCGCTTCTTCCTGCTCTGGGTTGTTAGCGGTGATTTTGAGCTGATTCTGAATCAGATGCAGGCGAACGCCGCGGAATTTTTCATTCGACAAAATCGCTGCACGGGAGAACGCCTGCTTGAGCAGGTCGCAACTGGCTTCCAGCGTTTTATCCGGGTTCTTCGGCAATACGCGGCGATAATCCGGGAAGCGACCATCCACCAGCTTCGACGTGAAAATAAAGTCACCAACATGCGCACGAATATTGTTGCTGCCAATTTGCAGTTGCAGCGGCGTATCACCACCATCCAGCAAACGCACCAACTCCATGACGCCTTTACGCGGCACAATCACTGAATGTGAGGGCAAAGATTGCCCAACCGGCATCGAACAAACCGCCAGACGGTGACCATCGGTCGCAACCGTGCGCAGCTCTTCGCCTTCGGTTTCAAACAGCATGCCGTTGAGGTAGTAGCGAACGTCCTGATGCGCCATCGAAAACTGCGTCGCTTCGATCAAACGCTTCATCGTCGCCTGTGGCAGAGAAAATTCAACCTCGCTCTGCCAGTCGTCCAGATTAGGAAAATCTGCCGCAGGTAACGTGGACAGCGAGAAGCGGCTGCGCCCAGAGCGCACCAGCATACGATCGCCATCCAGCATGATGGTGATCTCTGCGCCTTCTGGCAGGCCCCGGCAAATATCAAACAGTTTACGGGCAGGAACGGTCGTAGCACCCGGCTCATGCGGCTGCGTCAGCGCCACTTTCGCCACCATCTCCATTTCCAGATCGGTACCGGTTAGCGACAACGCGCCTTCCGTCACCTGAATCAGCAAGTTGCCCAGAATCGGTAAAGTCGGTCGACCACCCAGCGGGCTGCTGACCTGTTGTAATGGCTTTAACAGACGTTCGCGTTCAACAATAAATTTCATAGTGTTATGACGATAGTGTTCTGATTAAATTGGAAAAATCTTCTTTGATGTCGTGGCTTTCTTCACGCAACTGCTCAATTTTCCTGCAGGCATGCAATACCGTCGTATGATCTCGCCCGCCAAAGGCATCGCCGATTTCCGGCAGGCTGTGATTCGTCAGTTCTTTCGCCAACGCCATCGCCATCTGGCGCGGACGCGCCACCGAGCGGGAACGACGTTTAGACAGTAGGTCGGCTACCTTGATTTTATAGTATTCGGCCACGGTCTTTTGAATATTGTCGATAGTAACCAGTTTTTCCTGCAACGCCAGCAGATCGCGCAGCGCCTCACGCACAAAATCGATGGTGATCGAGCGGCCAGTAAAATTGGCATTCGCGATAACACGGTTCAGTGCGCCTTCCAGCTCACGCACATTAGAACGCAGGCGTTTGGCAATAAAGAATGCGACTTCACCAGGCAGGCGAATGTCATTTTCATCTGCCTTTTTCATCAGGATCGCCACGCGGGTTTCCAACTCTGGCGGTTCAATCGCGACCGTTAACCCCCAACCGAAGCGGGATTTCAGGCGATCTTCCACGCCGTTGATCTCTTTCGGGTAGCGGTCAGACGTCAGGATGATTTGCTGGTTGCCTTCCAGCAGCGCGTTGAAGGTATGAAAGAACTCTTCCTGCGAACGCTCTTTATTAGCAAAGAATTGAATATCATCGATCAGCAACGCGTCAACAGAGCGGTAGTAGCGTTTAAACTCTTCAATCGCATTGTTCTGCAACGCTTTCACCATATCCTGCACGAAACGCTCGGAGTGCATGTAGACCACCTTCGCGTTAGGTTTGCGGGCAATGATGCCATTCCCCACCGCGTGCAATAAGTGCGTTTTACCCAAGCCAGTGCCGCCATAAAGGAACAACGGGTTATACGCACCACCTGGGTTGTCAGCCACCTGACGTGCTGCTGCGCGGGCTAACTGGTTCGATTTACCCTCAACGAAGTTATCAAACGTATGTTTCGGGTTCACATTGGAACGGTAGGTATGCTCTGCCTGTACTGGCGAGTTATCCCAGCTTGGACGTACCGGTGCCGCGCGGACTGGCTGTTGCCGCGCAACGCTGACAGGATTGTGGTGCGACTGCGCGGGCTGGCTGACAGCCTGAACCAGTGGTTTACTCCCCACTTCAAAACGCAGTAAAGGGGCATCCATCCCGCAAAAATCATTCAGCAGGATATTGATATTATTTAAATATTTATCACGAACCCAATCCAGCACAAAGCGGTTGGGGGCGTAGAGCGCCAGAGTGTTATCACCCAGCTCCGCCTGCAACGGGCGTATCCACATACTGAATTCTGTGGCAGGTAACTCATCCTGCAAACGGGCAAGACACTGCTGCCAAAGCGAAAGTGACACGGCGGACTCCACTCGAACAAGAACGATCAAAAAGAAAAGAATAAGACGTTATTTATGTGACTCATGATTTTTTGGCACCTGCGTCATCCACGATTGCTTCATTTACAATGCAGACAGCAGACACACCACGCAGCGTGGCGATTTATTCCGACGATCCCGTCAAAAGGATCGCTAATGGAACCGTGGATCATAACCTAATCCGGCAAAGAGATCTTCCCCTTCTGCACAGTTTCGATCCTTTTTATCCACAGGCTATTCTTATCGCGACTCCCCACAACACGCCAGAAGGGCGGCTAGTGCGCCTTTTACTCGCCCTCTATAAAGAGCATCCAAGCATACCCTTGGAGACACGATCGTTACGGTGATATCGATCATGATCTTGCGGAACAGATCGTTGGACGATCCTTGCACTTTACAATAGAGTCCGTATAATTCCCTGCCCGCGCGTCTACGCCGTTTCTGTGCTCTGGCAGACAGAAATTCCAAAAATACTGGGAATGGCTGGCGTGTTAAGTGTGATGTTAATTGACTCAGGACTGTACAATTATTACAATCCTGCCTCTTTCCGTTATATAGCTGTGATATGCGATTGAGGCGTCGGTCATTTTCACGCCGAACAGCCAAACGCGTTTACTGTGAAGTTATAATTTTCCAAGTTTAGGTAGAAATCGCCATGAAACGCACTTTCCAACCGTCCGTATTGAAGCGTAACCGTAGCCATGGTTTCCGTGCTCGTATGGCCACCAAAAATGGTCGTCAAGTTCTGGCCCGCCGTCGTGCGAAAGGCCGTACTCGTCTGTCTGTTTCTAAGTAATAAAAGCTAACCCACCGAGTGGTTAAGCTAGCATTTCCCAGGGAGTTACGTTTGTTAACTCCCAGTCATTTCACTTTCGTCTTCCAGCAGCCGCAACGGGCTGGCACGCCGCAAATTACCATCCTCGGCCGCCTGAACTCGCTGGGGCATCCCCGCATCGGTCTTACCGTCGCCAAAAAGCATGTAAAACGTGCTCATGAACGCAATCGGATTAAACGCCTGACGCGCGAAAGCTTTCGCCTGCATCAACATTCATTGCCTTCAATGGATTTTGTGGTGCTCGTGAAAAAGGGGGTGTCTGAACTGGATAACCGCACTCTGACGGAAGCATTGGAAAAACTATGGCGTCGACACTGTCGTTTGGCTCCCGACTGCTGATCGGGTTGATACGCGGTTATCAACTCGTTATCAGCCCGTTACTCGGACCACATTGCCGGTTCCGGCCAACGTGTTCGCAATACGGTATTGAAGCAATACGCAGGTTCGGCATGATAAAAGGCTGTTGGTTGACGCTTAAACGCGTATTAAAATGCCATCCTTTGAACCCTGGTGGTGATGATCCCGTACCGCCAAAAACCGACAATAACAGAGAACATTAACGATGGATTCGCAACGCAATCTTCTTCTCATCGCTCTGCTATTCGTAACCTTTATGCTTTGGCAGGCTTGGGAAACGGATAAAAATCCGCCAGCAACCACGCAGGCCATACAGCAGGCGACGAACGCAGTGACCGGTGATGCTACCAACCAGGGCGTACCCGCTAGCGGTCAAGGCAAACTGATCACGGTGAAAACCGATGTGCTGTCGCTGACCATCAACACGCGTGGCGGCGATGTCGAACAAGCGCATCTGCTGGCTTACCCGGACACATTGGGTTCAGATAAAGCTTTCCATCTGCTGGAAACCACACCAGCGTTTGTTTATCAGGCTCAGAGCGGTTTGACCGGCAAAAACGGCCCAGATAACCCGGCTAACGGCCCACGTCCGCTGTTTACTGCCACACAAGATAGCTTCGAGCTGGCAGATGGCCAGAGCGAACTGCGCATTCCGATGACGTACACCGCAGCGGACGGCGTAATCTACACCAAAACGTTTGTTCTGAAACGTGGCGACTATGCACTGAACGTTGACTATAGCGTCAACAACACCAGCGCTCAGCCTCTGGAAATCACGCTGTACGGTCAGTTAAAACAGTCCATCGACTTGCCTAAGCACCGCGACACCGGCAGCAGCAACTTTGCTCTGCACACCTACCGTGGCGCGGCGTTCTCTTCCAGTGAAGACAAGTACAAAAAGTACAGCTTCAGCGATATGGACGAAGGCCTGAACATCACCACGAACAGTGGCTGGGTGGCGATGCTGCAACAGTACTTCGCAACCGCATGGATCCCGACGACGGCAGGCGCGAATACGTTCTTTACCAGTAAGGACAACGGTCAGGCCGCGATTGGCTTCAAGGCTACCCCGGTTGTGGTTGCTGCTGGCAGTCAGCAAAATCTGAACGCTACCCTGTGGGTCGGTCCGGAAATTCAGGACAAGATGGCGGCTGTCGCACCGCATCTGGATCTGACGGTGGATTACGGCTGGCTGTGGTTTATTTCTCAGCCGCTGTTTAAACTGCTGAAATTCCTGCACGGTTTTATCGGTAACTGGGGCTTCTCCATCATTGCCATTACCTTTATCGTGCGCGGTGTGATGTATCCGCTGACGAAAGCGCAATACACTTCTATGGCGAAAATGCGCTTACTGCAACCTAAATTGCAGGCGATGCGTGAGCGTATTGGTGATGACAAACAGCGCATGAGTCAGGAAATGATGGCGCTGTACAAGTCAGAGAAAGTGAACCCGCTGGGCGGCTGCTTGCCGCTGGTGATTCAGATGCCAATCTTCCTGGCGCTGTATTACATGCTGATGGGTTCCGTAGAGCTGCGCCATGCGCCGTTCGCGCTGTGGATTCATGACCTGTCTGCACAAGACCCGTACTACATTCTGCCGATCCTGATGGGCGTGACGATGTTCTTCATCCAGAAGATGTCACCAACCACCGTGACCGACCCAATGCAGCAGAAGATCATGACTTACATGCCGGTCATCTTTACCGTCTTCTTCCTGTGGTTCCCGTCAGGTCTGGTTATGTACTACATCGTCAGCAACATGGTTACCATTCTCCAGCAGCAGTTGATCTACCGCGGTCTGGAAAAACGTGGCCTGCATAGCCGCGAGAAAAAATAATCCGGTTGATAGCTAGCCGATAGAAAGAGTAAGGCGGTCATTGACCGCCTTATTTTTTTATAAGCTGTTTTATCCCCTAACGATACGTAAAATAGCCTGACAGACAGGCATCAACGCAGAGAGAACATCATGAGTAATATCGATACCATCGTCGCCCAAGCCACGCCACCGGGACGCGGAGGTGTGGGTATTTTACGTGTTTCAGGGCAGGCAGCCGCAGAAGTAGCACATGCCGTTCTGGGTAAGCTTCCCAAGCCTCGTCACGCCGACTATTTGCCGTTCCGTGATAGCAACGGCACCACGCTCGATCAGGGCATCGCCCTCTGGTTCCCTGGCCCGAATTCCTTTACCGGTGAAGATGTGCTGGAACTTCAGGGTCACGGCGGCCCGGTTATTCTTGATTTGCTCCTGCAACGCATTCTGACCCTGCCCAACGTGCGCATTGCGCGTCCCGGCGAATTCTCTGAACGTGCCTTCCTGAACGACAAGCTCGATCTCGCGCAGGCAGAAGCCATCGCAGACCTGATTGACGCCAGCTCGGAACAGGCCGCTCGCTCAGCGCTGAACTCCCTACAAGGCGTATTTTCTACCCGTATAAATCAGTTGGTGGAAGCACTTACTCACCTGCGAATCTACGTCGAGGCTGCCATCGACTTCCCAGACGAAGAGATCGACTTTCTCTCCGATGGCAAAATTGAAGTGCAGCTAAATGGTGTGATGGCCGATTTGGGTGCCGTCCGAGCCGAAGCGCATCAGGGTAGCCTGCTGCGTGAAGGGATGAAGGTGGTGATTGCGGGTCGCCCTAATGCGGGTAAATCCAGCTTACTCAATGCGTTAGCCGGTCGTGAAGCGGCGATTGTGACGGATATCGCAGGAACCACGCGTGACGTATTGCGTGAACACATCCATATCGATGGTATGCCGCTGCATATCATCGACACTGCCGGACTACGTGATGCCAGCGACGAGGTCGAACGCATTGGTATTGAGCGAGCCTGGCAGGAAATTGAACAGGCCGATCGTGTGCTGTTCATGGTAGACGGCACCACCACGCAGGCGACCGAGCCTGAGCAAATTTGGCCCGAATTTATGGCACGCCTGCCAAAAACGCTGCCGATTACCGTGGTGCGCAACAAAGCAGACGTGACGGGTGAAACGCTTGGCATCAAAGATGTGAACACTCACTCACTTATCCGTCTTTCCGCCCGCACGGGTGAAGGTGTGGACACACTGCGCGACCATCTCAAGCAAAGCATGGGGTTCACCAGCAGCACAGAAGGCGGTTTCCTAGCACGCCGCCGTCATCTGCAAGCATTGGAACTCGCAGCACAGCATCTGATCCAGGGCAAAGAGCAGTTGGTGAGCGCCTACGCTGGCGAACTACTGGCAGAAGAACTGCGGCTGGCACAGCAGGCACTGAGTGAAATCACCGGTGAATTCACCTCTGACGACCTATTAGGCCGCATTTTTTCGAGTTTTTGTATTGGCAAGTAGCGATCCCAACACACCGTTGTTGCTCGGATAAGGTTCTGTATTCGATCTGTTTTATACCGTGAACGGGTGTGCCCTGCGGTATCCGTTGCAATGCCCCGACACTGTCCTATCCCACCTTAGCTAGCAGATCAAACGGCTGGGTGGAATCCCCTCCCGATAGCCGTTCATGTAAACATCGAGCGCAGTCATTACCATTCTTCCTTCCAGGATGATGCAGTAGAAGGCGTCGTTATCAGTTACCTTTGCATTTCTGGGAGAAACCGAAGTTCCAAATTCAATGCCGACAGGATTTTAAAGAAGGTTTCCAGCTTAGTGGAATCAAGACCGTAGGATAAACATGACACGCTATAGACATTAGATTTATCTGCTATAGCGCGTAAAAACCACGCGGCAATATTTTCGCCCGTTACACGTCGATATCCAGTGTAGTCATTCTGTGCAGGGTACATTGAACCAGATAAAGGGAGATGTTGAAAACATAGAAGAAAATCATAGATAAGCGATGGTTAAATAAAAATATGTAAAACGTCATCTGAAAAACCATTTTGTAAAAAAAAAGTTATTGTGTTATTACTAAATCAAGAATTAATTTTTCTTTCCAATAAAATAATTCACAACAATAAGATAGAGATGGGAAAATTAGCCCTCTCACTATTACATTTGTCATTTTAAAGAATCATTTTAACATATAGATAGCTTCCTATTTATATATTTATGATAGATGTCTTTCCTCATTTTTCGCATCGCGTTTAAATAGGAGACAATAAATGGATAGTAACCTCATCGTAAAAAAGGATAATTCACACCATTACCAGAATAATATTATTATAAAGAGAACACCCAAAGGGTATCTACCTAATTTACCCTCTCTAAACGGCACTCGAATTATTGCTGCCCTTCTTGTGTATCTCTTTCACACATCGAGCGGGAATATGTTAAACCTGTTCTCAGATGACGCTATCGGTGCAGCCTACATTTTTATCCTCAGTAAGGCTGGGTGGGTAAGTGTATCGTTCTTTTTTATCCTGAGCGGTTTTGTCATGAACTGGTCAACGCCATCAGTTAGCAGCCCGCTTCAATTCTATAGGAAACGATTCGCGAAGGTATACCCTGTAAATATATTTATTATTATACTACTTATTTTTACTGGAATAATAAGTGTTGGGCGTGTTGATGTCTGGTTACCCAATTTATTATTGATACAGACATGGATACCGCAAGGTGATATTTATATTGGCGGAAATGTCCCTAGTTGGTTCCTATCTGTTATTGTTTTTCTTTATATTATTTATCCATTCTTACTCAAGATCGTCAAAAAAATACCGACTGAATCTTTATGGACGTCCGTAATATTATGCTATATCGCCTTAATCGCGGTTAATGGTGCAATCTATACGTTATTACCCACCGTTCCGGTGATTGAAGGTTGGCCTCACGTCGTTGGTGAAATCCAATGGTGGCTTTCCTATACCTTCCCGCCAACACGTATTTTTGAATTCACTATTGGTATGTTACTGTCACGTATTATCCAGGAAGGGAAGTGGATACCCGTTTCAGTTACCACCAGCATAATACTGACCGCATTGACATATTGTATTGATCTTTTTATGCCATTCCTGCTTAGCTTTAATTTGATTACGCTTATTCCGCTGACATTCTTGATAGGCTCACTTGCGGTGAATGACCTACAGGAGAAGCGCTCATTTTTACATGCGAAATCAATGCAATGGTTAGGAAGCATTTCTTTCTGCTTTTACCTGATTCATTTCTTGGTACTGCGCTTGCTAAATGAATGGACTGATGGCAATCAATACAATGTGATAGACGCAGGGCTGCTGATCATCGCCGCTGGAGCGGTTAGCCTTATCGCTGGCTGGTTGCTTTATCAATTCATTGAACAGCCTGTAGGCAATTTACTGACGGCCAAAAAGAAACAAAGCGTGAGCAATCAAGTGCAAGAAAGCACCCCAACATCTTGATAAGCAAAAGGTGCGACTAAGGATGGGCATATTCTGACAGGGAAATGCGCTAGGCTCAGCATTGATGCTGAGCCTAGCGTGATACTTATTTCAACGTCGCTTTCACTACCGCTGACAGCGGCGTCGTTGGGCGACCAATCAGACGGCTTAGTTGTTTACCATCATCAAACAGACCGCCTTTGGATGCACCGACGTCTGAATCCGCAATAATCTGCGCGAAAACATCAGGTAGCCCAGCGGAAACCAGCGCAGCAGTGAACTCCGCTTCAGACAGGTTTTGATAACCGATAGATTTACCAGACTGTTTGCTAATCTCCGCAGCCAATTCCGCCAACGTGTAAGGCTCATCACCGGCCAGTTCGTAAACTTTGCCGGCTTGCCCTTCCTGCGTCAGTACCGCAACGGCGGCGGCAGCGAAATCTTCACGGGTTGCAGACGTAATTTTTCCTTCGCCCGCACTGCCGATAAATACGCCATGCTCCAACGCCGCAGGGATGCTGGCCGCATAGTTCTCGGTATACCAGCCGTTACGCAGCAGGACATGCGGTAAACCAGAATTTTTCAGCAACGCTTCGGTTTGGCGGTGTTCTTCCGCCAGCGCTAACGGCGATTTATCCGCGTGCAATAAGCTGGTGTAGGCCAGTAATTTTACCCCAGCTTTCGCGGCGGCTTCGATCACATTGCGATGTTGCTCCGCACGTTGCCCCACTTCACTGGAGGAGATCAACAGCACGTTATCCACACCTTGCAGCGCAGAAGCCAGTGCCTCTGGCTGGTTGTAATCTGCCGCTTTCACCTGCACACCTTTTGCAGACAGATCGGCAACTTTATTCACATCACGCACCAGCGCCACAATGTCGCTCGCCGGAACCTTCTCTAACAGTTGTGCAATGACTAAACGGCCCAGTTGGCCAGATGCACCAGTAATCGCAATCATCTCAAGCTCCTTTTATTAACTGTCTTTGATTAACCGTCTTTTATTAACAAGAACTGACTGGCATAATATCGGCAAAACTAACTTTAAGTAAGTACATACACAAAGGTAAGTATAGTGAGTCAACACTCAACGCCGATAGATTTATTGCCCCCACTTCTGCCAACCGGCAATGTCTTAGCCGAGAAATGCCCGTCTCGCCAGATACTTAACCACGTAACCAGCCGCTGGGGTGTACTGATCCTCATTGCATTACTTGATGATACGCATCGCTTCAGTCAACTGCGTCGACGAATTGGTGGCGTGAGTGAACGCATGCTGGCACAGACCCTGCAATGGCTGGAAAGTGATGGTTTTGTCCTGCGAACAGCCTATCCGGTTGTCCCGCCACATGTGGAATACAGCCTGACGCCATTAGGCAAAGAGGTTGGCAAGCGGGTGAAAGAATTGGCGGTGTGGATTGAAGGGAATCTGGGTGACATTCTGGCAGCACAACCATTTGTTGAAAAACAGTCAGGTTAACCACTGTCAGCTAAACAGCGCGCTTCCTTAGCCACCATTCTTGCCTAGGAAGCGCCGAGTTTGAGAAACAGGCGGTGATATCAGAGAGAAGCGCTTTCCCGCTCTCGTCATCAACCGCCATAAAACTAACATGTGTATTCAGTCACGACGATAAGCTGTCGATACCAATAATTGTTCCATGATCATTATGCCAAACACGCTGGATCTTATTACGATGCAATTCCTGAACGAGTCCATCCGGTAAAGAAAAACTTCTGGCAACGTGCTTGGTATCAAGTGCATCAGCACGCGTTCTTTGCTCTGTTCTGGAACGATAGCGATATTGTTCCAGTTTTCCCCAAGCAATTAAGAGCGATGCGTTTACCAGGAATATGCATAAATGTATCGAGATCACCCAACCCTCTGAGGTAAAGAAAGACCCTTCGGGAGCAGCGTTATTCAAGAAAGTGTCGATAAACACCTCGAAAAACAACCAAATAAAGATCCCCCATCCACATAGCGTCAGAAAAGAATCGATAAAGAGCGGCAACCAACGTCTTTCAGAAATGATTAAAGGTGAGTGCATAATTTATCCTCTTTCAATACCACGATCGGGGCTTTCCCAACGCGCGCGTTTTTTACGGGAACGTAGCATGACTTTGGGAAAACTGACCAGGCTGGTAAGAAGGCTCAACGTCCAATACACCATTGGATACCAGATCACCCAGAACAGATATTTACCAATGTCTTTCTCATAACGTCGTTCGATCAACATACTGACCGCAAACTGGATTAAACAGACAACCCCGATCATCATGCCGGTAAATGCGGGAGGAAAGAGCGTTTCCACCCGAATGCCATCAGGCAGTTCTATTAAAAAACCTAATAAATACAATAAGACACTCATGGCATAGGTGAAGGCCCATAATATTGAAATAGAATATTCGAGGAACAACGGCCACATTCGGCGATAGCGCCATGACCATAGATGACGGAAGTTTTTTAAAAAGACTTCCGCACCGCCTTGCGCCCAGCGCAGCCGTTGCTTCCATAAGCCAGAGAGCTTTTCTGGCATCAGAATCCAACACAGCGCTCTTGGCTCAAAAAATATCGTCCAATGGCGCAATTGCAGCTTCCAACTGATATCAATATCTTCCGTGATCATATCGGTACTCCAGTAGCCAACCTCTGCTAGTGCACTGCGACGAAAAGCAGCGATGACGCCAGAAACCGTGAAAACTTTGCCGTAAACCCGCTGTGTACGTTTGATTAAACCAATAATTGAGGAGAATTCGCCAACCTGAATACGGCCAACCAGCGTCGAGCGCGTCCTTATCCTTGGGTTTCCCGTTACTGCACCGACCCGTGGGTTATTGATTAATGGGTTAACCAAGTAGGCGACAGCATCGGGATCGAGAAGCGCATCGCCATCAACACACACCAGCAGATCGCTCTGGGCCGCTACACACGCGGTTTGCAGCGCCAACGCTTTGCCCTGATTATGCGCAAGATGAATGACTCGCAGTTTGTCATATTGATCCGCCAACCGATCGAGCACCTCTCCCGTATCATCATTAGAGCCGTCATTCACCGCTATCACCTCGATATGGGTATAACGTTGTGCTAATGCCGCTTCAATCGTTTCGCACACGTTAGGCCCCTCGTTATAACAGGGGATCAAGATAGAAACTAACGGACGTCCGGCTGGCTCATCGGGTATCACCCCCTCTCCCCAGCGCCAATGGCGTTCATGGTGAAACCAGAAATACAGCCCACCCGTTATCCATAGCCCAGACATAAACAAAGGCCAGAAAAAGGTAAAGTTTAGAATGACATCCCCCGTAAAAGAGAACATCACACCAAAAGGGATACCGAGCATCAGACATAAGATTAAGAAAGCTAAAATTCGCTCTATCATGGCAGTGGGTACCATTCTGATGAAATCATGGGGCGGATGCTCTCTAATTCAGGAGAATTATTAAGGAAATCATCCGGATAATAACCGTAATTTTGCGCACCGTTCAGTTGCAACACGGTCATCCATTTAACCAATTGCGTAGTGTCTAACCACAGTTCTCCTGGGACGCGCCACTCCCTTGCCTGAAGTTCAAATACCGTTTTATTCAGCGCGCCGGGGCGGCGGGCCACTTCTTGTACCAACTTTTCCAACCACACATTGCTGTCCCTGGGCGCGATGTTTTCCATCAATGGCATCGCCATGGGGGCAACCCAATCATAAGCGGCAAGGAAGTCATCCAGATTTTGGGAGAACCATGCTTCACTCTCTGGCTCAATAATGGGGAGCGCGAAAATGTTGCGCGCGGTCTGGACTTGCGGGCCTCGGATCTCATGCACTCGAGCGGCCAGCTCAAGCGTAAAGTCCGTTAACGCTTTACTTTTAAACCGCGTCCAGCGTGCCGTAAGCTGGGGGTCTCGACGAATGTTGGCAATCGTGTCGGGGAATCCGGCCTCTTGGTATGCCTGTATAGCCTGATGGCTTGCATCTTCATCCTCTGCAAGTACAGCATCGTCATGGAATAAAATGCCACCAAACATGGTGTAGGCGGAAAGATCCTCATAAATATCAAGAATTCGACTCCTGGCTTTCGAATCCCATAACGATAAACGCCTATATTGACTCGGGTTGATACTGCGTTGCTCGCTCTCACTATCGATCCGCTCAACGCGTTGCAACGTCTTATCATCCATATCAAAAGCCAACACCGGCATCCAGGCGTAAACGCGAACAAGCGCCCGCGAGGCTAGCTGCCAGGCCACATGATTGAATAAGTCTTCTCGGACAGGCATCCAGCGATTAGGAAAATAGAGTGACTGGACATTGCCATCACCCTTCGGGTCGGAGAAAGCCTGAAGATAAACGGTATTAATACGCAAGTCGGCAATGCGTTGAATTAATGCATCCACATTACGCGACTGCTGAGCTTTATCGGTGTCATAAACATAATCCAGATCGATATGTGCCACTCGTATGCGCTCATGCTCGCGGGCATAGCTGACCAACAGCGCGAACCGTTGCACATCTGGATTATTGTTAATTAGTATGCGAGGAACGTTATACGGCGAGTCAGCCGATGCAGGCCCACTTCCAAGCGTTAGCGCTAGCTGATAGCCGCGCTGCTTAACAATGTTTAGCGCATCCCCCCCTACCGCACCATAAGGCCAGACCCAAACGCGAGGCTTTTTCCCCGTCGCGTCAGCGATTCTTTGAGTAATGAGATCCGTATCATGCGCAAAACGTTGACGATACTCATCACGCGTTTCATATCGCTTACTCTCTGGAAAATAGCGACGAGTGACGGCGGCAGGTTCCATATTCCCCTGTGGGTTTGCCTGGATCCCTTTATGTAAGTCATAGGTATGCGCCCCAATTTCTACCAGGCCAGATTGCGCCATTTCACTGACTTGCTGCCAGGTAAGAAAATGATCGCGAGGGATTTGAACGCCACTAAAATCCACCGGCTGGTTTTCTGGTGTGTCCAGCCAGCGCCCAACGGGTGCCAGTACCGCAGGCCAACCATAGGCTTTCAAGAGAGGGTAAACGCGATGATAAAAACTGCTATAACCATCATCGAATGTCAGTAGCACTGCTCTGTCGGGTAGCGGTTTCCCCCCAGAGCCAGCAGCCAGAATCTCATCAACGGATACCGGGTGGTAACCATTTTCCCTCAACCAGACAAAGTGTTCATTCAGTGCACTGGTTCGTACCGCCATAAAACGTTGATCGGCCCCCTCATCCGCAACATCGTGATAGGCAATAACAATATATTGATTAGTTTTCCACGGCAGTTCCTTAACTAAAACAGGACGTTCTGCTGGCGAGCTATATTTCACGTCAACGGGATGCGCGCAGGCGGCGATCATTAACACCCCAAGCACCATCACAAAATTTCGTAATCGTATAAATAACATCACCTTTCCCCTCAAAACCGATAATTCAAATCAAAAGACAACGACAAATTTTGCTCCCGCTTACCGTCGTATGGCCGCTTATCCCACTGGGCACTCACTCCCATATCCAGCACGTCATTCCACCGGACTCTTTGCCCGTATCCGAGCGTGGTGATAGCCCCTGCGGATTCACCTTTTTGCCAGTAACGTCCTACGCCAGCATTTATCTCTTGATGCCACTCCGTCTGGTAATGTCGGTAAAGCAAGTGATCGAGGGTGAAGGCCGGTAACACAGCCACATAATTCTGCGGATTGTAATAAGAAACGGCCTGCTTGCTGTTTGACCCCAAACCGATCGCCGGGGTGAAATCCAGGGCTAAATACGGAGATGAAAAGACTCGCTCTTGCCCACTCAGCGCGTATTCCTGACGTCTGTTGCCATCAGAGAACCAGCCGCTCGACAGATCTGCCTGCCATGAGCGTCGTTCACTTTGCCGCCAACGCACATATCCCCCACCGCCATTCGCCGTTACGCCATTCTTAAGTGCCCGTAGCGGTGTGTTGCGCATTAGCCGCTCAGCATTAAGGCCGATACGCCAAACGTCATTAATGTCATGCCGATAGGAGAAACGCGCACCGATGTCAGAGCCAAATCCAAAATTTCGGTGTGAAAACTCAGCCTCAGCCCAATTGTCGCGATTAGTAAATTCCACACCGCCACGAATAGTGCGATGGATAGCCCGTCCTTCAGTGAAATCACTTTGATTAAAAGCCCCCCCAGAGAACACTCGCCAATGGTCGGAAAACGGCGGGCTATAGAGCACGGCATCAATCTCCGTGTCATTCATCCCCTTGACTGGACTGTCAGACTTGAGGCCCTGAACGCCGGAAATACGCAGCTCCGCCATGTGATGAACCTGACGCAAACGCGCTAATCGTTTCACAGAGAAATCATCCGGGTAGCGAGCCACCGTATCGTCGGTCAACTGATCAAGCTGACGCCACTCTTGCAATTCCAATGCCGTGAGCCCTTGATAAGTTTCCAATCGGAACGATCTGGGTTCCAACAACTCAACTCGCTTTAATAGCACTTCGGCACGACGCGGCCATCCTCTGTTGAGATAAACCCCGGCCAAGCTGATGCTCAGCGCTTGGTTTCCTGGCCCACTAAAAGCCAGACTTTCCGCCAACCGTTGCGCCGCAGGAAGGTCGTTATGAGAAATCAGCGACTGTATTCGCAGGTATTTGATGTCAACCCAATCGTCGTTAGGTATGAAGGTTGGCAAGCCATAAACCTGTTTCTTATAAGGCGTTTTTTCTTCAGCCTGAACTGACAACTGCACGGCCTGTTCAACTTTCTCATCCTCCAGGAGGCTGTAGAAAAAATCGCCTTTCCGTATTATCTGAAAGTGTTGCGAAGGGTCTTCTTGTATTACCGAACGGAGAATCTGCTCTGCTTTTTCAGGCTGCTTCAAATAGAGATAGGCAGAAGCCACCCAGCGTCGCGCATAGCTGGGAATATCCCCCTCTTTGAGGAGTGATTGGTATTCCGAAATAATTTCTTCCATGCGATAGCGGACGAGCAACGCACCTAGCCGATCAATTCGGGCGTGGCGATAGCTGGTTTTTGCCGAAGGAAGCGTTCGCCATTGATTCATCAGGCTGTCATAACGGGCCAAAGCGCGATCCGCGATAACGAAGCGTTCGTTTTCCGCTGTGGACGTGATAAACGCAAGACGGACCAACTCCGCCGCCGCTTCCAGCTCTCGCGGGCGTTGCCTTTCATCAGTCTGGAAGACAGGAAATTTGCCGTCTTCCAACGCTTTCAACGCCGGGGCGCTAATCGTATTCTGGGAAAGAATATCGCTGTAATCAGAAAGCAGAGTTTTATCCTGCGGTGCATGGCGCATGGCTTGCATGATAGAAAAGAGGGAATCAGTATGTTTCCCCGCAATACGCTGCACCCACGCTAATTCACGCCAATGGTGCGCCGTTGGCTCGCGCTTAACGCGAGACGTGGCAAGTTCCAACGACCTTTTTGTCTGCCCGGCATCGGCAAGGGTCAGTATCAAACCACTACGTGCATCATCATCCCGTGGAGTGTGCTGTAAAACCCGCTGCCATAATTCCACCGACGACTGCCACTGACGGAGATTACGGTAGGACTTAGCCGCCGCTCTCAGTGCCGGATCGGGCAGCGACATCGTTGGCGAATAGGTTTTCCAAATCCGGATCACTTCTGCATCCTTTCCCGCCCAACCGTTAATGAGCAGCCAGTCGGTCACCTCGGCAGCGGTCAGTACGCGATTTCTGGATTGCCCATCAAGCCATGATGTCGCAGGGGAGATATCTCCCTGCCGGGCAGTGCTAATTAACGTGTCATAGTGAGATTCTGCCGCCGCGACACCGACAGAAATGGAAAAATAAACGAATGATTTAAGTAAGTTAAATAATATTGGATTGAATCTGCTGGAATGAGAATGAACAACACTCATCGCTGAATCTCCCCGCCAGTGATGACAGAATAACGGTCAAATACATCGTTGAACGCTGGTTTCATGACTTAACACCTCTCATCGAGTCTAAACGCGGCATGCAGCTATCCCTCCCGTGATTCAAAGTCAGAGATAGACGCTAAGGCCAGTTTGGCGCATAATAATGCATATAGTTTTTTTATCAATATAATTTTTATACGCATATGACTAAGACTTCAGTAACAGGTTCAGATCAAGCAGTGAAAGGGCGCAGTTGGGGGCTGGAGCGTCGGCTTCAATTCATCGACTTTCGGTTACGGTGGAGTGGGCACATAAATCGTACAGATCTAACGTCTTTTTTTGGGCTATCGATCCCTCAGGCGTCGCTCGACATCGCTAAATATCTTGAGATCGCCCCCCATAATCTGATCTACGATCGGCGCACCAAAACTTACACAGCTACGCCAGCATTCTCTGCGGTCTACCCACAGAATTCAGCCCAACGCTATCTGGCGGAATTATTGGCAATGAAGACGGGTGTCCTTGAAGCGGACGCCAGCTTCATTGAGTCTGCTCCAGAGGTGTGTTGGATTCATGTCCCGCTCAACACCTACAATGAACAGGTTGTTGAAGTCATTGTCAGGGCCATTCGTGAAAAAAAGGCGGTGAGCATCCGCTATCAATCCTCATCATCCATGGATAATTCGCCACGGCTCATTTCCCCACACGCTTTAGGCAATGATGGATTACGGTGGCGAGTGCGTGCCTACTGCCATATCGAGCAACGGTTTACTGACTTCATTCTTACGCGAATCCTTAACGTTGAAGGTATCGAGCCCTCGACAGTCGATCCCACTAACGATTATCCGTGGCATACCTATCTTCAGTTAATTTTGGCCCCTAGCGATAAACTACCACTGGCACATCAGCGCGCGTTAGAACTGGAATATGGTATGACCCATGGTGAGTTGAATATATCCTGCCGTCTGGCATGCTTACATGAAACGCTCAGCCGATTCCACATCAGTTTAATAAATGAAAATAATGATAAAGATCAGCTATTTATATTGAAGAATAAAGAGGATATTCAAGTATTTCTGGGAGCGTAATCCCCACCCCTTCCACTCCTATTAATGTCTCATCGGGATAAGACAGAACAAGGCCATGATTAAGTGAATTCACATATTGAGTTCACTTTTCATCCTTGCGTCAGAAATGCATAAAATGATGTAAGATAAGAGAGTAATTTATGATGATTCTGCTACAAAAGTGACGCAGGGTAAAATAGGTTAACCGGGAAAAAAAATGAAAATTCGCGCATATGAATTATTAATTATTTTCAGTTCAACCTTAATGATGAGTTACTTAGGTTTGTCTTTTAGGCTACTTGATGACACCTCTCTATTCTGGCCAGCAGACATTCTGTTATTTTGCTTTCTTATACGCTATCGTAGTCGAGATAAAAGCACAAAAAACAAATTATTGCATAGTGTTATTTTATGCATAGTCGGTTTTTTCGGCATGCTACTACCCGCAATTCACCTTGAAAGTAATCAATCTTTTTTTGAAAAAATCATTCACTGCGCGGTAAGCTCAGTTTTTTTTATTACCGCATGGATGACATTAATAACTCTTTTAAAGGTAAGAGGTAAGTCGCATAGCCTATTAAGTAAAAACTATATTTTCTTTATATTTATTTCCATTTCTATAGGATCTATTTTTTCAGCGGTATTTTATGGGTTATATTTATCCGCAATAACCACTAATGAAAATGTTTTTATTCTTTCAAGAAAGTGGTTTAGTGAAGAACTAAGCTCTGGTATTATTTTCGTTTTTTTATTTCTAAACATAACAAAGAAAGTAAAAAACATCCTTAACATATCAAAGGATTCAATTAAAAAAACCATCAAAAAACCATTTTTTATACTATACTCTATCATTATTATTTTTTGCATCGTTTCTTTAAATATCACCCTAAGTGTATTGGCAATATTGCCATTACTTTACCTTTCTTTATCTCACTCATTTAACAAAATCATTATCATGTGCGCTGCAACTGGCATTGCACTGAATTACATTTATATAAACAGATTAATAGTCATTCATGACAAAATAGAAAAAGAGTATTTGCTCGAATTATCTTACTTATTTAAAATCAATACATCTGTTATTATCATTACCGTACTTACCGCTTCTTTTTTTATTAACAAAAACAGAAAAAACATAAAAAGAATAGAGTTAATCAGTAACCATGATGCGCTAACTGGCATGTTAAATAGACGTTCACTCAATCAACACATGATGAATATCATTAATTCCATGCGTGATGGAGAGAATAAAATAATGTCTCTACTTGTTCTTGATATTGACCATTTTAAAAAAATTAACGACACCTATGGACATGCGATAGGCGATAATGTCATCAGAGGGTTTTCTACAGCCCTTAAGCAATATACCCGACCTCAAGACTTGCTATGCCGATGGGGAGGGGAAGAGTTTTTAATAATAATGCAAGGCCTCTCAGTAAATGACTGCTTAGATATCGCAGAGAGAATACGATCTATTATAGAAGGGTCTTCATTAGCTATTTCAAATGGCCATGTTGTTCGATGCACAACCAGTATAGGTGTAAGTTTTTTTCATCTGGAAAAAATTGAAGATTTCCATAACGCATTTAAAGAAGCCGACAAATTATTGTACATAGCCAAAGAACAAGGACGTAATCGCGTAAATTCAGACACGAATATAAATTCGGTAAAAAAACTAATCTCATGACATCAACATCCGATTAAAATACCTTTTTAAAAAGGGTAGCGCTATCCTACAGATGAAGATGAAAACGAAAATCGAAGATAGAGAACCTGCTATGCAATCACCCAAAAAGTGGCTGATTTTGGCCATTGTTTCCAGTGCCCTGTTCCTGATTGTTATCGACATGACGGTGCTGTACACCGCGCTCCCTACGCTAACCCATGACTTGCACGCCACTGCATCGGATAAGCTATGGATTGTTAATATTTATGCGCTGGTTGCCTCCGGTTTGCTGCTGGGCATGGGCACACTGGGCGATAAGTTAGGCCATAAGCCTTTATTTATCTCTGGTCTGGTAGTTTTTGGTACCGCGTCATTGCTGGCGGCTTATTCGCCCAGCCCCGGTATTCTTATCGCCGCTCGTGCACTGCTGGCGGTTGGGGCGGCAATGATGATGCCTGCCACCCTCTCAATTATCCGTCTGACCTTCGCTGATGAACGGGAACGCGCGCTAGCGATTGGCATCTGGGCGGCGGTGGCATCCGGCGGTGCGGCGTTTGGTCCCGTGATGGGCGGGATACTGCTTGAGTACTTCTGGTGGGGATCGGTTTTCCTCATCAATGTACCGGTTGTGCTGCTTGCGCTCACCATGGGAATCACCGTGATTCCACATCGGGCGGGTAACGCCTCACACCGCTGGGATGTCATCGGTTCCCTATTAATCATGGTAGGTTTGATTGGTGTGACCTATGCCATAAAAGAACTGGGCAAGCGAGTTCCCTCTTATGAAGATGCGCTGATCGCGCTGCTTATTGGCATAGCATTCATCACTCTGTTCGTTCGGCGTCAGCGTAACAGCACGCACCCTTTAGTGGATTTCTCTCTCTTCCGCCTGCGGCCTTTCAGCGCCGCTGTGGCAGCAGCCATCGTGGCGGCGGCCGCCTTGATCGGAATGGAACTGGCTTTCACACAGCGGTTGCAGTTAGTGGTCGGGCTATCCCCGCTACAGGCAGGGTTGTTTATTTTACCGCTGTCGTTGGCTTCCTTTATCTCCGGCCCGTTGACCGGAAAGATATTGCCGCACGTGAATAGCGGGAAAATACTGGCGGTAGGCCTGCTGATTTCGGGACTGGGAATGGGGAGCTATCTACTACTGCACAATGCCCCCATTATCATACAAGTCATCAGCTTGACGGTGATTGGTGCTGGCGTGGGGTCAACCATGACAGCCGCATCGAGCACTATTATGCACGTTGCGCCTGCTGAAAAAGCAGGTATGGCAGCGTCAATCGAAGAAGTGTCCTATGAATTGGGGGGCGCGACAGGGGTGACATTGATGGGCAGTTTGCTGTCTTTCGCTTATTCCGCAACGTTTATGCTACCTACCGGGTTTGCCGTACCGGACACCGCCTATGACAGCCTGGATGAAGCATTAATTTTTGCCGAATCCTTACCAGAAAATATGCAGCGAACGCTTATTACACAGGCACATGCCGCTTTTGATTCTGGATTTTCCGCCGTGCTGGCAGTCGCCACGCTGATCCTGTTGCTAACCTCTGCCTTCGTCTGGATAACGCGTCATAATAAGCAGCAATCGCGTAAGACTGCTGATGCATAGCATCACAGGCTTATCATAAAAACGCCGTTCAATAATGAACGGCGTTGATGATGCATCTACGTACTCGAATTTAGCGATATACTACAAAGTAACTCAGTAGGCTTCTTTACCGTATTGCAGTGAACGAGGTCCGTACAGCATACCGCGCGAACGGCCCGCAGCCAGCAGACGGGCGCTAGTCACACCCGCAATATCATGGCCTTTGTCGGAGATCGTGTCCGCGATTTGATTCACCGCAGCCTGCACCAAAATACCGATGATGCCGCCGTTAGAGTTTGACTGCTGCTCATTGCTGGAAGCCGTTGCACTTCCGCTCCACAACAATTTACCGGTACGCAGATCAACCAGACGTGCATCCGCAGAAACGCGAGTTTCGCTATTAATCACGATGTAAGACGTACCGTATTCTTTCACATCCAGATATAACGCAGCATCGGCACCAAAGATTTGGTGTAGCTTCACCGTGCTCAGCGCATGGATATCCGACGCGGTAGACAAACCATTCTGTTTGAACGTTTCATCCACTACTGCAACAGGCAATACGTAATAGCCCGACTCTGCCAACGGATAGGTGACCTGTGAAACTAGGCTATAACTTGCTTTTACATCAGGAGAATGGTTAACCGGCGGCAAGACCAGAATAGACTTAGGCTTGCTCTGCTTAAATGACGTGTAGTCATAAGGCACGGGTTTAGCACAGCCAGTTAGCAGTAGCGCAAAAACCAGACCACATAATCCTAAGAAACGATTCATTTAATATTCCCTTTATTTTTACTCAACAGGAAGTCCATGAAAGGTGCTGATTCAGGGAATTTCGCTTTTTCAGTTTCAAACTGTTGGCGAGCTTCACTATCACGACCAGTATTGGCGTACAGCAACCCAAGTTGAGCATAGAGTCCCGGTGGGACAGGTTTGTTTGCGGCTTTCGCTTTCTCGATTGATTCATTCAGAGCAAGAATTTGTTGCTCTGGCCCAACCTTGTCTTGTTGATAATAATCATAAATCGCAGGCTGATAGTTGTCCCAACTGTAAATCGTTTTCGGCGCGGACGCACAGCCAGCCAGTACAGTCGCTGCCAGCAGCAGGAGAATTTTCTTATGAGATAACATAGTTATATTCCTATTCCATTAGTTCGCTGGGCGCCAGGCACCGCTTTCAATTCCTGCAACCAGATTATTGACGGCTTCACGAATAGCCAAATCCAGAACTTTACCATTCAGCGTCGAATCATAGCTGGCTGTGCCACCAAACCCGATAATTTCACGGTTGGACAACGTGTATTCGCCCGCACCCTGTACGGAATACACCACTTCAGACGTTTGTACGTTCACCACATTCAACGTGGTTTTTGCGTAAGCAACCTGTGTTTTACCGCGACCAAGGATGCCCCACAACTGATGGTCACCCACTTCTTTGCGGCCAAACTCGGTCACATCGCCGGTAATCACATAGCTTGCGCCTTTCAGCGTCTGCGTTTGCCCTTTAATACCCGCTTCCGCTTTCAGCTCTTCCATATTGGTGCGATCCAGCACATTAAAGCGGCCGCTCTGTTGAAGATGGCTAACAAGAATGGTCTTGGATTGATTACCTAAACGGTCAACGCCATCAGAAAAAATACCATTCATGTAGTTAGAGCGGTTTTCAAATTTTCCGATGGAAATCGGACTGCGAACACCCTGATAAGGCGTACTGTGAGAAGTGACTTTTTGGGCTTCTACGGTACGGGAAGACTCTGTAGCACATCCGCTCAATAGCGCGGCTGACATGAATACAGAACATAGAACGACTTTTTTATTCATAACACTATCCCTTAGTGACAATCCATTAACCTGAGCAAAGCCCTGTTATTGATTCATAATGAAAATGCCATAAAAACATTATTTAGCTTCAACATTATTTAGATTCAACATTGTTTTGCTGCATTTAAATGATGTCCGACATTATGAGGGGCGCAAATAAAAGTAACGAGTTATTTCACGCGAGAATTAACAAAAGTAATGAAAATCAGAATTTTTACCTGAGACAAATCACGATAAACCGGATAAAAAACAAGGTTATATACAACCATGTTATTACTTACCAGTAACATTACAACTTACTGAAACGATTCAATAATTTTATTAATAACCTGGGTAAGATTTAACATTAACCGACTTTTTACCTGCTCTATATCAAGGTCAGAGCGTTATCCAGCTATTAGGATAAAGGCCACGATCGAGGGATCAAGGGTGGGAAAAGGTAATGAACCGATTTGTTATTGCCAGTACTCAAGACTGTATGGGATGCCATGCATGTGAAATCGCCTGTGTGATTTCACACAATGACGAGCGCTATCCAGAGAGTACCGCGGTATTTCAGCCCAGAATCAAGGCATTCAATACGCCAAAGCTTCGGGCTGCCGTGACATGCCGCCACTGTGAAGATGCCCCCTGTGCAAGCGTATGCCCAACACAGGCCTTGATCAGAAAAGACAATAGCATTCAGCTCGTTCAGGAAAAGTGCATCGGCTGCAAAAGCTGTGTACTGGCTTGCCCGTTCGGCGCAATGTCGATGGTGACAAACCCTATGAACAGCAGCACCATCGCGCATAAATGCGATCTCTGCGCCGACCGCCCAGAAGGACAAGCGTGTGTGGAAGCCTGCCCAACGCAGGCATTGCAGTTAGTCAGTGAACAAACGTTAGCAGCCCGTCGCCAAGAGAAACAGCAGGTGATGGCACAACGTTCCGCCGCACATTGGCAGCGTGAAACGCCCGTGGTGAAAGCACTGACGCTCAACCCACTCAGTAAAAGGAAAAACTGGCCGCGCCGGGATGCAGAGAAAAAACCGCTGACGCAGAGAACCTCCACGTTTGATGAAATCTATCATGGCTTCTCTGTGCAGCAGACAGAAGATCAGGCTGATCGCTGCCTTTCCTGTGGCAAACGCGCGATCTGCGAGTGGACCTGTCCGCTGCATAATAATATTCCCGAATTGCTGAGCCTGGCAAAGCAAGGTCGCATTCTTGAAGCAGTCGAGCTCTCGCATCAAACCAGCAGCCTGCCGGAAATCTGTGGTCGGGTATGCCCGCAGGACCGGTTATGCGAAGGGGCTTGTACGCTGGGCAAAGAATATGGCGCGATCACCATCGGCAACGTTGAGCGCTACATTACCGACACCGCGATGGAAATGGGCTGGTCTCCCGATATGACACATGTCGTTCCCAGCGGAAAGCGTGCTGCGATCGTCGGAGCTGGCCCGGCTGGGCTAGCCTGTGCCGATGTGTTGGCACGTAATGGCGTGCAGGCCGTCGTGTTCGATCGTCACCCGGAAATTGGTGGCCTGCTCACGTTCGGGATCCCGTCATTCAAACTGGACAAAGACGTCCTGATCCATCGTCGTGAAGTGTTCAGCTCTATGGGAATCGACTTCCAGTTGAATACCGAAGTGGGGAAAGACATTTCTCTGGCTCAACTTCTGGACGACTATGACACCGTGTTCCTCGGCGTGGGCACCTACCGCTCCATGAAAGCCAACATTGATAATGAAGATGCTCCCGGCGTTTTTGATGCGCTCCCCTTCTTGATCGCCAATACCAAGCACGTTATGGGGCTACCTGAATTAGACGATGAGCCCTATATCTCGATGGCCGGCAAACGCGTCGTGGTGCTCGGCGGTGGGGACACTGCGATGGACTGCCTACGCACGTCCGTTCGGCAAGGTGCGATATCCGTAACCTGCGCCTATCGCCGTGATGAAGCCAATATGCCCGGCTCGAAAAAAGAGGTTAAAAACTCCCGCGAAGAAGGCGTGGAGTTCATGTTTAACGTTCAGCCACAGAAAATCTGCCTCAATGAACACGGCGAGGTATGCGGTATTAGTCTGGTTCGAACCGAACTGGGCGAGCCTGATGCCAGCGGCCGTCGTCGTCCGCGCCCGATTCCTGGTTCGGAATTCGTTCAGCCGGCAGAAGCCGTGATAACCGCATTTGGTTTTCAGTCACACAGTATGCCGTGGCTGGAAGAGGCTGACGTCGGTCTGGATAATTGGGGATACATCACCGCCCCGCTCGATAGTCAGATACCTTGCCAGACCAATCATCCGCGTATTTTCGCGGGTGGTGATGCCGTGCGCGGCGCCGATCTGGTGGTTACCGCCATTGCTGATGGGCGAAAAGCTGCATTGGGGATGATTGCGACGATGGGGCTGACCGCCGTCACGGGTGCTCTTCCCGCACACCCGCAACACCACGAAATAAACACAGTCCGCGAGGAGGTCCGCTCATGAATCAATTTGTTATCGCCGAAGCAGAAAAATGTATCGGTTGTCGGACTTGTGAGATCGCCTGCGCAGTCGCGCATAGCGGTGGTCAAAGTGCACAACTGCGGCCGTCTCACTTCTTTCCCCGTCTGAAAGTGATTAAAAGTGCCAGCGTCAGCGTACCTGTTCTGTGCCGCCAGTGTGAGAACGCCCCCTGTGCCAGCGTGTGCCCAAATGACGCGCTAGTGCGCGATCGGGATAGCATTCAGGTTATTCAGTCCCGCTGCATCGGCTGCAAAAGCTGTGTCGTCGCCTGTCCCTTCGGTGCCATCAATGTGGTAACGAAAGCCTCAAATGACGAGAGTACGCAAAGTGAAGTCCACAAATGCGACTTATGCGTCGATGTAGCCCCGAGCCCTTCCTGCGTCAGCGTGTGCCCGACGTCAGCGCTTCGGTTAGTGACTGCAGATGAGTTGCGCAAGCAGACGTTGGAAAAACAGCAGCGTTCCGCATTGGGGTGGCCGAACCATTAAACAAACGGGGATATGACGGGCAGGGAAGGAACGCCACAAAACACTGATGCAGAAAATTCGTGGGGCCTAATTAATAATTATCGCCGATTTATCCATCGATTTTTCTTTGGTTCACATATTAGTCTGATAATATGCATTGGTAGTACCTGATAGGTTCCCATCTTTTATCACGATCACGGAGTGAACAATGACCTGCCATTTTGTCAGGTGGACAAGCACGGAAGCGCTTCCTGACTTACAAAGACTGCCTGATAGGCTCATTTCATCGACACAAGGTTTTTCAACCAAACGCCGCGAGCGTTATCTGAAAAGTCGAGCGCTGTTGGCTGAGATGATGTTCTATTTTTTCGGTTATCCGCTGTTGCCCACGCTGCTGGTGTCCCCTGAAGGACGCCCTTATTTTGCCGATCCTAATCTGCCCAATTTCAGCATCGGCTATGCAGGAAATACGATTGCTATCCTCCTGAGCGAAGAGGGAAGCGTCGGTATGGATATCGAAATCGTTCATGTCAGGCCAACGAACCAGACCGTTCCACAGACGCAGGCTGAACAGGCGTGGATTGACGCTCAGCGCGACCCCCTGGAAGCGGCAACACAATTATGCACCATCCGCCAGTCGCTGGTAAAAATGCCTGGCGCAAACAGCCATCTTCCCCATAACCTCAAACTTCACCCCGCTTCCGGCAGGCTACGTTCAACCTACACGCCAGCCGTAGAAGTGATGAGCGATGTTGATGATTATCTTGCATGGGCCTGCGCCCATATCCCCACGCTTAACCGACTCGTCATGTGGAAATACACATCGGCATCGGGCATGAGAAAGTCGGGGGAAATCCTACAGCAGCAGCGCCAGTCTGTACGCTATATGAAATTAACCAGCCATACGATAGAAAAAGTCACCTCTACCGCATCACAGTAACCAACCGCGTTACCGCAGACTGAGGCTCCGGGGAAAACCCGGAGCCACGAACGGATTAATGCGCGTCGATAAACACGATTTTCAACAGGAACAACAGCGCAACCACCACCACACAAGGGCTGATTTCACGCCAGCGGCCTGTCGCCAGCTTCATCACACAGTAAGAAATGAAGCCCAGCGCGATCCCTTCGGTAATCGAGAAGCTGAACGGCATCATCACCGCAGTAATAAAAGCCGGAACAGCTTCGGTCAGATCGTCCCACTTCACGCGTGCCAGGCTGGACGTCATCAATACACCCACGTAAATCAGTGCGCCAGCCGCCGCATAGGCAGGCACCATACCCGCCAGCGGTGACAGGAAGATCACCAGCAGGAACAACAGACCCACGACGACAGCAGTCAGGCCGGTACGCCCCCCCACGGATACACCCGAAGAGCTTTCAACATACGCCGTGACGGATGATGTCCCGATAAACGATCCAGCCACAGAACTGATGCTATCGACATACAGCGCCTGCTTCATACGCGGGAATTTACCGCGAGCATCCACCAGACCCGCTTTGTCCGTCACACCGATTAGCGTGCCGGAGGAGTCAAACAGGTTCACCAGCATGAAGGAGAAAATAATGCCGGACATCCCGAGGTTCAGCGCGCCCGCCAGATCAACCTGACCCACCACGGACGTTACGCTTGGCGGCATTGAGAACACGCCAGAAAAGGTCACATCGCCCAGCAGCAGGCCGATTGAGGTGGTTACAACGATGGAAATCAGCACCGCAGCATGAATATTACGTGAAGCCAACGCCACAATGATGAAAAAGCCCAAAGCCCCCAACAGCACGCTGTGCGACGTCAGGTCACCAATCGTCACCAGCGTTGCAGGGCTGGGAACGATAATGCCAGCATTTTTCAGGCCCATCATCGCGATGAACAGCCCAATACCGCTGGCGATCCCCAGACGTAGGCTAAGCGGGATATTGGCGATCATCCAGTAACGAATCTGAAAGAGCGTCAGCAACAGGAAACCGATTGCGCCCCAGAAAATAGCCCCCATCGCCACCTGCCATGGCAGCCCCATCGCCCCTACGACGACAAAAGCGAAAAATGCATTCAGCCCCATAGCCGGAGCCAGCGCGACAGGCAGGTTAGCCAGCAGTCCCATTAAAATACTGCCGAATGCCGCAATCAAACAGGTGGTCACAAAGACCGCTTTGGTGTCCATCCCCGCGGCACCCAGAATCTGCGGGTTAACAAAAACGATATAGACCATCGTCAAAAACGTCGTGAAACCAGCAATCGTTTCCGTTCGTGCTGTCGTGCCGTGTTGTTTAAGTTTAAACACGCGCTCCAGCAGGCCCTGCTCGGTAGCAGAACCGGGTTGTGATTTATTCATTAGTACTAATCCAAAGAAGGGAATAACTGTCGTCGGGTATCCTATAACAAAATTCTACGTTTTTACGTTGATCCCACGTTTTTTTTCATCGAATAAGAAGAACCTATTAACCACATGGCTATTGTGCCGAACGCCCTCGATTAACGCCCCTTAATTTTCTGCAAGATTGCCGTGAAAATGGCTTTATAGGTCGCAATATCGGGTCAATTGGGTAAAGTAAGAGTCATAGGCTTAATGCTGATCACTTAAGTCCATTTTTAGGAGAAACACAGGGATGAGGTTCCCGCAGGGAGCCTCGCCACGTGGTCGCTCCGTGTATCTCGGTTCTTACATGGTCGGCATTAGGGTATTTGCTTTATTTCATCGATAAGGATTAGTCATGCCCCGTATTGAATGCGTCTTCTTCGACTGTGATGGCACGTTGGTTGATAGCGAAGTGCTGTGTTGTCAGGCTTATGTGAATATCTTCATCCCGTATGGGGTGAACTTATCGCTGGAGGAGGTGATAAAAACCTACAAGGGCGTGAAGCTGTACGAGATTATTGCCCGCATCAGCCAGCAGTATGGCTTAACCGTCTCGGTAGAAGACGCGGAGCGTCATTTCCGGCAAGAGGTGAAGCGTCTGTTCGATGAGTCCCTGCAACCTATCGAGGGCGCACGTGAATTAGTGCAGTCCATCACCGTCCCAATGGCCGTGGTTTCCAACGGTCCGGTCAGTAAGATGCAGCATTCACTCGGCCTGACGCACATGCTCGATCTGTTTGGCGACCATCTTTATAGCGGCTACGATCTGAAAAAATGGAAACCCGATCCAGCGGTGCTGTATCACGCCGCCGAGCAGTTACAGCTTCCAATTGAACACTGCATTCTGGTTGAAGATTCCGCCGCAGGAGCACAGGCGGGCATCGCTGCGGGTATTCCGGTGTTCTATTACTGCGCCGACCCGCACAACCAGCCGATTCATCACCCGCTGGTCACCATGTTCGACGACATGCGCGAGCTGCCGCAGATCTGGCGTGAAAAAGGCTGGAATATCACCGCACAATAACCGCATTTCAAACTTATGTCATACCACCATCAAATCTATTTACGGAACGAAAACGGTGGTAATGGAGTAGAAGAGTAAAGCGTTTGCGCCATGGATGGCGCAAGTCGAGCGTACATGGACGTATTCACAGCGTCTTTACGATCTATCCATTACCACCGCACGACGCACGTGATCTGCATCGTCAGGCTGGCTTATTCCGCCACCACAGCAGACGACGCTTCGGCTGTTTTTCCTGCTGGTTAAAACGGGCGTTAACCCGGTTAGCCAGCAACTCCAGAGACAGGCAAAGCACAAAGTAGACCAACGCGACAAACAGGAAAACTTCCATCGGGTAGACCATACTGCAGTTATTGACCTGCGTAGCAAGAAACGTCAACTCGCCAACCCCGACAATGTAGGCCAGTGACGTGTCTTTAATCAGGGAGATCCATTGATTAATGAAGGAAGGCACCATCATCCGCAGTGCCTGCGGTAGGACGATCTGCCACAGCACCTGCCAGCGACTCAGCCCCAACGATAGCCCAGCCTGCCACTGACCGCGCCCAATCGCGACAATACCGGCTTTCACGCCATGTGCCAGATACGCCGAAGCGATCAGCGCCAGCGCACAAACCACGGTAGTGATTTCAGGGATATCGACGCCAAAAACGATCGGTAACAGGAAGTACGTCCAGAAAATCAGCATGATGACGGGGATCGCCCGGAAGAACCCGAGCACCATCGCCAACAGCGCGCTCCACCCGCCTCGCGACATCGCCAGCGCCACGCCCAAAATCGTGCCTAGCACGGCAGATGCTACGCCCGCCAACAGGCTCATCACCAACGTCAGCGCCGCGCCGCCCAGCGGACCATCCGGGAATGAACCCCACATCAAATAGTCGATGTTATCGATGATAACGGTAAAATCCATCTCAGTGCCTCTCCGCCAGACTACGCTGCTGGCGCCACATGCCCCAGCCTTCCATCACCGCAATAATCATGATGTACAACACCGTCGCCACGCCAAACGCCTGAAACGTGCGCAAGGTTTCCGTCTCCACCTGACGCGAGGCGTAAGATAATTCAGCGACGCCAATCGCCATCGTTAGTGATGAGTTTTTGACAATATTCATGTACTGCCCAAGCAGCGGTGGCAAAGCAATTTTTAGCGCCTGCGGCAGCACCACGTAACGCATGGATTGCCAGCCCGTTAACCCCAGAGCCTGCGCGGCATACTTCTGCCCACGCGCCACGCCACGAATACCGGAGCGGATCTCTTCCGCAATGAACGCGCTGGAGTAGAGCGTCAGCCCTGCCAATCCGGCCAAAAACTCAAAAGAAGGCCATGCTAATGTCGTACCCAACAACGAGATAACATGAGGGGTGTTCAGCCACTGCATCATCTCTGAGGGGAAAAGCTGTCCGGCACCGAAATACCAGAAAAACAACTGCACCAGCAGCGGCGTATTACGAAATAGCGAGCTATATGCCACTACCACGCCACGCAACACATGAATCTGGCTGTCTCTGGCCGCTGCCAGCAGAAAGCCCAATACCGTAGACAGAACAACCGTACCGGAGGAAATACCCAGCGTGATCAGGAAACCGTGCCACAGCCAGGTGAGATATTGAGGAGCCAACAGCCACGACTCAAGCGATTGCAGCGCCGTATCCATACGTTTTATCTCTCTTTGTCATGATGATATGTACCCTAAATAAAAATGCCCTCTGCAATGCAGAGGGCTGGGATCATAGCACTGAACACGTTAGCTATCAGGATTTAGGCTGCTGATCCAGCGGGGCAAAGGTGAAGTCACCGCGCGGTTGAGATGATTTGGTACTCGGCCCGAACCAGCGATCGTAAATGGTCTTCGCTTCACCCTGTTTTTCCAGGTTAATCAGCGTGTCGTTAATTTTCGCCGTCAGGCGTTCTTCACCCTTCGGAATTCCCACACCCTGATATTCTTTGGTAATGCTGAACGGAGAAATTTCGAATTCGGCCTTCTGTGCATCAGGCACGTTAGCCAACAGGCCGACCAGTTTGGCATCATCCTGCGTGATGGCCTGAACATTGTTGTTACGCAACGCGACAAAGGCCAGCGGCGTATCGTCGTAGGAAATCACTTTGGCGGTCGGGTAATGTTCACGCAGGGTAATTTCCTGCACAGTGCCTTTATCCGCACCGATGCGCAGCGTTTTGATGTCGTCCGGCGTTTTCAACACGCCTTTACGGGCGATGAATTTTTGTCCGGTCGCGAAGTAGGGAATACTAAAGTTAACCTGCTTGGCGCGCTCATCGGTAATGGTGAAGTTCGCGGCAATCAGATCAACCTTCTGAGAGCTTAACAGCGGAATACGGTTAGCAGGATTGGTCGCACGCAGTTCAACCTTCACACCCAGCGCCTTACCAATCGCCTCGGCGATATCCACGTCATAACCCACCAGCTTTTTGCTCTGCGGATCGACATAGCCAAATGGCGGATTACTGTCGAAGACGGCAATTTTTACCACACCCGCCTTCTGAATATCATCCAGTTTATCTGCCTGTGCAGCACCAGAAACGGAAGCCAACCCGGCCAACAAAGCCACTGTCAAAATCTGCTTTTTCATTCCCTGCCCCTTAATTATTGCTGTATGAACAGTAGGCTATCAGTAGGGTGAAAACGCGGGAAATAACATAAATAGCTATAATATAACCTTATGTTACTTCGGTATTCTGGCAGATTATCCTGACGATTCAGCGAGCCTTGTCAGCGTATGCTGACAGAATAAACCAGGTCATCATCCCCCCGATCAGCCCCCAAAATGCCGCACCGATTCCCCACAGCGTTAATCCAGAGGCGGTGATCAGGAAAGTAACGACCGCCGCATCGCGCTGTTTTTCATCCAGCAAGGCGCGGTACAGGCTGCCCGAAATCGTGCTGAGCAACGCTAAACCAGCAATAGCATGAATCAGCGGCTGCGGCAGCGCGGTAAAAAGCTGCCCGATCGATCCACCGAAAACGCCCGCCAGTAGATAAAATCCGCCTGCCGCGACAGCGGCAAGATAGCGTTTTTTTGGATCGGGATGCACATCCGATCCCATACAGATCGCGGCAGTAATCGCGGCAATACACACGGAAAAGCCGCCGAACGGCGTCAATATCAACGCGATTAATGCCGTAATAGTAATCAGCGGCGATACGGGAATCTGATAGCCCGCGGCTTTCAGCGTGGCAACGCCCGGTGCGTTCTGCGACGCCATGGTGACGATGAAAAACGGAATGCCGACGCCCAGCAGAGACGCCCACGAAAAATGTGGCGTAATGAATTCCGGCACGGTAAATACCAGCGGCGAATCAGAAACCGCAATTTGCCCACGCCATAGCGCCAGCAACAGGCCAGCAAGCAGCGTTAACACAATGGCAAAGCGAGGGACCCATCGACGGCTGCACAAATACGTCACGCACATCGCAAAAGCGAGCCAGAAATCCTGTTGCAGGGAAAGAAAGGCATCCGCACCAAAGCGCAGCAAAATCCCCGCCAGCATCGCGGCAGAAATAGCCTGCGGAATCACATTCATCAGGCGGGCAAACAGACCCGTAATCCCGCAGATGAAGATAAGCGCAGAGGCAAACAGGAACACGCCGATCGCCTCATTGAGCGATGTGCCCGGCAGGCTGGTGACCAATAGCGCCGCCCCCGGCGTTGACCACGCCGCCAGTATTGGCGCACGGTAATACAGCGATAGGCTAATGGATGCCAGCCCCTGGGCAATGCCCAACATGCTTAACCAGCCGCCAATTTGTACCGCACTGGCACCTGCCGCTTCTGCCGCCTGAAAAATAATGGCGGCCGAGCTGGTGTAACCCACCAGCACCGCAACAAAACCGGCGACAAAGGTCGAAAACGTGACATCTTTTAGCGCAAATGACGCAGGCATGGTATAGCATCCCACTCTTATCGTGCGCTATAACGCACAAGCAGGAGCCAGCATAATGTCTGATAAGTTAACTTGCCGTATTGGCGATACATTGAAAGTGCTAAGGCAGGAGAAAGGCTGGAGCCTCACGCGAGCAGCGGAAGAAACGGGAGTCAGTAAAGCGATGCTCGGCCAGATCGAACGTGGTGAATCCAGCCCGACGGTCGCGACCCTATGGAAAATTGCGACCGGTCTGAATGTCGCGTTTTCCACCTTTATTGAACCGATGCTCACGGGTGAAGACGTGACGTATCGCTCAGGGGCGGGTTCAACGTTCAGGGGAAATGAGGCGGGAATGCACGTTGTGCCACTCTTTCCCTACGACGAAAAATTGCGTTTCGATATGCTGGTTATTGAACTAGCTGCCGGCGCCAGCAGCACGTCATCGCCACATGAAAACGGGGTGATCGAGCATATTATTGTGTTGGAAGGCCAGTTGGAGATTACCGTTGATGACCAGACGCACTTATTGTCCACCGGTGACGCCCTGCGATTTGCCGCCGACAGAGAGCACCACTATCACAACCCTACCGATACCACGGTGCGCTTCCACGATCTGATTCACTATCCTTAAAAACTAACGCCCTGCAAGCAGGGCGTTATCAGAGGCTAAGCGTGAAATAGCGTTACTCTTCAGCTTTTCTGTCTTTCTCAGCCAGCAACTTTTCCAGCGCGTCGCCACCAAGGTGGCGGAAATCCTGACCTTTGACAAAATAGAAGATAAATTCACAGATATTCTGGCAACGGTCGCCGATACGCTCGATAGAACGGGCGCAGAACAGAGCCGTCAGCACGCTGGGGATGGTTCGGGTATCTTCCATCATGTGAGTCATCAACTGACGCACAATCCCTTCATACTCTTTATCCACTTTTTTATCTTCGCGATAAATACGAATCGCTTCGTCCAGATCCATACGGGCAAAGGCATCCAGCACATCATGCAGCATCTGCACGGTGTGGCGGCCCAATGATTCCAGACTCACCAGCAGCGGCTGATGCTGATGGGAGAATTTCTCCAACGCGGTGCGACAGATTTTATCCGCCACATCACCGATACGCTCCAGTTCAGAGATGGTTTTGATGATCGCCATCACCAGACGCAGATCGCTGGCGGTCGGCTGACGTTTCGCAATAATGCGCACGCAGGCTTCATCAATCGCCACTTCCATCATATTAACTTTGGCGTCACCTTCAATCACCTGCTGAGCCAGCTCCGCATCCTGATTATGCATTGCGGTGATGGCATCCGTCAGTTGTTGCTCCACCAGCCCGCCCATGGTCAGGACCTGCGTGCGGATGTGTTCCAGTTCGGCGTTAAACTGACCGGAAATGTGTTTGTTCAGATTCAGATTATCCATGATGCTTTCCTAATCAACCGTAACGGCCGGTGATGTAATCTTCAGTCTGTTTCTGCCGTGGGGCAGTAAACAGGGTATCAGTATCGCTGAACTCAATCAGCTCACCCAAATACATAAACGCCGTATGATCTGAACAACGCGCTGCCTGCTGCATGTTATGCGTCACGATGACCACGGTGTAATCTTTTTTCAGCTCAGAGATCAGCTCTTCAATGCGGCCGGTAGAAATCGGGTCGAGTGCAGAGCAAGGTTCATCCAACAGCAAGACATCTGGGCGAATCGCAATGCCGCGCGCAATACATAAACGCTGCTGTTGACCACCGGACAGGCTATAGCCGCTCTGATGTAGCTTATCTTTCGTTTCTTGCCACAGCGCTGCTTTAGTTAGCGCCCACTGAACACGCTCATCCATATCGGCACGGGACAGCTTCTCAAACAGGCGAACACCAAACGCGATGTTATCGTAAATAGACATCGGGAACGGCGTCGGCTTCTGGAAAACCATCCCCACCTTGGCACGCAACAGTGCGATATCTTGCTTATCCGTCAGGATGTTATTGCCATCCAGCAGGATATCGCCTTCGGCACGCTGCTCAGGGTAGAGCTGATACATTTTGTTCAACGTGCGCAGCAGCGTGGATTTACCACAGCCGGACGGACCGATAAACGCGGTAACCTGATTCGCGGCAATATCCAGTGTGATGTTTTTCAACGCATGGAATTTTCCGTAATAGAAATTCAGATCGCGTACCTGGATTTTGTTGGATGTCTCAGTAGTCATACTCATCAAGACTTCTCTCTTTTACCTGGCGCTGCCTGGCAACACCTTGAATTTGTTTAATGTGTCTTCGCGGAGAAAATAACACGCGCCAGAATATTCAGTAGCAGAACGCACAGCGTAATCAGCAGTACACCCGCCCAGGCCAACTGTTGCCATTCCACAAACGGGCTCATCGCAAATTTGAAGATGGTGACAGGCAGGTTAGCAATCGGATGCATCATATCCGTGCTCCAGAACTGATTCGACAGCGACGTAAACAGCAGCGGCGCCGTTTCCCCGGCAATACGTGCGATAGCCAGCAACACCCCGGTGATGATGCCTGATACCGATGCCTTCAGCGTAATCGCAGAAATCATTTTCCATTTCGGCGTACCCAGCGCATAAGCGGCTTCACGCAGGCTATCCGGCACCAGTTTGAGCATATTCTCGGTGGTACGAATTACAATCGGCACCTGCAACAGCGCCAGCGCAATCACCCCAGCCCAACCGGAGAAGTGCTGCATCTTTGCTACCACGAGCGTGTAGACAAACAGGCCAACCACAATCGAAGGCGCTGACAGCAGAATGTCGTTGATGAAGCGAATCACTTCCGCGATCCACGATTTACGACCGTATTCCGCCAGATAGATGCCCGCCATAATACCCAGCGGCGTACCCAGCAGCGTCGCCCACACGATCAGCAATCCGCTCCCGACGATGGCATTCGCTAACCCACCACCTGCGGTATTGGGCGGCGGTGTCATTTCGGTAAATAACGCCAGAGACATGCCATCCACGCCTCGGGTAACGGTCGAGAACAGGATCCAAACCAGCCAGAACAAGCCGAAAACCATCGTAGACATGGATAAAAACAGCGCAATACGGTTTTTCTGGCGACGCCAGGCCTGCATTTTACGCCGTGAGCGTTCCAGTGCAGCTTCTTGCTCAATGCCTAATGTTGCCATTAGCGCGCCCCCTCATTTTTTGCCAGACGCATAACCATCAGTTTTGAACACGCCAGAACAATAAAGGTAATCACAAACAGAATTAGCCCCAGTTCCATCAGTGCTGCGGTATGCACGCCGGATTCGGCTTCGGCGAATTCGTTCGCCAGCGCAGAGGTAATACTGTTGCCTGGCATATACAGTGAAGCGCTGTCGAGCTGGTAGGTATTACCGATGATAAAGGTAACGGCCATGGTTTCCCCCAAGGCGCGCCCCAATCCCAACATCACCCCGCCGATGACACCGTTCTTGGTGTAAGGCAGCACAATGCGCCAGATCACTTCCCACGTCGTACAGCCGATGCCGTAGGCAGACTCTTTCATCATGACGGGCGTTTGCTCAAACACGTCACGCATGACCGCCGCAATGTAAGGGATAATCATGATGGCCAGAATAACGCCAGCCGCCAGAATACCAATCCCGAACGCCGGGCCAGAGAACAGTGAGCCAACAATAGGGATGCCGGACAGGACGTTGCCTACCGGCTGCTGGAAATATTTGGCAAACAGCGGAGCAAAAATGAACAGCCCCCACATGCCATAAACAATACTCGGTATGGCCGCCAGCAACTCAATCGCTACGCCAAGTGGGCGTTTCAACCACGCGGGTGCCAGTTCGGTCAGAAATAACGCAATCCCGAAGCTAATCGGAATCGCAATAATTAGGGCAATCAGTGAGGTCACGACAGTTCCGTAAATCGGAACCAGTGCACCAAACTGCTCTGCGGGCGCATCCCACTCTTTCGTCCACAAGAAGGCAAAACCAAACTTCTCGATGCTGGGCCAAGACGCCACAATCAGGGAAACAATGATGCCTCCCAACAGCAGTAGCGTAACCAGCGCCGCCAGTTTTACCAGCGTGCTGAAGAGGATATCGCCATATTTTCCCGGGGCTTTGATAGTTGGCTTGTACTCCGCCATACGTCTCTCTTCTCGATTTAACTGCATTTGATAAACTATTGAAGGCAGAGAGGCTTATCACCTCTCCGCCCCGATACGACGTGTTATTCCGCTGCGTATTTCCAGAACCTGATAGCATCATCAGGTTCTGGTGACCACGCGACGGTTGTCGAGACAATAATTAGTACAGCGCTTTGCCGTTGCTGTCTTTTACCTGGGTTTTCCAGGCAGCACGGATTTGCTCAACCACTTCTTTTGGCAGCGTGGCGTAATCCAGCGCTTCAGCTTGCTCACCGCCTTTATCAAGCGCCCAGTTGAAGAATTTCAACACTTCAGCACCCTGCTCAGGTTTTTCCTGTTTGGTATGAACCAGGATGAACGTGGTGGAGGTGATCGGCCATGCATCAGCGCCTTTCTGGTTGGTCAGATCCTGAGCAAATGATTTGCTCCAATCGATCTCTTTAGCCGCGTTGCTGAAGCTGGCGCCAGTTGGGCTAACCGCTTTGCCATCGGCAGAAATCAGTTTGGTGTAAGCCAGGTTGTTCTGCTTGGCATACGCATATTCTACGTAACCGATAGAACCAGGCAGACGCTGTACGAACGCCGCGATACCATCGTTACCTTTACCGCCCAGACCGGTTGGCCAGTTCACGGTAGAACCTGCGCCAATCTTCTCTTTCCACTCTGGGTTCACTTTTGCCAGGTAGCTAGTGAACACGAAAGACGTACCAGAACCGTCAGCACGACGAACTACCGCAATATCCTGATCCGGCAGTTTGGCGTTCGGGTTCAGCTTGGTGATCGCTGGGTCGTTCCATTTTTTGATTTTTCCTAGGTAGATATCACCCAGAGTTTTACCGTCCAGCGTCAATTCGCCAGATTTGATACCAGGAACGTTCACTGCCAGTACCACACCACCGATAACGGTCGGGAACTGGAATAAACCATCCTGTGCTAATTTGTCATCAGCCAGAGGCGCATCAGAGGCACCGAAGTCTACTGTTTTAGCGATAATCTGTTTTACACCGCCAGAAGAACCGATTCCTTGATAGTTAACTTTATTACCGGTTTCTTTTTGATAAGTGTCAGCCCATTTGGCATAAACAGGCGCAGGGAATGTCGCACCGGCACCAGTGAGGTTAGCAGCAGCAAAAGCGGAGACCGCTGTCAGAGAAAAGGTTGCCGCAACAACACTGGCAAGAGTGGTACGCATCAGTTTCATAATCCCTCCTGTGGGATACTCGACGTGTCGACGTAGAGCCGTTATCAATCAGAGTTATCAAATCAGAGTGTAGTTCGCAGGAGGAAAAATAGGACAATTTGGTGACAGTAAAATGTACGCAATATGACAGTTTTATTACACGGAAATACAAACAAGGCTTCCTCTCTCGATCTCGACATCAGTTACACCAATATCAATCGCAATGCCGACAACGAATAGCTCCCCCCCTCTGATCCGACCTTATTTTTTCCTGTTATAGCGAGCAGCATCGGGTATTCCTTTCCGCTGTACAAAATCTGTAACAATCATGTTTTACGGTAAGCCCTGTTTTTCAGCACGTTGGTTTTAATTTTTTGGATATGACGACGTGATATTCTGATTCAATATCGTAAATTCAAAAAAAAACCTGACAATAGCGATGGGATTAGTAAAAAACTCCACATAGAAAACGAGAGACGTGCGTACATCATGACGACTGCCATTTGGGCATTAACCACAAGTGTTAAAGGAGATCGACATTGAAAAGAAGAGCCTTCATACAATCTGCGGCACTCTTGCCGCTCGCCATGCAACTTCCTGTTCATGCCGGCACCACCGATCTATGCATAAGCCAACCCAGCAATGACGATAAAAGAAAAAGGTTATCTATCGCGGTAATCAGTGACCTGCACATAGATAACGATGATTTACTCTCGTCATTTTACAAAGCATTAAATAATATAAAAGAGAAACATAAAATATCTAACATCATCATCCCAGGAGATATTAGTGATAGTCTTGATTATATAAGTAAAGTAATGGTCGCTGTAGAAAATACGTTTCGAGGAGAAGATAATAAGGTAATAGAAATATTAGGAAATCATGATGTTAGAGGCCCTGATAGTAAATCATGGACTAAAGATCCCGATAAAGAAAACCCTTACTACAAATTTATTATAAAAAAATACAAAAACATGAATACTAAGAAAATAAAGCATGAAGAAAAGCATGCATGTTTTGATATTTTTATTGGCGACAATCACTTTATCGCACTAAACACGGATAGAGGTCTAAAGGATCAAGCCTACTACGATGATTCAACGTTAGCATGGTTCGAAAAGAAGGTTTCTGAAAAGGTTAAGGGTAGAAAATTTGTTATTTCTCATCAACCACTTAATGACACACACTGGCGTTCTAATTTGTATGGTGGATTTGGGAAGCAAGATGATAAAATAAAGAAGATATTATCAAACCATCCAAAAACCGTTGTCATATCCGGCCATATACATAATGGATTGGGTGTTTTAGAGGCCATGCAAAAAGAATTCGGCACCCTAATTGAAATACCTTCATTTAATAGAACAGAAAATGGACTAAGGGAGAAAGGCTATGGTTTTATTCTACAAATAGAAAGTGATTCTATTACATTTGAAGCATGGAATTTCTTGAAAAACCAGCACTACCCTGAATATGACGTAAAAATAACCGACCACGCTGTTTCTTCTATATTAGAGAAAAAGAAAGAAAACGAAGAATGTTACAAGAGCCTAATTGCAGAAGATTATCCTTGGGAGAAAATAGCAGAAAAGAATGATGGCGGCGATAGCATAACCGAAGGGCAAGAACATTTTGGCTTAAGACGATTATGGCCTAATTATAAGTGGGAGCAGTATTCATCCGCCCCTACGCAGGGACAGTGATGAGGATGCCCTTGTCGGTCACGGTGTTGTACTGTAGCTAAAAAAGAGAGGGGCGATGAAAATCACATCGCCCTTTACCGCACTAGTGAAAATACGGCTGACTGTGACTAAGCAGTTTGTAAATCGTATCCGGCTTATAGCTATCGCCTTGATAATAAATCGCCCAGTCGGTTACCCGTGATATATCAACAGAATACACTCCGCCTTCCTGCATATCCTCAACGTAAAACGGATGATTAATTAATTTTCCCGTCACTACAGTGTCGTGGATTTTTTCGGGTATAAACCACATATGTTCACGTTCTTCGCCCTCTTCACCATGAGGAATGCCAAACTTCACCATAAAGCGCCATTCACTTTCGACAGGCTTAGGTGATTTTTTTAGCAGCTTAGCTAAAAAACCCGGCTTAGCCGGTTCGTCACTCACATGGTAATTTTTAAACATATTGACGAAATAGCGCCAGCGCAACTGCGCTTTACGCGACATTTCTGCCGTTTCCGCATTGGTGCGCCAGAACATGATGGCATTCTGCTCATCGAACCCTTTAAAGAACGTTTGCAGTACCGGATTTTCTTCGTTGGTACGAAACAGCATGCAAGAAGGTTCCTGATGCACATCATCCCGATCGGCGCGATCGCCCAGAAACGCGCCCTCCGGCGTCCCTTCCAGATCGTAGCGCATCTCTTCCAGAGGACGCAGTTGGTCAATCGGCGTGGATTGATTCACATGCCGCAGTCCTTCTTCAAACGGCAACGCCACCAGATATTCATAGCCGCTGTTTGTCTGCCCGCACAAAATCGGCTCATTAAAAGTAATCTGCTGATTTTGAATGGCATTATTGACAAAGCTTCTGAATAAATCCGGAATACCGTAATACGAATTCAGCGTCTCTGGAATGACGAGCTCAGCTTCCGTCAGACCGCATCGCGCCAGACCATGTGAATGAAACCAGAATGTCGTTGGCGGATTATTTTCGGTGTCGTATACGGCATGAATGGTATACAACGATTCAATTTCCGGCAGGACATCATCCTCTAGCTGAAAACTCAGCCATTCGCGGGTAAACACGTTACCGGCAGCAGACATATCAATCCCCAGGAGAAAATCCGGCACCACGGCGCTTAATAAGCGAAGCTGATGAACGTAATCTTCCAGCGGATTTTGCCCAAAAAGACACTCCACCATCACTTCCTGCGTTGCCGCATTAGCCTGCGCCAGCAACTCAGGTGAAATCGGGTCGGTTGAATGCATCGGCGTGATGCTATTCTCAGGATCGCGCTCCGATATCTCAAGATAGAAGGTCAACTCTCTATCATGATGGCGACAGGTATAAAAGAATCCGCCCTGTCCCTGCTCGGTATAACTGACATCACCATCAGTAAAGGATGACTGCGCCTCTAACAGGCTTTCCAGCAGCGGATAACTCATCTCTCGTAAGGAAAAGGCCACCATCGTTGAAGGTGCTTTTTCGCCCTTTCCCTCAGCGATATCCAGGTATTGTTGTTTGTTATTCATCATGAACCCGTTAACGTCTTAATCCATTATTGCCAACGACGGAAGATCAGCGATGTATTAATGCCGCCAAAGGCGAAATTATTAGACTGAATGTAATCCGTCTCAATATGGCGTGGCTCACCCATGATGTAATCCAATTCACCACAGTCTTCCGCTGGTTGCCGTAAATTGAGCGTCGGTGCAAACCAGCCTTCACGCATCATCTCAATACTCATCCATGCTTCAAGCGCGCCACAGGCACCCAGCGTATGGCCGAAATAGCTTTTTAGCGACGAAATCGGCGTGGATTTACCGAACACGGCCGCGGTAGCCTGGCTTTCCGCTACGTCACCCCGATCGGTTGCTGTACCGTGAGCGCTGATATAACCCACATCGCTGGATTGCAAACCCGCGCAGCGCAGCGATCCTTCAATACAAATCTGCATAGTTTCGCGCTGAGGCTGCGTAATATGTGCCGCATCACAGTTGGTGTAAAACCCAACCAGTTCAGCATAGATCGTCGCGCCACGCGCCACTGCATGCTCAAGCTCTTCCAGCACTAACGTCCCCGCCCCTTCGCCGATAACCAAACCGTCGCGACTGGCGTCAAAAGGAGACGGCGTAGTCTCTGGCGCGTCGTTGCGTTGGCTGGTGGCAAACAGCGTATCAAATACGGCGGCTTCCGATGGGCACAGCTCTTCCGCACCGCCGGCAACCATCACCGTCTGATAGCCATGACGGATCGCTTCCCAGGCATAGCCAATCGCCTGACTCCCCGATGTACAGGCGCTGGATGTCGGAATAACACGACCGCGCAGCCCAAAAAACAGACCGGCATTCACCGCCGTGGTATGCGGCATCATCTGTACATAGGTCGTACCGGTAATATTATTGGTGTGCTTTTCTGTCAGCATGGTGGCAAATTCGCTCACCGGCCCCGTGCTCCCCGTTGAAGAGCCGTAAGCTATACCGGTTTCGCCATTCGTCAGCACCGGATGACCAATCAACCCCGCCTGCTCCAGCGCCAGTTCGGTGGCACGAGTTGCCATCAGAGACACACGTCCCATCGAACGGATGCGTTTACGCGTGTAGTGTTCTGGCAAGCTGAAGTTATCAATCGGTGAACCCAACTGCGTATTCAGGCCATCATACACCTGCCATTCGGGCATCTTGCGTATAGCATTATGTCCTGAGCGCAAACCTTCAGAGACGCTTTCCCAGGACTCACCGAATGCGGTAACTCCGCCCATTCCCGTAACCACAACACGACGCATCACAGCATCCCTCCATTAATAGAAATTACCTGACGCGTCACATAACTCGCGATATCAGACATCAGATAGCTCGCCAGCCCGGCGACTTCTTCCGCCTGCCCCATACGTTTCATTGGGATCATTTTCATTGCTTCTTCAACGGCGACCGGTTCCATTTGAATCATACCGGTATCGATCAAGCCGGGTGCGATACAGTTAACGGTTATTTTTCGTTTCGCCAGTTCGATAGCCAGTGCTTTCGTTGCACCAATGATGCCCGCTTTCGCGGCGCTGTAGTTAACCTGCCCCCGATTCCCCATAATCCCGGAAACCGAAGACAGCGTGATAATTCGTCCGCCGTTACGCAGACCAATCATCGGCATTACACAGGGATGGATCACGTTATAGAAGCTATCGAGATTGGTGTGGATCACGCTGTTCCAAGCCTGCTCGTCGAGGGCGGGAAAAGCACCGTCACAGGTGATACCGGCATTGCTGACCACACCATAATAGGCACCGTGTGCCTCAATATCCTGTTCGATCACGGTACGACACGCTTCCCGATCGGCAATATCAAAGCTGACAATACGACCAGAACCGTTTTGCTCCGTAATCTGGCGTAAGGTTTCCTGCGCCCCGTTTTCATCACGGTGATAATGCACCACCACGGTAAAACCATCCGCCGCCAGACGCAGCGCGATGGCTTGACCGATCCCTTTGCTGGCACCGGTCACTAACACAGAACGCGGCATGCTTGTTTTTCCGGTTTTCATAATAGTTTTTCCGGCTGTCATAATAGCTTTCCCTGTTCTAAAAGTGCTTTTAACTCATGTTCGTCGGGTTGATAGGTATTCAGCCGACCAGAGGCATACTTCTCGCCATTGATCGCTATCTCACCCTCAAAGCTACCCACTTTATCATCACGCATCAGTAGCGTGACGGTCACATCAAGCAAGGTTCCAGCAGGGAACACATCCTGCTTACAGTGATAACCCCGCCCGCCGAGCAACATGCCGGGACGCGGCTTCTCATGTAGCTCGCGGCTCTGACGCCCGTGCCAACCAGACCAAACCCCGATCGTTTGAGCAATAATTTCGATACCAAACCAGGCTGGCAAATGTCCCTGTGCATTCAGAAACGGAGCCAAAATACCCTCGCGGCTGACCGCCACACGGCAGTGCGCGTGTTCATCATCAACATGGAGCACTTCAGCCACCAGCACCATCGGGTCGGAATGGGGCAGATAATCTGCCGCAGCCAGATACTCACTCATCATTCTTCCCCAAAATCAGACACGTATTATTGCCGCCAAACGCAAAAGAATTGGACAGAATCACCGGGCGGGCAAGCGGCGCGGGTTCATGGAGCAGGCCACACGATGGCAGTGATGCATCGGGGCAGCTACGTGAGAAATCCTGCGCAGGCAACGGAAGATCCCGAGTCAGAAGCAGCCAGCAGAGGACAGCTTCACTAATACCGGCGGCACCCAGCGTATGGCCGGTGAGGTGCTTAGTTGAGCTACAGGGTACGCGATTGCCAAAAACGGCGTGAACCACATTAGCCTCAATCTGATCGTTCAGACGCGTGGCCGTACCGTGTAAATTGATATAACCCACATCCTCTGGCTGCAATCCGGCTTGCGACAGCGCCATCGTCATTGCGCGAATCGCCCCTTCGCCTTCCGGGTGCGGCGCAGACATATGGTGAGCATCGGACGACTCACCAAAGCCCAAAATCGCCACTCGATCGGGCTGCTTGCCGATCAGCATCAGCGCAACGCCTTCACCGATCGTGATGCCATTACGTTCTTCACTAAACGGTTGGCAGCGCGTTGAAGAGAGTGATTCAAGGCTATCGAAGCCATTCAGCGGCATGCGGCTCAGCGTATCCGCGCCGCCAACGATAGCCACATCCGCGAGCCCGGCATCAATTAGCCGTTTACCGCTGATCAGCGCTCTGGCACTGGAAGAGCAGGCGGTTGATATGGTGTAAGCAGGTCCATTTAACGCCAGATAGGCGGCCAAAAACCGAGAAGGATCGCCAAGTTCCTGCTGCGCATAGTGATAAGTGGCAAGATTTTCACTGACATACCGATCGGCTTCATCCAACCCGGAGGTACTGGTGCCCAACACCACCGCCACCCGGTCAGAGCCAAACTGCGCGATAGCCGCGTCCACCTGAGGTTGAATTTGTTCCAGTGCCGCCAGCAATAGCTGGTTATTACGGCTGTTATGCGCCGCTAATTCCAGCGGGATAGTCGGTAATTCTGCATCCACCTTCCCTGTCCAACAGGGTTTATCATGCAGCAGCCACCCGGTATCAGGACGCATGCCCGGCGCATGGCCGCAGGCAAGGTTATCGGCGATCTCATCCAGATTATTGCCCAACGCATTCAGCGCACCAACGGCGTTAATGTAAATCATGCTAGCTATCCAGATGTTGAATCACGATGTGATAACCAAAGACGAATTGCTGAACGCTCATCGGCACGCGCTGGTTATTCCGCGTCATATAGCGAATTTCGGTAATCAGCGTGCCACGATCGTCTCGCAGTTGTCTCTTGTCATCGCTATCTTTTAACGTCCAACCGGCTGGCAGTTGTGTCTGCCACACGGCAATCGGCCAGTGGCTCAGCATGATATCCGCCAGCACCTGACTGGCTGGCGGCAACTGCGGCAGGACGATGGACTGTTCAGTATGAACACCCTGTTCATCATAGGTGACTTTGAACAGACGAATACCGATAGAGGAAAGCCCAACCAGCGAAAGCTGCTTATCATCAGCACTCAACATCACCAGCAGCGATTGCTGCTTACCGTCAAAGGTTCCCGTTAACAACTGCTGTTCGTTAACCGATGGGGTAATGGCCGGTGAGGGGAGCGTAACTTTCACCCCCGGTTTGAGCCACGCCTGCGGCCGGCTATTATCATGCTGTTTGCTGGCGCAGCCGATCAGTACCAGCACACCAATGAGCAGAAGCCCACGTCGCAACAATGTCATTTTCGTTTCCCTTTTGAATCAGGCAACGCCAGAGGCGCCAGCAAAAAGGCGGTAAAAATACCGCTACAAAGCACAATCCCGAAGCTGCTGATGGCCTGAGTGCTGCTGAAAACCAGCATACCCAGCGTCAACAGCGCGACACACATCGCCAGCGTCACCGCCAGCAACGAGGTCATCGGCGTACCGCGCGGGTTGCTGAAAAACAGCGTGTAATTGATGCCAATCCCGAGAACCAGAACCAGCGCCAACAATGAAAACAGGTTCAACGAATGGCCACTTAGCGCCAGCACCGCCAGCCCACCGCCTAGCGACAGCACCGATGGCACCACATTTAACAATCCACGGCGCAGCCCAAGACGGATAACGTAGCTCAGCGCAATCACGGCCAGCGCTGCCGTCAGCAACCATCCCAGCATGGCGCGATAGAAACCGAATAACGCGTCGAAGGTGCCTTTTCTGTCGATCCACTCTACGCCCGGCAAGGTTTTAGCCATCTGTCCCAGCGCGGCGCTATCGCGTACTCCGCTGACGGGAACCAGAACGCCACTTTTCCCATTAGGTAACGTCAGCCACAGCAACCGCCATCCTTCACTTATCGGACTATCCAGCCAGCGCTCTGGCGTTACCGGCATGGGCCGACTATCCGGCATAGCAACATCAACCCCCGTATCATTAAGACGCCCGATCACCGTTGCTGCTGCCGAAGCAATAAGCTGACTATCACGCTGTTGCTGAACCAGAGAAGAAAGCGGCAGTAACCGATACTGCTTTAGCCATGCCTGTTGCTGCGCGTTACGCAGTTTAGGCGCGAGCTGTTCCAGACGCTGTAATGTCTCCTCCGCGCTGTCGCCATAGACGACGAACCAGGTTTGATCGGCGCTCTGTCCCGTCAGCGCCGTCAACTGTCGCTCTTGTTGCATCAGATCCTGCGGCAGCGCCTGTAGCTGGGAGATATCGTCATTGACCTCCAACCGCAGCAATCCCACGACAGAAAGTAGCAGCAGCGCCAGTGGGACCCCAAAACGCACGGCACGCTGACGCCGCCATGCGGCTAGCCAGCGCCCCATCAGCACCATAGCGGGGATCGGTCTCACTGGCAGTCCCTTAACCAGAAAAGGATACCAGCACACCACGGTCAGGCAGGAGGCCGTCAGCCCGGTGGCAGCGAACACCGCCAACTGCTGTAAACCGGGGAACGGAGCCAGCGCCATCATCAAGTAAGCCACCACCGCCGTACCTAGCGCGAGTAAAAGGGCCGGCAGCACCTTTTTCAGGCTTTCCAGTGCGGAGACGTGGCCGCCGTGAACCATCCGTTCGGTCAGATAATAAAGCGTATAATCCGCTGAAATACCGACGATGCTGATGCTCATCACCAGCGTCATCAAATGCAGTTCACCGAACAGCAGCAGGGTAAAGACCGTGCCAGCCAGTGCACCGATGCCCACCGATAATCCACATAACAGCAGCGGGCGCGGTGAACGAAACACAAAGAAGATCAGCAGCAGCACGCCAGCTACGGTGGCAACGCCAAGGGTAGAGACATCCTTTTTGGCCTGTTGGCTGGCATAGTTGCTGAACAATACCGTCCCGCGAGTTAATACCTCGGCATCAGGGAATGCAGCCTTCAGATCGCGCTCAACAACAGCCAGCTTATCAACCAGTTGCTGGTTACGCGCCATGTCGAAGGAGCCTCCACTGAGCTCTCCGTGCAGAAAATACCAGGTGCGGCCTTGTGCGTCTTTTGCTGTTAACCAGCCTTGCGACAATCCTAACTGGCTGGCATTTTGCTGCAACGCCAGTTGAGATCCACGCACCAACATCAAAGGATCGTGATTCAGCTCCTTGCCGCTCACGCCCGCAAATGCAGAATAAAGCTGTGCCAGCACCCAATCGGCCTGTGCCGCGCCGCCATTCTCCAGCCGCGCGCGCGTGGCGGGATCGACCAGACCATTGCGGTGTTCAAAAACGAACTTTCCCCACCGCTGCTGCTGTTCGGCATCAATCGGGCCATTGACCTGCTGTAGATCGGGAAGCGCGCGCAGGTGTTTCAGCCACCAGTCGGCCACAGCAGGTTCTGCCTGCTTACCGGGTGTGACTAGCCACACCATCTGCCGATCGAGGCGTTGCATAAAGCCTTGCTGTAGCTCTGGAGGAAGTCCCCCCATCGCCTGCTTGGGTAACAACGCCAATACGCTACTGTTTATCTGCGCCTTCGGCAGCAGCAGAACCAGCGTAGCGATCAGCACCACACAGCAGCCAATCCAAACCAGCGCCGCGCGACGGATACCGTCAGAAAACGAAACGCTGTAGTTCATCATCGCTTAACGTCCGGGGAGTGATACGCTGGTTACTCAGAATAATTCTGGTCATGTCGCCTTGGCGGTCATCCAGTTCAATGCCGTCGAGAAACTCACCGCCGTTCAGCGTAATGGTGTTGAATAATTTATCTAACGGCGACGTTTTTGGTGTCAGCACCAATTTCCACTGCTGCTTACCCAGATCGGTAAAATCGATGGAGAAATTCTGCTCCAATACGTGGCGATCGGCCTGAAACAAGGCACGTAACAGGTGGTTAAACTGAAACATCTGCGGGTTGCTTTCCGCTGTGACAATCTGCGGAGCTTGCCCGTTCATCACCTGAACCATACGCGCTTCGTCCAACACCATCGTCAGCGGAAACGGCGCAGCCTGATGCCACCACAGCCCTTTTTCCTGCGCGATCAGCAGTTGTCCGCCGGATTTAAGCGGTTTTGCCATGCCTTTTATTTCACGCAGTTGGGTGAAATCGGCGCGTACAACCGGCTGACTACTGAATCGCTGTTGTAAATCATCCAGCGTAACGGCCTGCGCCACACCGCTTAACAGCACAAAAACTGCGACAATCAGTCGTATCATGGCGTGACTCCAAGGCGCTCAAACAAAATAGGGGGGGAAACAAAACTCAGTTCACGGCATCCTTCCTGTACCGCGACCTGGATCGTATAGCCAGTCGTAGCGCGTTGACCGCTCTCGGCATCAAAAATCTGGTAGGCAATACGCAAACGATTCTCGACCTCCTCGATAGTGGCGCGAATACGTATACGCTGTTCGTAAGTCAACGCGGCTCGGTATTTCACACGCGTATCCACCACGGGCCACACATAGCCCGATGCCTGCATCTCACGATAGCCATAGTTAAATTTGCTGAGCAGCGCCTCGCGCGCAACTTCAAAAAAACGAAAATAGTTACCGTGCCACACCACGCCCATCGGATCGCAGTCATGGAAAGATACCGTCAGTTCAACCTCATGGCTTAAGCGAGGATCGTTTAGCACTATGACTCCTTTTTCCCAGCAGCTCGGCCGTCATCATCAGGCAGGCTCCAGAAATCAAAAAAATTAAACCAGTCGAGCGGGGATTTCAGCGCGTAGTGCGCCAGCCGTTCGGCATAGCGATCGACAACCTGCTGCAAAGCCTGCTGTCGGGTTGGGCGAGGTAACGCAATGCTCTCAGCAAAGGGCTCACAGTAGACACGTAGCTTTTTCTGCTCGCGAATGACAAACATCAGCAATACAGGACAACGCAGCGCCGCCGCCAGTACAAAAGGCCCTTGAGGAAAGGGAGCTTCTTTTCCCAAAAATGGGCTCCACACCACGCGCCGCACACCACCACGCTGACGATGTACCGCCGTGCGATCGCCGACAATCGCCACCCATTCCCCCGCCTCCAGCTTTTCTTGCAGCATAATTGCGGTATCCGGCCCGATGTCGCTGACAGGAATAAGGTTAACGCCTGCCTGCGGAGCGATCTCTTCCAGCACTTGTTTAAAGCGTTGAGAGTTTTCAGTAAACACCAGCGCGTTAATCACCAGCCCGCTCACCTGCTGCGCCAGCGCCCGACACACTTCGATATCACCGAGGTGTGAAGCCAGTATCAGTTGCCCTTTTTGCCTGCTGTGTTCAATGGTTTGTAGCGCACCGGGGGCAAAATCGATATCACGTCCCCAGTGTAGATCGCCACGCCAACTGGCGATTTTGTCCAACATCGCCTGACCAAAACGCAGGAAGTGGTGATAGCTGCTGAGCGGTTTAGGCAGCGGGATAGCCTGCTGACGCGCATAATCTCCGATTTGCCGCAGCCATAACTGAGATGCCTTACGCGCTGCGCGTCCAGTCAGCCAGTAAAAAGCAATAACCGGCCAGAGAAACAACGTAAACACTCCGCGACCTAACCGTTGATAGACCGCCAGCATGAACCGCATACCGAGCAAGCCTTTGCGCTCCGACACGCCAGCCCAGTGTTGCTGACGCTGCCGCATTAGCAGCACGGGAATGCGTGGAAGCATGCCGAAAAACAGACGGGTATGCATCCACGAAATCCGCAGGTTATCGTGTAACGCATCAAAATGAGATAGACCGTTTTCTGGATACGTCACCGCCGTCTCAATAAAGCGGCTAGGCGTTCCCGCCCAATACAGACGCACCATAATTTCCGTATCGAAATCCATACGGTGACCGAGAGACGTCCGAGAGAGAAGGGATAACGTCGCCGCAACCGGATAAACACGGAATCCGCACATGCTGTCCTTGAGGGAGAGGGATAACGTTTCAATCCAGACCCAGACGTGGGTGACATAGCGCCCGTAAAGACGTGATTTCGGCACCGAGGCATCGTAACGCGGCCGACCGGAAATCAGGCAATCCGGGTGCGTTTCCGCCTCATCCAGCAAAAGCGGCGCATCTTCAATCTGATGCTGTCCGTCGGCATCAACCTGTAAAGCATGGGTAAACCCGGCCTGCGCCGCCGCGTCGATGCCACGGATCACCGCCGCGCCTTTCCCACTGTTGTGCGCCAACCGAATCAACGTCACACCATCATTTTCCGCAGCCAACTGACTGAGAACCTGCTGCGTTGCCGCATCACTGCCATCATCGACAATAAAAACCGGTAGCGCTAACGGTGCCAAACGCACCAGCACCGACGCCATCATGGCACCGTGGTTATAACAGGGGATCACCACGCAGGGCGAGAATGCACCATTCACTGACATAGGCGATCTTCCACAATCGGCGTAAGCTTGATTTTTCCGCTGCTAGCCGTGCGCTCGGTATCGCCTTCCAGAATGGTGTAGTTAAACGTCAGCGATTGCTTTCCGGCATGCCATGTCAGTACTAAACGCAGCGTTTTTCCGGGCAAAATCGGCTGCTGGAATTTAATGTTTTCAATGGATAAGAACGTCCACCCTTGCGCTAGCACCGTCGTCGCGTAATGCATGACCCAATCCAACTGTGCTACACCAGGCAGCAGCGGCTGACCCGTAAAGTGGCCGTTGAACCAGAACAAATCGGGATCAACCCGTAGCATCAACTCAACCTGAGACGTTTCATCCGTCTTTTTTACATCGTGCCGGGCAAGCTCAACGGGCAACATGAAACAATTCCTGTATCTGCGGCCAGGCACGTTTACTCTGGCTATTGTGGGGAATGACATCGACGACGCGCCAAAAACGCGGCATCGCTAACGGCTCCAGCCATTTTTGCAATTCATGTCGCCATTGGCGTTTCAAATTCGGTAAGTCAGCAGCCTTGTCTGGGGAATTCAACACCAGCACCACACCAATCCCGCTACGCTCTGGGCGCGTCACCTGAAGCGCAACCGCATCCGCAATATCGGGCAGATCGAGTAAGCGCCGTTCTATCTCGCTTAGCGAGATGCGCTTGTCTTCGATCTTCACGACGCGGTCATGTCGACCGCACAGTTGAAAATGGCCGTCGTCGTCAAACGCCAATCGGTCATCCAACTTGTGGCCTTGAGCATCAGGGATCAGTACCGACTGTGCCCACCAATCATCGTGTTCGTCACGTCGTAGTGACACGCCGGGAAACAGTTGCCACGGCGCGGTATCAACCTCGCGCGATCGCCATGCTAAAACCCCCGTTTCTGTACTGCCGTATATTTCATTGATGGGGCGCGTAAACCACGCCGCTGCCGCCTCGGCATGCTGCCAGGGTAATGTTCCCCCCGCAGAGACAATCAACGAACACAACGGGGCAGAAAGCGCACGATCGATACGGCGTAAAAATGCCGGGCTACTGATAAACACGTAGCGCTGCTGACGATCCTGCGAAGTAAGCTGTTCGGTATAAAGCAGTTGGCGGCTATCAAAACGCAGCCCCAGCGCCATCGGTAGCCAAATGCGAAACGTCAGTCCGTATAAATGCTGGTGGGTGACGGAAGCAATCACGTCACAGCCTTGCAAATGCACGCCCCAGCGATCCGACAACCAACGAGACTCTTCATCCAGACAGCGCACCGGTTTCACAATCTGGCGAGGCTTCCCGGTGGAGCCCGACGTAAACAACACAACGCAGGCATCATCCGGTATGGGAGGTAACACAGACTCAGCGACGTTCACCGTATCGACCGTTAGGGTAAATACGGGGCAATCCAGATGCAGCGACACATCCGTCAATAAACCGTCAAACTCATCCGCTTGTTCTTCTAGTACTGATTGGCGACAATGACCAGGAATGACGGGCGTTTTCCCCGCATGCAAAGCAGCCAGAAGCCCAATCGTGAAGCGATAACTGTCTTCAAAACACAGTGCCCAACGCGTCTCCTGTCGCTGGCTTAACTGCTGACAAAGCGCAATAACCTGCGCTTTCAGCATACTCAGCGTGAACATGGTGGCACCATTATTGGCAACAATGCGCTGAGGAGAATCATTTCCTCTGAGCCAGTCATTGACAGCTCGAACAGTCGGCCCGTTCATACGCACTTCCTCAGACGCTGGCGTATCAACCACTCTCCCCCCATCAACAACCCCATAAGCACATAGCTGATCACGCCGTTCCATAACGTCCACCAATGAAGATCGCCGACAACACAGGTCAGCACGGCAATACTGCCGTTAAAAATAAAAAACCAACACCATACCTTCGTCACGCGACGCGTATAGGCAATAGCCTGAACCGGGAGTTCCGGTTCCCGAAGGCGAGCAAGGCGCTCGACAAGCGGCATGCCGCTATAAAGTGAGCCACCAAAAAACAACAACATGACGCCGTTTACCGCAACGGGATACCACAGCAACCAACCGCCATCACGCAGTAATAAACTGGCAATGGAAAGCGCCACGCCAGCCGCCGCCAGCCACAGAGCCGTCCCTTTGAAAGCATGTTTATCATCACGCAACGTGGTGAAACGTAGAACAAACATCAGCGCTAATACAACGAGTAGCCAGCGATGTTCAGGATGCGTGATGCTAAACCAGGCCAGAAAAGGCCAGGCAATCGTCATTAATACGTTCAGGCTACTTATCAGCACACGTATCACTTGGCGAACTCATCAACCTTCACGGAGCAGGTTTTCTACCGCATCAACCACATCTTGTACGGTACGCACAGATTTAAAAATTTCCGGCGATATTTTGCGCCCGATGCGTTTTTGCAGGTGAACCACCATATCCACCGCATCAATGCTATCTAACTCAAGATCTTCATAGAGGCGAGATTCAGGTTTTATCTCATCAGCATCCAGTTCAAACAGCTTGACCAGTAAGCCTGTAATTTCCTGATAAATTTCGTTTTTATCCATCATCAACTCATTTTATTTTACTATCAGGCACTCACAGCGCGCTGAGTGTTGATAAAAGCGGCAAGGGTAGCAACGGAAAAGAAGTGTTGGCGCACTTCTTCACTCTCAGCAGAAAGCACGACGCCATAACGGTTTTTAACCGCCAACCCCAGTTCAAGTGCATCGATAGAATCCAGACCAAGACCCTCGCCAAAAAGCGGGGCGTCTGTTTCTATTTCATCAACGCTAATATCTTCAAGATTAAGAGAATCAATAATCATCTCTTTGATTTCAATAAATAGACTTTCCATATGCATTTCCAAATGGTGTTCAGCTTTCTGGTGTTAAAGATTGCTGCAAAAGGCGATTCAAACGGCGAGCCGCCAAGGATCGCGCCTCTTCAGGCGCCATAAAAATGTCGCTGCTGATACGTTCGCGCACGCTCACCGTGAAATACGGCTTTTCAGGCGGAATATGATACCAACGACTTTGTTTTCCTAATGTGTCTTGACTACAACAAATATGCACGACCCGCAAATCACAGCCGCAGCGCACCGCAATATTTGCGGCACCGCGTTGCAGAACCAGAGGTTCCCCATAACGCGTGCGCGTGCCTTCAGGAAAAATAATGATCGCATCACCGTTATCAAGCCGCTGCTGGCAGTCCGGTAATAGCGCATCAGATTGGCTGTTAAGCAGGTAATCTGCTGAGCGAATAACGCCACGGAAAAACAGGTTTTTCTGTAAGTCGGCTTTAACCAGACAGTCTGCATCTGGCATGACGGACGCCAGTAACACATAGTCGATTAACGTTGGATGATTAGCGACAATCAAACAACCGCGATCGCGCTGTAAAGTTTCGATGCCGTCGATACGGTAATCCAGCACCCCTAACCTGCGAGCGCTGCATAAAAAAAATCGGAAGCTGGCGGAAATGCTACGGCGTGCCAACTGGCGGCGGCGAGTGGTATCCCGCTGAATCAGCAACACATTGAACCACACCAGAGAAAGCAGCAAACCGCCAACGCCAAACATGGCAAAACAAATGCCGGTCATCATTAGCCGCCACAGACGATTCAAACGCGCAGCAGGGCAAAGAACCAGCGATGACTCAGACATGATGTCTATCCCACGTCCAGTCAACACGTTCACCGGGTAAGGAAAAACGCGTTTTTTTGGCAAGGAAAGCATGTAAAAACAACAGGCTTTGCGGTACTCCACCGTCGTGGCGTTCTACCTGAGGTCGCGATTCACACACCACCTCATCGCCATCCCCTAACAGGAGAGAGACAGCATAAGGATAACGAGGCATGTCTGCTGGAACATGTGGGTGGTAAAAATCAGGGATCGCGCCATCAAAATCAACCAGGAGAATAGTGCGGTAGCCCGCCGCCTGTAATGCTTTCGCTTCAACAAGGCCTTGTTGAAAAGAGTCTATTCCTGCTGCAATCGACGTAGAAACCAGCGGTTTTTTTGCCGTAATCGTCAGGCTCCCTACTGCCGCATTATGTACTGACATAGCAAAATCGGTAGGCGAAATATTTTCATTTTCTGAAAGCGCCTTCAGGATACTCAGGTTACGTTCTAATTCGCCGTGACGCGAGGTGAAAACAATCGCATCAACCGACTGGCGACGCAGCAACGCTAACCCACTGTCGACCGCCAAACGGCTCCCTTGATTAAGGCGACGAGCCATCATCATGGGTAAATGCCGACATTTATCCAAAGGTTGCTCAGCATCGATAGCCGCAGACATCAGCGACCAATTAAGCCAATCGTCCACGCTGCTGAGGCCCGGCGCGCTGGCCTGCCAATCAATAATTGAAAATGCTAATCTCATACTGCCTTCTTCCAGTCCGACCTATTCGCTGCTATTTCCCGTTTACGTCCGCTATTTTATTATTGCTTTTTACAAATCAGCAGCGTGTGACCAACACCTATATTGTCGATTTGATTTTCAACGATAAATCCAGCCTGTTCTAACAAGGGTAAAAATCGTTTGGCCGCATAGAAACGGCTAGTGCCATTGGCAAGACAGGTAAAATAGAGCGAAGAGGCATTCAGGCTAAAAGCACCCGCTTCCCACCGTTGACGATCCCAGAAAATCTCCAAAATACAGACTCTGGCATCCGGCTTCATCACGTCGGCAATTTTACGCAAGATAGCCACGATGTGTTCTTCGCTGAAACAGTCGAGGAACTGGCTCATCCACCATACATCCGCTTCATCTGGCAATGGGCAATCAGAAAGCATATCAACAGCGCAGCCCTGAATACGGTCAGACTTCTCTGCTTCTTTGATATTTTCTGTTGCGAGAGCAATTTGCTCCGGCAAATCCAGGATCGTAATGTTCACGTCACGATCGTAGTCATAGCACCGCATCGCCCATTTACCCGTGTTCCCACCAACATCGTATAGATGTTTTGGCTTGAGCTGGAAAACATGTGGCAAGGCAGCGTCAAAAGCAGCATCGGAATAGAAATGATCGAACGCAAACCAACTCTCTTTTGCCTGCGGCGGGAGTTGGCTTAATGCCGGATAGATTGTTGGCCATTCACCAAAAACTTTTAATCCAGAAGGTTCATTTTTTGACAAGGCTTCATCAAGGTAAAACATCCCCTGATAACAGACATCCTGAGTAAAATCCATGTTAACGCGCGTCATGCGGTCATGAAGCAGATAATGACCAATCTTAGCCAGAACGTACTGTTCATCTTTCTGAATAATAATGCGACCACTTAGCCCGACATCCAGCAGGAGCTCAACGGCGTAGTGATTTAATGAGGTGATAGCAACAATCTCATCGAGATTTGCGCCCTGCTGGCCGCGCTTATCCAAAAAATCCAAAATACCGTGGTTACGCAGATTGATAGCGGCCTGAAACAGCATGGGAGCAAACGCAATTCGCTGCGCTTCTGTAATAGCATCCAGAGCGCTGACATTATCTTTGTCATATCCGTAGTACACTGACTTTTCCCTTGAGGTCGGACAAATACGATCAGAAAAGAGCAATAAAAATAGAGTCGGACATCAAGAAGATATCTGACTCTTAAAATTATTTAATCTGTTGGCTGGCAAGCGTTAATTGGATTTCATGATCCAGGTTTTTTATCCAATTATTATAATTTCGGTGAATCTTCCCACCTCCCGCCAACAAATTCTCACTTCCAACATAGCTGATGGAATAACTGGTTTGCGAATAGGTAATGCGAACATTTGCCACATGGCTACGCTGAACCAGACGACCATCAATCGCACCGACATAAGCCTGAGTCATCGCCCACTTACGCTTTTGCCCTGCTTCAATAATGGCATTCTTTACCTGTTCAGTAGAGTGCTGCCCAGTGATGGACTGGGTCACATTCGCTACCGGAACTGTACGCTCAGCACAACCAGTCAATATAAGAACAGAGACTAAAGTGGCGAAAATAATCTGTTTTTTCATAAAATCCCTATCAAACAAAAACATCACTGCAAAAAAAAAAGAATTCGTTTCTGATGCAAGATGTAAAATTAATGCACCATTAAAACTATTTTACACAAAATAAAGATAGCTTGACAAAAAAAACGTGATTTCAAGATTCAGATTTTTACCAAAAAATCGCGGTGCGGTGAAAGCAGAGTAATAAGCACAATTAAAAAGTGGATATAAAAAATCCGCCTTATGTCGATAAACATAAGGCGGACAGTAATAACCAATAAAATATCGGAAGTTACTCTACAGTAACGGATTTCGCCAGGTTACGCGGCTGATCGACATCTGTGCCTTTAATCAGCGCGACGTGATAAGACAGCAACTGCAACGGTACCGTGTAGAAGATTGGTGCAATAACTTCTTCGATATGCGGCAGCGGAATAATCTTCATATTTTCGCTGCTGGTGAAACCAGCATCTTCGTCGGCGAAGACATACAACTCGCCACCACGCGCCCGAACTTCTTCGATGTTGGATTTCAATTTCTCCAACAGTTCGTTGTTCGGGGCAACCACGACAACCGGCATATCTGCATCAATCAGCGCCAGCGGGCCGTGTTTCAGCTCGCCCGCCGCATAGGCTTCAGCATGAATGTAAGAGATCTCTTTCAGCTTCAACGCCCCTTCCATTGCGATCGGATACTGATCGCCACGGCCAAGGAACAGCGCATGGTGCTTGTCAGAGAAACCTTCCGCCAGAGATTCAATGAGCTTGTCTTGGGACAGCATCTGCTCAATACGCGCTGGCAGCGCCTGCAAACCATGAACGATGTCATGCTCAATCTGCGCATCCATACCGCGCAGACGGCCAACACGAGCCACCAGCATCAGCAAAACGGTAAGCTGGGTAGTGAAGGCTTTGGTCGAGGCCACACCAATCTCTACGCCAGCTTTGGTCATCAGTGCCAGATCGGATTCACGCACCAGCGAGGAACCCGCAACGTTACAGATAGCCAACGACCCCAGATAGCCCAGTTCTTTGGACAAACGCAGCGCCGCCAGTGTATCCGCCGTTTCACCGGACTGAGACAGGGTAATCATCAGGCTGTTCTTACGCACAGCAGGTTTGCGATAGCGGAACTCGGAAGCGATTTCTACGTCGCACGGAATCCCCGCCAGCGCTTCAAACCAGTAGCGGGAAACCATACCGGAGTTGTAAGACGTCCCGCAGGCAATAATCTGAACGTGCTCAACCTTCGCCAGCAGTTCATCCGCTTTCGGGCCAAGTTCAGAAAGATTGATCTCGCCGTGGCTGAAACGCCCTTCAAGGGTGTTCTTAATCGCCATCGGCTGTTCGTAGATCTCTTTCTGCATATAGTGACGATACGCGCCTTTGTCACCGGCATCGTAATTCACTTTTGATTCAATTTCTTCGCGTGTAGCAAGTTGGCCTGATTTATCAAACACGCGCACGTCACGACGGGTGATTTCCGCCACGTCGCCTTCTTCCAGGAACATGAAGCGGCGAGTCACAGGCAATAATGCTAGCTGATCGGAGGCAATGAAGTTCTCACCCACACCACGACCAATCACCAGCGGGCTACCAGAGCGCGCAGCAACCAATACGCTTGGATCGAGGTTATCCAACACCACCATGCCATAGGCACCGCGCAATTGTGGGATAACACGCTTAACGACGTCAACCAGCGTTCCGCCATTCTGTTTCTGTTCAAAATGAACCAGATGGGCAACCACTTCCGTATCGGTCTCAGAAACAAAACGATAGCCGCGACCGATCATCAGTTCACGCAGCGGCTCGTGGTTTTCGATAATGCCGTTATGGACGATAGTGATATGTTCAGAAACATGCGGGTGTGCGTTCTCTTCAGAAGGTTCACCGTGCGTTGCCCAGCGGGTATGGGCGATACCGGTGCCGCCGTGCAGATCATGCTCATCAGCAGCCTGAGACAACACCTGTACTTTACCCAGACGGCGTAAACGGGCGACATGTCCTTCGCCATCAACAACCGCCAGCCCCGCAGAGTCATAGCCGCGATACTCAAGACGGCGTAAACCTTCCAACAAAATTTCAGCAACATCACGTTGCGCAACTGCGCCTACAATTCCACACATCGATGTGTATTCCTATAAAAGTGACATATTGTGTCACCTGGGATGTCTTAGACCTGATTGTTCCGGTTTTTCCGGGTTCCCCGAGCCTTGTAGAGAGTTGGGGATTATTATGTTTTGTTTTGTACTCTGGGATCGGTCAAAGCACAGGACAAAACAACCTCCGCAACAAGCGGAGGTATATCATTCAACGACTATTTCTTCTTCATCGGACGTTGCCACTCGGAAATATGCTTCTGCTTCACACGGCTGATCACCAGTTCGTTCTCAGCCACATCGCGTGTCACCGTCGTTCCCGCACCGATAGTCGCACCGTTGGCAACGGTGACAGGTGCCACAAGTTGCGTATCCGAACCAACAAACACATCGTCACCAATAATCGTTTTGTGTTTATTCGCACCGTCATAATTACAGGTGATCGTTCCCGCACCAATATTAACACCGGAACCGATATCCGCATCACCTAAATAGCTAAGGTGTCCCGCTTTCGAGCCTTTCCCCAGACGCGCTTTTTTCAGTTCAACAAAATTGCCAACGTGCGCCCCCTCAGCCAGTTCAGATCCAGGGCGCAAACGGGCAAATGGCCCAACGGTGCACTGCGCTTCCAGCACGGCATCTTCCAGTACGGAATAAGGGCTAATCTCGCAATCATCGCCAATGATGCAGTTTTTGATCACACAGCCTGCACCGATTTTCACTCGGTTGCCGAGTTGAACATGGCCTTCCACAACCACATTGACATCAATCACCACATCACGGCCATGAGTCAGTTCACCACGCAGATCAAATCGCGCCGGATCAAGCAGCATAACACCAGCCAACAGCAATTTATCCGCTTGTTCACGCTGATAAACCCGCTCCAGCGCCGACAGTTGCAGGCGATTATTAACGCCTTCAACTTCGCTCAGCCGTTCGGGATGGACCGCTTCAACGCGCTGGCCTTCTTCTGCCGCCATCGCAATAATGTCGGTGATATAAAATTCGCCCTGTGCGTTGCTGTTGTTCAACTGGCTTAACCAACGCTTCAAGTCTTTTCCGTTGGCAATCAATATGCCGGTATTAATCTCGTTAATCTGGCGCTGTGCTTCGCTAGCATCTTTGTGCTCGACAATCCCGACTACAGCACCTTTTTCACGCACAATCCGCCCATAGCCCGTCGGATCGTTCAGTTTCACCGTCAACAGTCCGATACCGCCCCGCGGCTTAGCATCACGTAAACGCCCCAGCGTTTGTGACGAAATCAGCGGCACATCGCCATATAACATCAGGATATCTTCATCATCAGCAAAATGAGGGGCAGCTTGCTGCATCGCATGGCCGGTTCCCAACTGTTCCGCCTGCAGCACCCAGTTCAATGCCGGATCGGTCAATTCACGTTTTAATAAATCGCCGCCGTGGCCGTATACCAGATGAACATGCTGTGCGCCTATCGTCATGGCCGCATCAATAACATGCTGAACCATCGGCTTGCCCGCCAGTTGATGTAACACTTTAGGAAGATCGGAATACATACGGGTTCCTTTCCCCGCAGCGAGGATCACCACACTCATAGCACTATTTGACATAAGCATCCTGACAATACGAAGCCACTGCCCCGCAGAATAAAAATGACCAACCGATGACGGCCTGAATGACTCAAGTTTACCGAAATTCCGGCATAACACAGATAATTTTTAGTGAGCTTTTTCTGAAAGTCGCTCGCAAAACTGCGAATAAACATGAGGAAAGAATGTGTGCCTCAACAACAGAAATGGCACGGGGTTTTATAAAAAACAGACTTTGTTTTTAAGTATTTCTATTTGTGACACACACAAAAGAAACAGCGTTTCATTTATAGCAATATACGCGGGCGAATAATTCAATAACGAAGGAGACACAATGAAACGTTGTTCTTCACAAAAATGTGATTCTGTACGGAAACACCGTTCTTCACGCCTCGCAGCCGTCGCGTTGACGAATGCATTACTCTTCAGCTTCAGTGCACACGCCGCGACAGAATCAACCCCCGTCTGGCATGGTATCGCCTTTGGTCAATCAACAGACGTAAACTTTTCATCCAATGTTCTGCCGGAAAAAATTGGTGTTAATGATGTCACAATTAACGGTAAGAAGTTAGCACCGGGAGACAATGTAGATTTGTCCGCACCTATCACGATTGAGAGTCGTGGCGGAAAGATTGCCAATACCCATGATGGGTTGACGTTCTTCTATACGCAGCTACCTGCCAATGTGAATTTTACGCTTCAGTCTGATATTACCGTGGAACAATTTGGGCCAGAAAATGGTGCCAAGCCTGCGGCTCAGGAAGGGGCAGGTATTCTGGTGCGCGATATTATCGGTGTACCGCGCCAGGAACCGTTGAAAGAAGGGTATGAAGAATTTCCTGCGGCATCCAACATAGTGATGAATGCCATCATGACGCAGGATAAAAAATCTCATACCGAAATCAAATTACAGGCTATTTTGCGTAATGGCGTAACACAGCCATGGGGCAATGCGGGCGCAAAAATTACCAAAACCAGCTACCAGGAAAATGTCAATCTGGAGCAGACACCGACTTTCCGTCTGAAACTAGAGCGCACCAACGACGGCTTCATTACCTCTTATGCACCGAAAGGCACAGATAACTGGGTATCAAAAGAAGTCAAAGGCGCGGACGTCGTCACCAAGCTGGACAAAGACCACTACTACGTCGGCTTCTTTGCCTCCCGTAACGCCAAAATCATCGTCAGCAATGCACAGTTGACAACGACACCAGCGCAAACCAAAGCCTCACCGGAATTTAAAGCCAAGGCTTACGATCCGCAGCTACAGGTGATGTCATCGCCTAAAACCACCAGCGAACACTATGTTGTACAGGCCAAAGCCAACTACAACGGTACGATCGCCGTTTCACAAGACGGTAAATCTCTGGGTGATGCCAAGCAGGTAAAAGCAGGCGAGACGTTCTCTCTGCCAGCGAAAATTGCCGGTAATAGTGCTGAATTCAAGCTCGCTTACCAGCCTGCAGATGGGGATGATAAAGCGGTAAAAGAGAGCACGTTCAAGGTTGAAAAAGTGGCTTATGCAGACGCAAAAAATCTGTATGTTTCGCCACAAGGTGCAGCCAGCAACGACGGCAGTAAAAAAGCACCGCTCGATTTAGCTAGCGCCGTCGCCGCTCTGCCAGCAGGCGGCACCATTTGGCTCAACGATGGCGATTACAGCGCGGCTGAAATCCCTGTCAGCGCCAGCGGCCAGCAAAAAGCCGTCAAGAATCTGTTTACTGTCGGTAATAAAGCCGTCATCCATGGCTTGCAACTGAAGGCAAGCTATTGGCATGTTAAAGGGATTGAAATCACCGAGAAACCGTTCCGTATCGAAGGGAGCTACAACACCATCGAACGCGTTCTGGCGCACCACGCTGACGATACCGGTATTCAGGTAACCTCGACGGCCGATGTAGGCAGACCGCTGTGGGCCAGCCATAACCTGATCCTGAACTCAGAATCTCACAGCAACCAAGACCCAGGTAAAATTAACGCCGACGGCTTTGCGGTGAAAATGCGTGTCGGTGAAGGTAACGTGATCCGCGGCGCGTTCTCACACAACAACATCGATGACGGCTTCGACCTGTTTAACAAAATTGAAGACGGCGCAAACGGCGTTGTGGTGATCGAGAATTCAATTGCCATGAACAACACCAGCAACGGCTTCAAAATGGGTGGCGAAGGTCAGCCGGTGGCGCATCAGGTTAAACACAGCATTGCCGTGGGTAACAAGCTTGATGGTTTCACTGACAACTTCAACCCAGGTGCACTGATCGTTGAAGACAACATCGCGTTAGATAACGAACGCTTTAACTTCATTTTCCGCCCAAGCCCTTACTCTGGCCCGGAAAAACAAGGCGTCTTCAAGAACAACGTTTCACTGAAAACCAAAGCAGGTAAATATGATGATGCGGTTGTCGGCAATATCGATAACACCAACTACTTCATCAAAGGCGACCGCTCCGTTAACGCACAGGGTAAGGAAGTCACAGTAAATAACTTCGTGTCGGTTGTCGTCCCGGAGACGTTTACACGTGATGCCAAAGGCAATCTGGTCCTTGGCGACTTTCTGAAGAAAAAGTAAGCCTTTTCGAAAAAATGTAATGTCGATCGTTTAAGCATAGAGATACACGGGGCGACCACAGGGGTGAGGCGCCCCTACGGGAACCTCCCCCTGTGTTTCCCCTAATAATGGGCTTAAGTGACCAGCATGACTTCAACAAAATGCCTGCTGCTCTTGCAGGCATTTTTTATATCTATGTATAACATCGACTTAAATGCAAAAAGGCCAGTCAGTGTGAACCTGACTGGCCTTCAATTATTGCAAGCTTATCTGTTACATCGCTTTTCTGGTCAGCTCGATAACTCGCAGTTTCGCAATCGCTTTAGTCAGTTCTGCGGAAGCCTGAGCATAATCCACATCACCATGCGAATTACGGATATGGTCTTCTGCTTTGCGTTTCGCTTCCAACGCGCGGGCTTCATCCAAATCCTGTCCACGAATAGCGGTATCGGACAGTACGGTAACCATATTCGGCTGCACCTCAAGGACGCCACCAGAAAGGTAGATATACTCTTCTTCACCGTGCTGCTTAACGATACGAATCATACCCGGTTTAATGGCAGTGAGCAGAGGGGCATGTCCCGGATAAATACCCAGTTCGCCTTCGCTCCCCGTTACCTGGATCTTCTGCACCAGACCGGAGAACATTTGCTGTTCCGCACTCACGACATCCAGATGGTAAGTCATAGCCATGTCACCCTCCTACAAGGCGTTACAGTTTCTTGGCTTTTTCCACGACTTCGTCGATGGAACCAACCATGTAGAACGCCTGCTCTGGCAGGTGGTCGTACTCGCCTTCCATAATCCCTTTAAAGCCACGGATGGTGTCTTTCAGGGAAACGTATTTGCCCGGAGAACCGGTAAATACTTCAGCAACAAAGAACGGCTGAGACAGGAAGCGCTGAATCTTACGCGCACGGGATACCACCAGTTTGTCTTCTTCAGACAGCTCGTCCATACCCAGAATCGCGATGATGTCTTTCAGTTCCTGATAACGTTGCAGAATAGACTGCACGCCACGAGCAACATCATAGTGTTCCTGACCAACAACCAGCGGATCCAACTGACGGCTGGTGGAGTCCAGCGGGTCAACGGCCGGGTAGATACCCAGAGAAGCGATCTGACGGCTCAGTACCACGGTTGCATCCAAGTGAGCAAAGGTAGTGGCTGGTGACGGGTCAGTCAAGTCATCCGCAGGAACGTAAACGGCCTGAACGGAGGTGATAGAACCGGTTTTGGTTGAGGTGATACGTTCTTGCAGAACACCCATCTCTTCCGCCAGCGTCGGCTGATAACCTACCGCAGAAGGCATACGGCCCAGCAGTGCGGATACTTCCGTACCGGCCAGGGTATAACGGTAAATGTTATCGACGAACAGCAGTACGTCACGGCCTTCATCACGGAATTTTTCCGCCATAGTCAGACCGGTCAATGCTACGCGCAGACGGTTACCTGGTGGCTCGTTCATCTGGCCATAAACCAGTGATACTTTATCGATTACGTTGGAGTCGGTCATTTCGTGGTAGAAGTCGTTCCCTTCACGAGTACGCTCACCCACACCGGCAAACACGGAGTAACCGGAGTGCTCGATCGCGATGTTACGGATCAGCTCCATCATGTTTACGGTTTTACCTACGCCCGCACCACCGAACAGACCCACTTTACCGCCCTTGGCAAACGGACACATCAGGTCGATAACCTTGATGCCGGTTTCCAGCAGTTCCTGTGAGTTTGACAGCTCTTCATAGCTCGGAGCCGCGCGGTGAATAGCCCAACGCTCTTCTTCGCCGATGTCGCCTTTCATGTCGATGGGATCACCCAACACGTTCATAATACGACCCAGCGTTGCTTTACCTACCGGTACTTCGATCGGGTGGTCCAGGTTATTCACGTTCAACCCGCGACGCAGGCCGTCAGAAGAACCCATTGCGATACAACGAACAATACCGCCGCCCAACTGCTGCTGCACTTCCAGCACCAGTTTCTCAGCGCCGTTCTCTACCTCAAGCGCATCGTACACCTTCGGTACGGCATCTTGCGGGAACTCGACGTCCACCACGGCGCCGATTACCTGGATAATCTTTCCAGTAGCCATCTTGAATCCTCTACGTAATTCGACAATACGTAATTCGTAAACCTGCTTTAAACCGCGGAGGCTCCCCCGACGATTTCGGTGAGTTCCTGGGTAATGCTGGCCTGACGAGCCTTGTTGTATACCAACTGCAGCTCTTTGATCAGGCTACCGCCGTTATCGGTCGCGGCTTTCATCGCAACCATTCGCGCGGCCTGCTCACTAGCCAGATTTTCTACGACGCCCTGATAAACCTGAGACTCTACATAACGGCGCAGCAGGGTATCCAGCAGCGACTTAGGATCGGGTTCATACAGGTAATCCCAGGCTTTCTTCTTCAACTCACCGTCATCCGAAGGCGGTAACGGTAACACTTGAACAACAAGCGGTTCCTGAGACATGGTATTGATAAACTTGTTGCTTACGATATACAGCTTGTCCAGACGACCTTCATCATAGGCTTGCAGCATAACTTTAACCGGGCCGATCAGTTCTGATACGGAAGGGTTATCCCCCATACCGGTAACTTGAGCAACAATGTTTCCGCCTACTGAACCGAAGAAAGAGACCGCTTTGGAACCAATCAGCGCTAAATCAGTTTCAACGCCTTTGTCGCTCCAGGATTTCATATCAGCCAGCAGTTTTTTGAACAGGTTAATGTTCAAACCACCACACAGGCCACGGTCAGTAGACACCACCAAATACCCAACGCGCTTAACGTCGCGTTCTTCCAGGTACGGGTGTTTATATTCCAGATTTCCTAACGCAAGGTGACCAATCACATTGCGTATGGTTTCCGCATAAGGACGGCTGGCCGCCATACGATCCTGCGATTTACGCATTTTGGAAGCGGCGACCATTTCCATTGCTTTGGTGATCTTCTGCGTATTTTGGACGCTTGCGATCTTACTACGTATCTCTTTTGCGCCGGCCATCTTTGCTTCTCCTCAAAGCCTTGCGGCCTGCTTTACAGCAGGCCACCGGGCGTTACCAGGACTGGGTTGCCTTAAAAGTATCGAGGATGCCTTTAAACTTGCCCTCGATCTCATCGTTATAAGCGCCAGTCTGGTCGATTTGTTGCAGAAGTTCGCCATGCTCACGGTCAGCGTAAGCCAACAGTGCCGCTTCAAAGCTACCGACTTTCGACAGCTCAACATCTTCCAGATAACCACGTTCCGCCGCAAACAGAACCAGAGACTGCTGTGCGACAGACATCGGCGCATACTGTTTCTGTTTCAACAGCTCGGTCACTTTCTGACCGTGGCTCAACTGCTTACGGGTTGCATCATCAAGATCGGAAGCGAACTGAGAGAACGCAGCCAGCTCACGGTACTGTGCCAGTGCGGTACGAATACCACCGGACAGTTTTTTCATGATCTTGGTCTGTGCTGCACCACCCACACGGGATACGGAGATCCCTGGGTTAACCGCAGGACGAATACCGGCGTTAAACAGGTTGGATTCCAGGAAGATCTGACCATCGGTAATCGAAATTACGTTGGTCGGAACGAACGCAGAAACGTCACCCGCTTGCGTTTCGATGATTGGCAGAGCCGTCAACGAACCGGTTTTCCCTTTCACTTCACCCTTGGTGAATGCTTCAACGTAATCGGCGTTAACACGCGATGCACGCTCCAGCAAACGGGAGTGGAGATAGAAAACGTCACCAGGATAAGCTTCACGACCTGGCGGACGACGGAGCAGCAGAGAAATCTGACGATAAGCAACGGCCTGTTTAGACAGGTCATCATAAATAATCAGCGCATCTTCACCACGGTCACGGAAGTACTCACCCATCGCACAACCGGCATACGGTGCCAGATATTGCAGAGCGGCAGACTCGGACGCAGTAGCGACGACGACAATGGTGTTTTCCAGTGCGCCATGCTCTTCCAGTTTACGCACCACGTTAGAAATCGTGGAGGCTTTCTGGCCGATAGCAACGTACACACATTTGATACCGGAATCACGCTGGTTGATGATGGCGTCGATGGCCAGTGCGGTTTTACCCGTCTGACGGTCACCGATAATCAGCTCACGCTGACCACGACCAATTGGAATCATGGCATCAACGGACTTATAGCCCGTTTGTACCGGCTCATCAACGGACTGACGTTCGATAACGCCAGGCGCTATCGCTTCAACCGCAGAGAAACCGTCATGATCCAGTGCGCCTTTACCGTCAATCGGTGCGCCCAGCGTGTTGACCACGCGACCCAACAGGCCACGGCCAACCGGAACTTCAAGAATACGGCCGGTGCATTTTACTTTCATGCCTTCAGCCAGATCCGCATACGGCCCCATGACTACCGCACCAACGGAGTCGCGCTCCAGGTTTAGTGCGATCGCATAACGGTTACCCGGCAGAGAGATCATCTCCCCCTGCATCACGTCTGCCAGACCGTGGACGCGGATGATTCCGTCACTGACGGAAACAATAGTACCTTCATTGTGAGCTTCGCTCACCACATTGAACTGAGCAATGCGCTGCTTGATCAGTTCGCTGATTTCGGTGGAATTCAGTTGCATGCTCCAGTCCCCTTAAGACTGCAAGACGTCTGCCAGACGTTCCAGACGACCGCGAATGCTGCCATCTATCACCATATCGCCCGCGCGAATAACCACGCCGGCCATGACAGACTTATCAATTTTGCAATTCAGCTTCACTTTGCGTGACAGACGTTTTTCCATAGCGACAGCGATTTTTGATAGCTGCTGCTCATTCAACGTGTTGGCAGAAATCACATCGACGTCAACCGTCGATTCTAGTGCTGCCCGCAGTTGAATAAATTGCTCCAGTACTTCAGTAAGCACCGGTAAACGTCCGTTCTCGGCCATCACCTTAATCAGGTTCTGACCGGCTTCATCAAGTTGATCACCACAAACGGCAATGAACGTTTTCGACAGCTCAATCGGTGCTACTGCACCAGAAAGCAATTCGGCAATTTGTTCATTGCGCGCTACTTCGGCCGAAAACGCCAGCATGTTCTGCCAGCGATCCAAGGCCTGATTCTCAACCGCAAAGTCAAAAGCTGCTTTGGCGTAGGGGCGAGCTACCGTGACAAATTCAGACATCAGCCCCTCCCTCCTTACAGTTCAGCGACCAGTTTATCAACGATGTCGCTGTTAGCAGCTTCATCCACGGAACGTTCAATAATTTTCTCGGCACCGGCAATCGCCAATACGGCAACTTGCTTACGCAACTCTTCACGAGCACGCTTACGTTCGGCTTCGATTTCAGCCTGCGCCTGCGCCACAATCTTGTTACGTTCAGCTTCCGCTTCAACTTTCGCCTCATCCAGGATCTGAGCACGGCGTTTGTTCGCCTGCTCAATGATAACCTGAGCATCCGCTTTGGCTTTTTTCAGTTGATCTGTCGCATTGGCCTGAGCCAAGTTCAAATCTTTTTTGGCACGTTCAGCAGAAGCAAGACCGTCAGCAATTTCTTTTTGACGTTTCTCGATGGCTGCCATCATCGGCGGCCATACAAACTTCATGCAGAACCAGACAAACAGGACGAACGCAATGGCCTGGCCGAGGATTGTTGCATTAATATTCACAGCACAATGCCTCTTTCAAAGTTAAATAAGTTGATGTTTTAACCTCAGCAGAAAACATTCCGCTTAGGCCACCGCAAACATCACATACAGCCCCAGACCAACAGCGATCATTGGGATGGCGTCAACCAGACCCATGACGATAAAGAACTGTGTACGCAGTAAAGGAATCAGGTCAGGCTGACGAGCAGCACCTTCCAAGAATTTACCACCCAGAATGCCGATACCGATCGCAGCACCGATTGCCGCCAAACCCATCATTAACGCGGCAGCCATGTACAGCAGATCCACACTCAGGTTTTCCATGACAGTCTCCAGTTTGTTTCAGTTAAAAACGTTATTTGTTGAAAGAAAATCAATGCTCTTCAGATGCCATCGAGAGATAAACAACCGTCAGAACCATGAAAATAAAAGCCTGAAGCGTAATAATCAAAATGTGGAAAATAGCCCAAGGCACATTTAACAACCATTGTGACCACCACGGCAACAGACCGGCAATCAGGATGAAGATCAACTCACCCGCATACATATTGCCAAACAGTCGCAAGCCTAAGGAAATAGGTTTGGACAGCAGGCTGACACCTTCAAGAATCAGGTTGATAGGAATAAATACTGGATGGTTGAACGGCTGCATGGTCAGTTCTTTAACAAAACCACCGAGACCTTTCATTTTGATGCTGTAGAACAACACCAGGATAAACACCCCAAGCGCCATAGACAACGTGATGTTCACGTCAGCCGTCGGCACTGCGCGCAGATAAGCATGCGCCGGATCGTATCCTAGCAGGCTGTAGACCCCAGCCCAGATTTGTGGCAACAGATCGATAGGCAGCAGATCCATCATATTCATCAGGAAAACCCAGACGAAAATGGTCAGTGCCAGAGGAGCAATCAGTTTGCTTTTGCCATGGAACATATCGCGCACGGTACCGTCAACGAAACCGATAACCAGTTCGACGGCCGTTTGCAGCTTACCTGGCACACCGCTGGTCGCACGTTTAGCTACGCGGTGGAAGATAACCAGAAAGAGGATCCCAAGAGTGATGGAGAAAAACATCGAATCGACGTTGATCGACCAAAAGCCCGTCCCTACCTGCAAATGGTGCAAGTGGTGACCGATATACTCTTGCGGAGTAGAGATTTCTCCAGCAGCCATGATGTCTCTTACCCTTTTGTTGTTAATTACGGTAACGATTAATTACGACGGGTGCCACGATCTGCATAACCAGCACCGATAAATAAGTCAGGCCAAGCGGAAAAAATGCCGCTTTAAACACGCCTAACGCCACCACTAACAGTGCAATGGTGATAAATACCTTAAGCGCCTCGCCAATCGCGAACGACCAAGCCACACGTCCATCAGCAGGTTTGTGTGATTGATGACGCAAGGCAAACAGCACAAACAAGACATTCGGTAACCAGGCTGCCAATCCTCCGCCTAATGCAGAAACGGCAGCGTTGACGCTATTGAGGCTGAAAACAGCACTCAACAAAGCAAAAGTCACTAACTGTAACAACAGCAGCCTTAAGGCCGCTTTTCCGCTGTAAAGGGATACAGGCATGACGTTTGCTCTCTCCGTACCTTTTCAGAGGTATACCGAATGACGTATAGAACTGCCTTTACACCACTGAGTCAAGCAGCAAAAAACGAGCAAATTATACGGGTCACACCTGCGAATTCAATCGATAAGTAGCCAAAAGGTGAACAATTATTTAAATTTCTTTCTGAAGCCCCATTTTTGCTAACAATCCCCCCAGTTCATCTCTGATGCAATTAATGCCTAAAGGCCTCTAATCTGTGATATGACTCACATAAAGGGATTTACGACCATTTATAACAGAACAGTTTTTTTTTTGTCTTTAGCAAAAAAAATCATTTATTTAATTTAACTTCAATAACTTACAAAGACATCTATTCAAAAAACGCAACAAACAAGCTTTAAACTATCTATTGACATTATTGATATCTTTTTTTTACTCAATTAACACAAAAATAACCAAATTTTGATGCCAATGATTTATTTTCTCTCGTTATTATTCAGTGCGAAAGTAAAAGGCCGACGCTGAAAAAACGAAGATGTAAAATTTCAGTGATCGCAATGCATTCTGGAATGATGCCACCGATAAACAAGGTGGCAACCTGACACGCAATATTTAGTTATAATTTTTTTGATAAAAAACAAAATTAGTTTGGTTTAAGCACGACCAAATGGCGCTCACCTTCCAGATCGGGGACAGATAAGCGAACGACCTGATCCAATAGGACACCTTGTGGCAATGATGACAATTCATCCTCTGGAAGTACGCCTTTCAGGGCATAAAACCGTCCTGTTGGTCTGGCGGGAAGATGACCACACCAGCTAATCATGTCCTGCAAAGAGGCAAATGCGCGGCTTATCACGCCATCAAAAGGCGGCTCTGCCGGAAATGCCTCAACGCGACTCTGCACTGGCGTGATGTTCTCAAGCTGTAGCTCATGCTGTACCTGACGCAGGAAGCGCACACGCTTACCGAGGCTATCCAGTAAGGTAAAATGCGACTCAGGGCGAACAATCGCTAGCGGGATCCCCGGTAATCCAGGGCCCGTCCCCACATCGATAAAACGTTGTCCGCTTAAATGTGGCTCAACCACGATACTGTCCATGATGTGGCGGACCAGCATTTGCTGCGGATCGCGTACAGACGTCAGGTTATAAGCTTTGTTCCACTTATTCAGCATGTCAACATACTGTATCAGAAGATTTTTTTGCTTGTCTGAAATCACAATGCCAGCCGCATTTAGCAGATTATCGAGTGTGTTGCGCACAATAAGATCCCGATGAAAAATATAAGGTTAATAATAAAAATAGCCGGATAACCGGCTATTTAGGGGATAAGTTTATCTTAAATCAGGCGCTGCGGCGCAGCAGACCCTGTTTTTTAAGCCAGATAAGCAGAATTGAGATCGCCGCTGGCGTAATGCCAGAAATACGCGAGGCTTGACCGATAGACGACGGTTTGTGATCGTTCAGCTTGGCAATAACCTCGTTGGATAATCCATTTACCTGCTTGTAATCCAGATCGACAGGTAGAAGCGCATTTTCATTGCGTAACTGTTTCTCAATTTCATCCTGCTGACGAGCAATATACCCTTCATATTTGACTTGGATTTCAACCTGTTCTGCAGCCTGCTCATCGGCTAACCCTGGGGCAAACAGCGGTAGCGCAGTGAGCTGAAGGTAATCCACTTCTGGGCGACGTAGCAGTTCTTCACCGTTCGCTTCACGCGACAACGGCGTTTTCAGCAACGAATTGATTTGGTCTAACTGCTCAGATTGAGGATGAACGTGAATGTCACGCAGGCGCTGGCGCTCTTTCTCAATACTTTCAAGCTTCTCGTTGAAATGTGCCCAGCGACGATCGTCGACCATCCCTAACTCACGACCTATTTCAGTCAAACGCAGATCGGCGTTATCTTCACGCAGCATCAGACGATATTCAGCGCGCGATGTAAACATACGGTAAGGTTCTTTGGTACCCAGCGTACAGAGATCGTCAACCAGCACGCCAAGATAGGCTTGATCGCGACGTGGTGACCAGCCTTCTTTATCGGCAGCTAATCGCGCTGCATTCAGCCCTGCCAGCATGCCCTGTGCCGCCGCTTCTTCATACCCTGTTGTCCCGTTGATTTGCCCTGCAAAGAACAGGCCATGGACGTGTTTATTTTCCAGCGTAGGCTTCAGATCGCGAGGATCAAAGAAATCGTACTCAATGGCATAGCCAGGACGAACGATGCGCGCATTTTCCATCCCTGTCATTGAGCGAACAATTTGCCACTGGACGTCAAACGGTAAACTGGTAGAGATCCCGTTGGGATAAATTTCGTTGCTCGTCAGCCCTTCAGGTTCAAGAAAGATCTGATGGGTGTTTCGATCGGCAAAACGCATGACTTTGTCTTCGATCGAGGGGCAATAGCGAGGACCGATCCCTTCGATGATCCCGGCATACATCGGGCTACGATCCAGATTATTACGGATCACATCATGGGTTTTCTCATTGGTATGCGTGATGTAACACGGCATTTGCGCTGGATGCTGGCTTGCGTTACCTAGGAATGAAAAAACCGGCATTGGGTTGTCACCGTGCTGTTGCGCCAGCACGCTAAAATCGATCGTTCTGGCGTCAATACGTGGTGGTGTACCGGTTTTCAGGCGGTTGACGCGCAGAGGTAGTTCACGCAAGCGGCGTGCAAGAGGAATAGACGGCGGATCGCCTGCTCGTCCACCGCTGTAGTTATCTAGTCCGATGTGGATCTTGCCGTCAAGGAAAGTACCTACGGTTAGTACCACGGCTTTCGCACGAAATTTTAGCCCCATCTGGGTAACCGCACCAACGACGCGATCGTTTTCGACAATCAGATCGTCAACAGCCTGCTGGAAGATCGTCAGGTTTGGCTGATTCTCCAGAGCGGTGCGAACCGCTTGACGATAGAGCACGCGATCCGCTTGTGCGCGCGTCGCTCTGACTGCTGGGCCTTTACTGCTGTTTAGTATCCTAAACTGTATACCTGCCTGGTCGACAGCACGCGCCATCAACCCTCCCATGGCATCGATCTCTTTAACCAGATGACCTTTTCCAATACCGCCGATCGCCGGGTTACAAGACATTTGTCCCAGCGTATCAATATTGTGTGTGAGTAAAAGCGTCTGTTGGCCCATTCGGGCAGAAGCCATCGCAGCTTCTGTTCCGGCATGACCGCCACCGATCACGATGACGTCAAATGGATCTGGATAAAACATGGTACTGCTCCTCGCATTATTGCGAATGATGAGTGGTGAACGATCGTTATTTGCCCTGGGGTGGAGGATTCTACTCAACTTTGAGCCAAGGACCAAGTCCGTTGGATCCTCGTTAATTAAAGAAAGATCTTTTTATTTAAAGATCTCTTTATTAGATCTCTTATTAGGATCGTCATGTTGTGTGGATAAGTGATTATTCATATTAAAGATCAAGAGAATGGCGATGATCCTTACCTGTGAATGATCGGTGATCCTAGCCAGTATAAGCTGGGATCTTAATGCGGGTTTATGCACAGGACAAAAAACATACTCGGGTTGTTATTGGGATAACTACTGCTTTTACACCTGAATTAAGCATAGTTATCCACATTCAACTGCTGAATATTTCATCTCATTTGAGTAAATTAACCCACGATCCTAGCCATTCTTCTGCTGGATCTTCTGGAATCTGATGCTGGGTGATGTCGATCTCGAGGATTTCACCGATCCGTTTAGCACCTAATTGAACGAGTACACGATCCGTCGTTTGGATCGCGCCACAAAAAGTATCGTACTCTTTACTACCGATCCCGACTGCACCAAAACTCACCTGAGAAAGATCGGGCTTTTGCTGTTCCAACTGTTCAAATAGTGGTTTCAGGTTGTCAGGGAACTCCCCTGCACCATGCGTAGACGTCACCACTAGCCATATACCGCTTTCAGGTAGTGCATCGAGCATAGGACCATGGAGAATTTCAGTGGAAAAATCATCCTTTTCCAGCAGTTCAGCCAAATGCTCTGCTACATATTCGGCGCTGCCAAGGGTACTGCCACTGATTAAGGTAATATCTGCCATAGCGATCCCATCCGATAAAAGACGGGACATTGTACGCTGTGATCTGGCTGGGATCTACCTGTGGATAATATGGGTATAGGAAAAAAATATTATGGTGCGATCGTCCGCATGATGGGGTTTTGCAAGGAGATGAGTGTTTCAGTGGACTGAATTTCATCAATTGTTTGGATCTTGTTGATAAGTACATGTTGCAGTGCTTCGATCGAACGACACATGACTTTAATAAAGATGCTGTAATGCCCAGTCGTGTAGTAGGCCTCGACCACTTCTTCCAGATTATTCAGTCTTTCCAGCGCTGAGGGATAGTCTTTAGCACTTTTTAGAATGATGCCGATAAAGCAACAGACGTCATAGCCCAGTTGTTTTGGATTCACGTCCAGACGTGTGCCGATAATGATGCCCGCCTGTTTCATTTTTTCGACCCTAACGTGGATCGTGCCCGGACTAACGGAAAACTGTTTTGCCAATTCTGCGTAAGGCGTGCGCGCATTTTCCATTAAAGCTGAAAGAATGCCGCGATCGAGATTATCGATCTGATAAATTTCTGCCACTTTGAGCCTCCTATTTTAGCGAATAATGATTTTATACCGCTATAAAATGACGGATTAAAAGCACAAGTGCAATTTATCCATAAGATTATTGAATGACTGGCGGTTTATATTGCTTAATGAATAACTAAATACGATAAATAAGAGACGCGGCAATGAAAAAGCAGTACATCGAAAAGCAGCAGCAAATCAGCTTCGTTAAATCTTTCTTCTCCAGCCAACTGGAGCAGCTTCTGGGATTGATTGAAGTCCAGGCACCGATTCTCAGCCGTATCGGCGATGGCACGCAGGATAACCTGTCTGGTACGGAAAAAGCAGTGCAGGTTAAGGTTAAAGCCCTGCCAGATGCCACATTTGAAGTGGTGCACTCGCTGGCGAAATGGAAACGTAAAACGCTGGGCGCGTATGATTTTAGCTTCGGGGAAGGCATTTATACCCACATGAAGGCGCTGCGCCCGGACGAAGATCGCCTGAGCCCGATCCATTCCGTTTATGTCGATCAATGGGATTGGGAGCGCGTGATGGGGGATGGTGAACGCAATGCCGAATATCTGAAATCGACGGTCACGCGTATTTATCAAGGCATTAAAGCGACTGAAGCGGCAGTACATCAGGCGTTTGGTATTCAACCTTTCCTGCCAGAGCAGATTCATTTTGTGCATACCGAAACGTTGCTGAAGCGCTATCCCGATCTGGATGCCAAAGGGCGTGAGCGAGCCATTGCTAAAGAGTTGGGTGCCGTCTTCTTGATTGGTATTGGCGGTAAGCTGTCCAGCGGACACTCTCACGATGTACGTGCGCCAGATTATGATGACTGGACGACACCAGGCGAGCAGGAATTGCCCGGTTTGAACGGCGATATCGTCGTGTGGAACCCGGTTCTGAATGATGCATTTGAGATTTCATCAATGGGGATCCGCGTGGATGCCGAGGCATTAACACGCCAGTTAGCGCTGACGCAGGATGAAGAACGTCTGAAGCTGGAATGGCATCAGGCGCTGCTGCGTGGTGAGATGCCACAAACGATTGGTGGGGGAATCGGTCAGTCTCGCTTGGTCATGCTGTTACTGCAATTGTCCCATATTGGTCAGGTTCAGTGCGGTGTGTGGCCACAGCCGTTGCGTGAATCGGTTTCCGGCCTGCTTTAATAAGCCTTATTGCTCTGCCAACGACGCATTAAGCGGCTTTTTAACCCGGTATCAAAGCGCCAGATATGGTCAAAGATGTGCATGATGCCGGGTTTGCCATGATCGGACATCGCTACAGCATGAAAACGATGCTGTAGCTGCTTCTGACGGCTTTTCACCTTATTCACTACTTCATCCGGTAACCGCTGGGCGATAAAATCCGAAATTACCACGGCATCGGCATCATGCCAGAGTGCATCGTCCATCTTATCCAACAACGCTGACAAGCAGGCGCTCATATCTGTGCCGCCGCGGAAGGACTGGCTGAGAAAGCGTATTGCCTGTTCTAATCCGTCTTCAGACGTCAGTTCATACTTCACCACGCCAGTGGAAAACAGCATGATGTAGCAACGGCGATTGTCGGCGAGTGCGATGCGCATCAGCGCCAGACAGAAAGCTTTGGCACAGCGTTCGTTAAAGCCGCCCATCGATCCTGAAGTATCAACGCAGACAATAAACGGACCACGCGGCTGCTGTTCATTTTGTTGATGGACAACAGGGCGCTCGGTGATTTTCTCGCGCCAGCTCTCACCTTGTAAGCGATAGGTCAGCAGCCGGTGTTCCAACAGACGACGATAAAATTCGTATTCCAGTTCACTGATGCCCAGCGTTGCCAACTCAGTGGGCATCAGACGCAAAATATCATCGCTCTGATGCACGCCGCTCACCTGCTCGGGCACGGTGGCCGGTTCTCGTACTCTTACTCGGAAGGCTTCTTGTGGCGCTTCCTGCGTAAGGATAGATTTGGTCTCCCGGCTGCGCCCCAGACGTTCCGCCAACTTCTGTAATGCTGGCTGGCGTTGCAGGAAAGCACCGAAATCCAGTAATGGACGGGGATCGGTGTGAATACGCTGTGCGGCGCTGAGATCCCAGAGCCGTCCGGCCGCGTTTTCATTTTCCGCCAAAATCGGTTCGAGTTTGCCGCTAAGGGTCAGACGTTGTTGCAATTCATCCAGCAGAATTTCCCGCTCCTGATCCATCAATTGCTGATGCAGTGAAATGGTTTGCAGTGTCAGACTCAGCCGCCAGCGCTGAAGAAAGAGCGCATGGAGCCCACTCGTTACCTTCTGCCCTAATGTTCTCTCTGGAGAGGTAATAAGCTGTGAGGCCTGCGTCAAAAACGGTGATTCCACGTTGTTCAGCGTATCCATAATCGCGGGCAGGCGTGTCTGAAAGGCCTGGTTGTCGATTGATTGTGAACGTTGGTAGCAGCTAAATTCTCTTTCCAGCTCTGGCGGCACCTGCGTGGTGCGCAAGCGCTGCTTTAAGGTTTCTTTCCAGTGAGGGAGATCGTTGAGTAACGCGGATTTCAGGCTGGGATACTTTTCAAAGAAGAAAGCGAACTGCGGTGTCGCCAGTAGTGTGACGACAAGATCGTCCAATAGCTCGTTTTCATCAATAGACAGCAGCATTTCCAGTGATTCCAGCGTGATCATCGGCGTTAGTCCTGCTGCTCTGATTGCTGGATTTGCTCGGCAACCTGTTGCAGGCTGGCTTCTATTTTAGCCAGCCACTCACTAGGGACGAACAGGCAAGGCTGATGTTGGCTGAACAAGCGACGCTGCTCGCGTAGTTGCATGTTCAGTTTTTCATACTCATCGGTAATTTCGGCAGGAAGTGTACAGTCGCGTTTTTCCGGCAGAGAAAGAATAGAGGATTGCAGGCTGATATCGCGGAGAGTCAGGTGCTGGCGATCGTCCACCAGCAGATCGAGACGTTGGGTAAAACCAATACCGTTGAGCTTACCCCGGATTTCGCCTCCTTTTTGCAGCCAGCCTTGTAGAGCATTCTTCTCGATGATCAGGTGGTTGACTTCAATATCGTGCAGGATCAGCGGGCGTTGTAGCACCAGATCCAATGTTTCAGCGACGATCGTGTCAGGTAAGGTGTAATGGAATTTTCGGCCCAGAAAGTGCCCCTGTTTCTCTACCGAAAATGCCTGTAATTCACTTTGTTCACGCTGGTACTGTTGACGCCTGGTATTCACCTGCTGAAGACGGAACAGCAGGCTTTTTTGTTGATAGGCGTGCTCGGTAATCAATAACTCAAGCTGGCGTTCGATGAGCGTCAGCGTGCTTTGGTCATGCCAGAGACAGTCCTTCAGCAGAATAATATCAACCGGTGTGATGGCATCCCGATCGCAGAAAAAAGCGCTGGCCTGAAGCAGGCGCAGGGCTTTCTTCCAGCGTCGATCGGAAATGTAGGGCGCTTGTTCCAGCGTATCTAACTGTTGACGCAGCGTGTAAATCAGTTCGAAACCCGCTTCCGGCAATGCGACGTGCTCAATGTCTTTCTGCCACTGTTGATATTCTTCATTGCTGACGCTGAGCGCTGGTGGTACGGGGTTATCGCGATCGCTGCCGGTATTCACGAGCAGCGCCCGGAAATTTTGCTTTTCCTGCACGCGATCGAGCCATAAACGGATGAGCATTCGATCGTAAAGCGCTTCCAAACCGCCATCTGCCTCCGGCAGTTCATTCGAGGCTGCGACCAGCAGGCGCATGGGGATAGTGTCTTCGCTGTTGCCATTACGGAAACGTCGTTCGTTAATGGCCGTCAGTAGGGTATTCAAAATAGCGGGGCCCGCTTTCCAGATTTCGTCCAGAAATACGATTTCAGCTTCTGGTAGATAACCCGCTGTCAGGCGCTGGTAGCGGCCTTCATCTTTTAGTGCCTGAATGGACAGGGGGCCAAATACTTCTTCCGGGGTGGAGAAGCGGGTCATCAGGTACTCAAATGCGTTCGCATGACGAAAAGCGAATTTAAGACGCCGGGCGATCATACTTTTGGCTATACCTGGTGGCCCCAGCAGAAAAACACTTTCTCCGCTTAGCGCGGCCAGCAGACAGAGGCGAATAGCGTGCTGTCTTTCGTATAGGCCGTGTTCTAGCGCATGGCTGAGACGAGAAATTCTTTCAGCTAATGCCGCAGCTTGACGCATAATTAATCCGTTAGTCCCATGATGTGATGTACTGAAATCGTTTATTTTTGAATCCGACTGCTTTATTGAAAGTGGATCATCAGAAAAACCCTACTTTCAGAAAGACAATAGTAATAATAAACGGCAGATCACAGATTTTTATTAGAATACTTTTACGGATTATTACACCCTAACGGGGTAGGTAAGCAATAAACGACCTTTTACAGGATGTTTCGTGTACGAGTGCTCGCACAATAAAAATGGGTTTTTACCCTGATTTGTGCATACTGTGCGCTTTTGGACGAGTTGCTGTGAATGACGCGCTTCGCGGACTGATTAATAACAGAAGATAGGTTTATGAGCTCAGAACATAAACGTTCGCTTCCGGCTGTCACGCTGGCGGCTATCGGGGTGGTTTATGGAGATATAGGAACCAGCCCTCTTTATACGTTAAGGGAATGTTTATCCGGGCAGTTTGGTTTTGGGGTCGAGCCTGATTCGGTCTTTGGCTTTCTTTCACTGATCTTTTGGCTGTTAGTCCTCGTGGTTTCGCTGAAATACCTGACCTATGTGATGCGTGCCGACAACGCGGGTGAGGGGGGTATTCTCACATTAATGTCGCTGGCCGGGCGTAATACCTCCGATCGCATGACGTCCGTGTTGGTCATTATGGGGTTGATTGGCGGCAGTTTCTTTTATGGTGAAGTGGTCATCACGCCAGCCATCTCGGTGATGTCGGCGATGGAAGGGCTGGAAATCGCCGCTCCGTCGATGGACAGTTATATCGTCCCGCTCTCGATTGTCGTTCTGACATTACTGTTTATCATTCAAAAACACGGTACGGGTAGCGTCGGTAAACTGTTTGCGCCCGTGATGCTGATTTGGTTTTTGACGCTCGGCGTACTGGGTACGCGCAGCATTATCGCTAACCCCGACGTTTTGCAGGCGTTGAATCCGATGTACGCCGTTCGCTTCTTTATCGAATATAAAGCGGTGTCGTTCTTCGCGCTGGGCGCGGTGGTGCTGGCGATTACTGGTGTCGAGGCGCTGTATGCCGATATGGGCCACTTTGGTAAATTCCCGATTCGTTTGGCCTGGTTTACGGTGGTGCTGCCATCGCTGGTATTAAATTACTTCGGGCAGGGCGCGTTGCTGCTAAAAAATCCTGAGGCGATCAAAAACCCATTCTTCCTGTTGGCACCTGATTGGGCGCTAATTCCACTAATGGTGCTGGCGACTCTGGCGACGATTATTGCCTCGCAGGCCGTGATTTCCGGCGTTTTTTCCCTGACGCGTCAGGCGGTGCGGTTGGGCTATTTGCCGCCGATGCGTATCGTACACACGTCAGATATGGAATCTGGTCAGATTTATATTCCTGCCATTAACTGGATGCTGTATATCGCGGTTGTCATCGTTATTGTTAGCTTTGAGCATTCGAGCAGCCTGGCTGCGGCTTACGGTATTGCGGTAACGGGCACGATGGTGATTACCAGCATTCTGTTCTGTACGGTCGCGGTGAAGAACTGGCTTTGGAACCGCTATCTGGCATGGGTTTTGTTGGCAGGTTTGCTGATGATCGACCTGCCAATGTTTTTGGCAAACGTGGTCAAGATCCTCTCCGGCGGCTGGTTGCCGCTGGCGCTGGGCATGGTGATGTTTATTATCATGACGACGTGGAAAAGTGAGCGTTTCAGGTTACTGCGCCGATTGCATGAGCATGGTAATTCGCTGGATGCCATGATTGCCTCGCTGGAGAAATCCCCACCGACGCGGGTTCCTGGTACGGCGGTGTATTTCTCACGTGCGACTCGCGTGATCCCGTTCGCGCTACTGCATAATCTCAAACACAACAAGATCCTGCACGAGCGCGTGGTGCTGTTGACCATGCGAACGGAGGATGCTCCTTATGTGCTGAATGCCCGCCGCGTGACGGTTGAACAGCTTTCGCCAACGTTCTGGCGGGTGATCGCCAGCTATGGTTGGCGTGAAACACCGGATGTAGAAGAGGTCTTTCAGCGCTGTTGGCAGGAAGGATTAACCTGCCAAATGATGGAAACGTCTTTCTTTATGTCCAATGAATCGCTGATTATCGGTGAACGACCGTGGTATCTGCGCTTGCGCGGTAAGCTGTTTATGATGCTTAGCCGTAATGCGCTACGGGCGGCAGATCAGTTTGAAATACCGCCGAACAGGCTGATTGAGCTGGGGATACAGGTCGAGATTTAAGTTATCCAATATAGGAAGTTATGTTGGGATGATATCGAGATATACGGTCGACCACGGGGCGAGGCGTCCCTGCGGGAACCTCATCCCCGTGTTTCCCTAATAACACGCAGCGAGTTGCTGCCGTTATGTTAACGATAGAGATTTACCAACTCACCGACACGATCAGCCCGCCTTCGGGCTGGTTGGTGAATGTAACCTGCATGTGATGCAGAGTAGCGATGTTGTTCACGATGGAAATCCCCAGACCGCTGCCGGATTTTTCCTGCCCTGGTGGGCGATAAAAACGCTCGCCGATTCTTGCCAACGCTTCATCGCTGATGCCCGGTCCGCTATCGGCTACCTTAAATCCACGTTCCGTCAGCGTCAGATTTACCGTTCCCCCTTCATGGCTGTAGCGAATAGCATTATCCAGCAGATTGCGTACCAGCAGAGTCAGCAGCAGTGGATGGCCCTGCCGGATAACGGGGGTATCCGGTAAGTCCAGTGTTAGTTCGATACCTGCGGTTTGTGCGATGTGGTACTGCGCGATCGCTGCTTGTTGCAGCAGTTCATTGAACTGAACGGGCTGCATCCCTTCGGGATGTGATTCTGCATCCAGTCGCGACAGCGTCAAGAGCTGATCCACCAGTCGGGTAGCGCGATCGATGCCTTTATCCAGATTCATTAATGCATGGCGACGCATGGCCTCATCGTCATGCGCTAACTGTGCGACTTCGGTTTGAACTTTCAGCGCCGCCAGCGGGCTACGCAGTTCGTGAGCGGCATCGGAGGTAAAGCGGCGCTCGCGAATCAACATATCACTGATACGGGAAAACAGGAGGTTCAACGCGTTGACCAGCGGGCGGACTTCCTGTGGAATGCGCTGTGTCGCCAGCGGTGTGCTGTCGTCGGGTGATCGCTGCTGAAGTTCGGCAGTAATGCGTTTTAGCGGTGAGAGCTCACGTGTCACCAGCCAGAAAAGCAGTGCCAGCATGATTGGCAGGGTGAACAGCCAGGGCATCAGGTTGGTTTTTACAATATCCAGCGTCATATCCTGACGGTATTCCCATTCCTGACCCACCGCAATCACGTAACGATCATCCTGCGTCGTCAGCCAGACGATACGCCACGCGTCGTTGTCATCGCGCAGTTTGCCGTCGGTGAAGCCGTTATGTTTATAGTCAAAAATGAAATCTTTGCCGTTCTCTCCATCGTTCAACACCATTTTCCCGTCGCGGGTAAAAATGGCGAAGGCCAGCGCATCATCATCCTGCTTGCCTCGGTTTTTATGTACCAGATTTTTGGTTTTAGGTAGAGAAGCTGACTGGATCCGCAATTCATCGGGATTCATGGTGGCCAGACGCTTGGCAAACAGCATTTGCTGGGTATCAAATAGTTCATTGATGTTATGGCGTGTTTGAGACCACGCAAGCAGACTGGCGGCACTCCAGCACATTACTGTCAGCAGCGCAAAACCTACAATCAGACGTAAACGCAGGCTGAGTCGGCTCATGGTGCGTCCCCCAGAATATAGCCAATGCCATGCACGGTACGGATAAACGCACTGCCTAGCTTTTTGCGCAGGTGGTGGATATGCACTTCGACAGCATTGCTGGAGACGTCATCGTCCCAGCCGTAGAGCTTTTCTTCCAACTGCGCACGTGTGAGCACGCGGTTTGGATTGAGTAAAAACAGTTCCAGCAGAGCCAGCTCGCGTGATTTTAGTATCAACGGTTCACCGTTAAGCGTGGCGATCCGCGAGCCCGGTTCAAGGGAAACCGCGCCGTGTATTAATGCAGGTTGGAGCTGACCATGACGGCGGCGAATTAGTGCCTGTAGGCGAGCAGCAACTTCTGTCAGCGCAAAGGGTTTACATAAATAATCATCGGCCCCCTGCTGCAATCCTTCCACGCGTTGTTCCAGTGCATCGCGGGCGGTCAGAATCAGCACCGGTTCGTCATGTCCAGCCTGACGCCACTGGCGCAGAATATCCATCCCATCCATACCCGGCAGGCTGAGATCGAGCACCACGGCGTCATAAGGGGCGGCCTTCAATGCGGTGGCACCCGCTTTACCTTCCGTAAACCAGTCAATAGTAAAGCCCAGTTTGGTCAACCCAGCTTTTAGACCATCACCGATCAGGCGATCGTCTTCGACTAACAATATTCTCATGGCCGCCTCGCAGGGAATGTACCGCTGTCGCATTTACGCCTTTCCCGGTTTTATACGAAATCGTGGGGTGATGTGTACAGGACAAATCGCTGAAACCGGGCGATTTCAGCAATATAAAAAAATAAAAATGTAAAGGATGACTCCTTAAGATTCTGTTAAGAACGGTTTGTTTTAATCCTTCCCGAAGACCGATTACTCCCGCAGGTTGACTGCGAAACAGTTAACTTTGAAAAAACAGGCAAAATAAGGAAGGAATACGATGAAAAAAGTCGCTGCGTTATTCGCTATTACCGCTCTGGTTTCTGCACCCGTATTTGCTGCACAAAGCGGCGGTGGTTTCGTCAACCCAGAAACGCCGGCGGTTGGCACACATAAAGGGGGATTTATCGATCCACAGAATTCCCTCACGACGGTAGCTAAGGCTAAAGATCTGCGTGATGATAGTTGGGTTACGCTGAGCGGTAATATTGAAAAACGGATCGGTGATGAGAACTACCTGTTCCGCGATGCGACGGGCACGATAGAAGTTGAAATCGATCACAAGCGTTGGAATGGCCAGATGGTTTCGCCCACGGATAAAGTGGAAATCCAGGGGGAGTTGGATAAAGACTTCAACTCTGTCGAACTGGATGTGAAGCAGATCCGTAAACTCTAATCCGTTATCTTCAATTCTCAAGTGGTGGGCTGTTGTCCGCCATTTCCCTATTTATCAATCATCTATACCTGTCATTTTTCACGTTGGCTATATTGATTCACCCAAGTAATCGACGTGATCAAGCTCACCAAGACGCCTTTCTTTGCCATCTTCCTGAAACTTGAATCATCTAGAGTCAGTAACCACATCATGTTGTCTTTATTTTTTGTTAGCGAAACGTTTCGATGGTGATCACATTTTTTTTATTTCTTCGTTGCCTTTCTCTCTTCTTTTTCTAGAATATTATCAGCGAAACGTTTCGCTGGTGGGGTGAGAGATGAAAAAAGCAGCACTATTGAATTCAGATATTTCTTCCGTGATTGCTCGACTGGGGCACACCGATAGCCTTGTTATTGGTGATGCTGGTTTACCAATTCCAGAAACGACGACTCGTATCGATCTGGCGCTGACGCACAATGTGCCGACGTTTTTGCAGGTGGTTAATATTGTCACCAGTGAAATGCAGGTCGAGGCCGCTATTCTGGCGGAAGAGATGATTGAAAAGAACCCCGCGGTCCATGACGCATTACTCGATCAATTGAAGCAACTTGAACAACATCAGGGAAACTCAATTGCATTGCACTATGTCAGCCATGAAGAATTTAAAACCCAAAGCGGCAAAAGCCGGGCCATCATTCGCAGCGGAGAGTGCTCCCCGTATGCCAATGTCATCCTTTGTGCTGGCGTAACGTTCTGAGGCATCAATGCAACCTTTACTGCAACTGCAAGGCATCATGAAATCTTTTCCCGGCGTTAAAGCGCTTTCCGGTGCGGCACTCAATGTCTATCCAGGAAAAGTGATGGCGCTGGTGGGCGAGAACGGTGCGGGCAAGTCCACCATGATGAAAGTCCTGACCGGGATCTATCGTAAAGATGCCGGCAGCATCCATTTTCTAGGGCAAGAGGTGGATTTCAATGGACCGAAAGCGTCTCAGGAAGCAGGTATCGGTATTATCCATCAGGAACTTAACCTGATTCCCCAGCTTACGATTGCCGAGAATATCTTCCTCGGTCGTGAATTTACCAATCGCTTCGGTCGTATTGATTGGAACAAGATGTATGCGGAAGCCGATAAGCTGCTGAAACGCCTTAATTTGCGCTACGACAGTCGCCGTATGGTGGGGGATTTATCGATTGGCGATCAGCAAATGGTGGAAATTGCCAAGGTTCTGAGCTTTGAATCGAAAGTCATCATCATGGATGAACCGACCGATGCCCTGACCGACACCGAAACTGCGTCGTTATTCAGTGTGATCAAAGAGCTGCAATCTCAGGGATGCGGCATCGTTTATATTTCCCACCGTTTGAAAGAAATCTTCGAAATCTGCGATGACATTACCGTTTTCCGCGATGGTCAGTTTATCGGCGAGCGTCCGGTAAGCGACTTACAGGAAGATACGCTGATTGAAATGATGGTGGGCCGCAAGCTGGAAGATCAGTACCCACGTTCGAATAAAGCGCCGGGAGAGGTTCGCCTTAAGGTGCAGAACCTGTCTGGGCCTGGTGTAGACAGCGTCAGCTTTACGGTACGGAAAGGTGAAATCCTGGGTGTCGCAGGGTTGATGGGCGCGGGCCGTACTGAACTTATGAAAATTATCTACGGCGCGCTGCCGCGTACTGGCGGCAATGTGACGCTGGATGGTCGAGACGTAGTGACCCGTAAACCGCAGGATGGTTTGGCCAACGGCATCGTTTATATCTCTGAAGATCGCAAGCGAGATGGTCTGGTGCTGGGCATGTCGGTAAAGGAAAATATGTCGTTAACCGCACTGCGCTATTTCAGCCATGCTGGCGGTCGTCTCAAACATGCTGAAGAACAGTTGGCGGTCGCTGACTTTATTCGCCTGTTCAACGTTAAAACGCCTTCTATGACGCAGCCTATCGGCCTGCTTTCCGGTGGTAATCAGCAAAAAGTGGCGATTGCCCGTGGCCTGATGACGCGCCCCAATGTCCTGATCCTTGATGAGCCGACGCGTGGCGTCGATGTGGGGGCGAAGAAAGAAATTTATCAGTTAATCAATCAATTCAAAGAAGAAGGGCTGAGCATCATATTGGTGTCATCCGAAATGCCTGAAGTCTTGGGAATGAGCGATCGCATCATTGTGATGCATGAGGGGCGCTTGAGCGGTGATTTCTCGATTGAGCAAGCAACCCAGGAAGTACTGATGGCTGCGGCCGTTGGTAAGCAATACGGCGCAAAGCAGGAGTAAGTCAGACATGAGTTCTCAATCTATCGCGGCAAAACGCTGGTTCAGCAAAGAGTGGTTACTGGAGCAGAAATCGCTGATCGCGCTCCTGATCCTGATTGCGGTTGTTTCTGCCATGAGCCCTAACTTTTTCACCCTGAATAACCTGTTCAATATTCTCCAGCAGACATCGGTTAACGCCATTATGGCCGTCGGTATGACGCTGGTGATTCTGACCTCGGGAATCGACTTATCGGTGGGTTCACTGTTGGCACTCACCGGTGCTGTCGCGGCTTCCATCGTTGGGCTTGAAGTGAATGCGCTGGTGGCAGTATTTGGTGCACTGGCACTGGGCGCGCTGATTGGCGCCGGCACGGGTGTCATCGTTTCCAAAGGCAAAGTGCAGGCATTTATCGCTACGCTGGTCATGATGCTGTTACTGCGTGGTGTAACGATGGTTTATACCAACGGTAGCCCGGTTAATACCGGTTTTTCCGATGTGGCAGATGCTTTTGGCTGGTTCGGTATCGGTCGCCCGTTGGGTATTCCGACGCCAATCTGGATCATGGCTATCGTCTTCGCTGCAACCTGGTACATGCTGCACCACACGCGCCTGGGGCGCTATATCTATGCGCTGGGCGGTAATGAATCCGCGACCCGTTTGTCCGGTATCAGCGTGGATAAAATCAAGATTATTGTCTATTCCCTGTGTGGGCTGCTGTCTGCTCTTGCGGGAATTATCGAAGTTGCACGTTTGTCCTCTGCACAGCCTACCGCGGGTACAGGGTATGAACTGGATGCCATCGCCGCGGTGGTATTGGGCGGCACCAGTCTGGCAGGAGGCAAGGGGCGTATTGTAGGCACGTTGATCGGCGCACTGATCCTTGGTTTCCTCAACAACGGACTGAATTTATTAGGTGTTTCTTCTTACTACCAAATGATCGTCAAAGCAGTCGTCATTTTGCTGGCGGTTCTGGTAGATAACAAAAGCAGTAAATAACCTTCATTCACACAGGAATTGAGTTATGAATATGAAAAAGCTGGCTACTCTGGTTTCCGCTGTTGCGCTGAGCGCGACTGTCAGTGCTAATGCCTTGGCCAAAGATACGGTTGCTCTGGTGGTTTCTACGCTGAATAACCCGTTCTTTGTTTCCATGAAAGAGGGGGCACAGAAAGAAGCTGACAAACTGGGCTATGAGTTGATTGTGCTGGATTCTCAGAATAACCCTGCGAAAGAACTGGCTAACGTTCAGGATTTAACGGTACGCGGCACCAAAGTGTTGCTGATCAACCCGACTGACTCTGATGCAGTAGGCAATGCAATCAAAATGGCCAATCAGGCCAAGATCCCGGTTATTACGCTGGACCGTGTCGCTAGCAGTGGTGAAGTTGTCAGCCACGTTGCTTCTGATAACGCTTTCGGCGGTAAAGTTGCCGGTGATTTCATTGCCAAAAAATTGGGTGAAGGTGCCAAGGTGATTCAGTTAGAAGGGATCGCAGGAACTTCTGCCGCACGTGAGCGTGGGGCGGGTTTCATGAAATCTGCTGAGAAAAATAAATTCGCTATGCTGGCAAGCCAACCGGCTGACTTCGATCGTACTAAAGGGTTGAACGTGATGCAGAACCTGCTGACTGCACACCCTGACGTTCAGGCGGTATTTGCACAGAACGACGAAATGGCGTTAGGCGCACTGCGTGCACTGCAAACCGCAGGCAAAACCGATGTGCTGGTTGTGGGCTTTGACGGTACTCAAGACGGCGTGAAAGCCGTTGAGTCAGGCAAGCTGGCTGCTACGGTGGCTCAGCGTCCAGACCAGATCGGTGTAATTGGTATCGAAACGGCTGCGAAAGTGCTGAAAGGTGAAAAAACGCAGGCCATCATTCCAGTTGACCTGAAGCTGGTAGCTAAATAAGTAGAAATATACCCTAAATAATTCGAGTTGCATGACAAAACGTTAAGCGTTTTGAACAACGCTCTGCGTTGACCCTTTAGGGCAAGGCCCATTTATGGCCTTGTAACGCGGTAACCGCACGACAAATCAGTCTTATAACGATTTGAACAGCGCTAGCGCTGGCCCGAAGGGTGAGGCTCATAAATGAGGCTCATTAATCCCCAGGAGCTTACACAAGTAAGTGACTGGGGTGAGTAAGGGCAAACAACGCACAAACAACTTGAAGTATGACGGGTATAAAGCAGGGCTCGCGCCACCCGTTTGTGGTGGCGCATTATTAACGTAGCGGGATTCGACATAATGAAAACGGGTAAGCTGGTGGTGCTGGGCAGTATTAATGCTGACCATATTCTCAATCTTGAGCAATTTCCCCGCCCGGGCGAAACGGTGATCGGTGAACAATATAGTGTCGCTTTCGGCGGGAAAGGGGCTAACCAGGCGGTTGCTGCTGGCCGAAGTGGTGCGGATATCGCTTTTATTGCCAGCGTAGGAAACGATGATATTGGTGCTCGCATTTGTCAGCAGCTATCCAAGGATAACATTGATGTTTCCGCCGTTGAGGCTATCTCTGGGGAAACGACTGGCGTTGCGCTGATTTTTGTTAACGCTGACGCTGAGAACATGATCGCAATTAACGCTGGCGCGAATGCGGCGGTGACGCCTGATTATCTTCATCGTCATCAGCAACACATTATTGATGCTTCTGCCTTGCTTATGCAGCTTGAATCGCCGTTGGAAACGGTTATCGAGGCAGCTAAACTGGCGCATGAACACCAAACTAAAGTGATTCTTAATCCCGCCCCTGCCCGTGAACTGCCTGATGAACTGTTATCGCTGGTCAATATGATCACGCCGAATGAAACTGAAGCACAGTTCCTGACTGGAATTACTATTGAGACGGAAGAGGACGCCGCTCGCGCAGCTCGAGTTCTGCATGAGAAAGGTATCGAAACGGTTCTCATCACGCTGGGTAGCCGCGGCGTATGGTTGAGTGAAGGTGGTCAAGGGCAGCGTATTCCGGGGTATCGCGTAAAAGCCGTGGATACTATTGCTGCCGGAGACACTTTTAATGGTGCGTTAGTTACCGCCTTACTGGAAAACCGACCAATGTCTTCTGCTGTGAAATTCGCTCATGCGGCGGCAGCGATTGCGGTAACTCGCCGGGGCGCTCAACCTTCTGTTCCATGGCGTGAAGAGATCGACGCATTTTTGCAAGCTCAGGAGTGATCTTTGGCCACCATGAAAGATGTCGCCCGTTTGGCGGGCGTTTCTACTTCTACTGTATCTCACGTCATTAATAACAATCGCTTTGTCAGCGATACCATCCGCGAAAAGGTGATGAAGGCCGTTGATGATCTCAACTATGCGCCGTCTGCGCTGGCCAGAAGTCTGAAAATAAACCAGACCCGCACCATCGGCATGTTGCTCACGGCCAGTAGTAACCCATTTTATGCTGAAGTCGTGCGTGGCGTTGAACGCTGTTGTTATGAGCGGGGCTATAGCCTGATTCTATGTAACACCGAAGGCGATCGCGACAGAATGAGTCATAGCCTCGAAACGCTGCTGCAAAAGCGGGTCGACGGCGTATTGCTGATGTGCACTGAAAGCCATCGCCCCTTGCCTGAAATGATGAGTCGCTATCCTTCCGTTCCTATGGTCATGATGGATTGGGCACCTTTTGAAGGTGTCATGGATGTCATTAAAGATAACTCTTTGCTCGGCGGAGAGATCGCGACCAATTACCTCATTTCTCGCGGATATAAAAAGATAGCCTGCATTGCGGGTCCGAAAGATAAAACGACAGCCTATAACCGACTGGAGGGCTATCGGCAGGCGATGCAACTCGCTGGGCTATCCGTTCCCGCGGATTATGAGATTTTTGGTGATTTTGAATTTGAAACGGGCTATCGCGCGATGCAACAATTATTAGCGCTGGAAGATAAACCCGACGCGGTGTTCACCAGTAACGATGCAATGGCGGTTGGTGTTTACCACGCACTTTATCAGGCTGGGCTTTCAATCCCTCAAGACATGGCGGTTATTGGTTACGATGATATTGAACTGGCCCGCTATATGTCTCCGCCTCTTACTACGGTTCACCAACCAAAGGGTGAACTCGGCGAATTAGCGATTGATACGCTGCTTTATCGTCTGGAACATCCAAATACTGAACCTAATGTGTTGGTGCTGACACCGGAATTAATGGTGCGTCAGTCTGTTCGATAATATTTTGGCTAATAAAACGCTGAAAAATCCCGCATAACGCCGTCTTTTACTGCGCTTTGCTGAAAAAATCCTCACTCGGAAATTATTTTGCATTTAGCGCTTGTCAGCCGCCGAGAAGTCCCTATAATGCGCCTCCACTGACACGGCAACAGCGACACGCGGTTGTAGTGACAGGAAAAAGATTTACTAAAGGCGGTCAGTAATGACTTGACTTTAAAGCGGATTAGCATAGTATATGCAGCCCGCGCCACCGAAGAAGTGGCACTGCTCTTTAACAATATAATCAGACAATCTGTGTGGGCACTCACAAGACCGTATCTTAACGATATAAAAAAGTCTTGAAGAGTGAACAACAGTAAATTCATTACGAATGAACAGTAACTAATTCTTTGAGCATCGCTGACGAGTTCAGCAAATCAAACAAATCTTAAATTGAAGAGTTTGATCATGGCTCAGATTGAACGCTGGCGGCAGGCCTAACACATGCAAGTCGAGCGGTAGCACAGGAGAGCTTGCTCTCTGGGTGACGAGCGGCGGACGGGTGAGTAATGTCTGGGAAACTGCCTGATGGAGGGGGATAACTACTGGAAACGGTAGCTAATACCGCATAACGTCTTCGGACCAAAGAGGGGGACCTTCGGGCCTCTTGCCATCGGATGTGCCCAGATGGGATTAGCTAGTAGGTGAGGTAATGGCTCACCTAGGCGACGATCCCTAGCTGGTCTGAGAGGATGACCAGCCACACTGGAACTGAGACACGGTCCAGACTCCTACGGGAGGCAGCAGTGGGGAATATTGCACAATGGGCGCAAGCCTGATGCAGCCATGCCGCGTGTGTGAAGAAGGCCTTCGGGTTGTAAAGCACTTTCAGCGGGGAGGAAGGCAGTAAGGTTAATAACCTTGCTGATTGACGTTACCCGCAGAAGAAGCACCGGCTAACTCCGTGCCAGCAGCCGCGGTAATACGGAGGGTGCAAGCGTTAATCGGAATGACTGGGCGTAAAGCGCACGCAGGCGGTCTGTTAAGTTGGATGTGAAATCCCCGGGCTTAACCTGGGAACTGCATTCAAAACTGACAGGCTAGAGTCTTGTAGAGGGGGGTAGAATTCCAGGTGTAGCGGTGAAATGCGTAGAGATCTGGAGGAATACCGGTGGCGAAGGCGGCCCCCTGGACAAAGACTGACGCTCAGGTGCGAAAGCGTGGGGAGCAAACAGGATTAGATACCCTGGTAGTCCACGCTGTAAACGATGTCGACTTGGAGGTTGTGCCCTTGAGGCGTGGCTTCCGGAGCTAACGCGTTAAGTCGACCGCCTGGGGAGTACGGCCGCAAGGTTAAAACTCAAATGAATTGACGGGGGCCCGCACAAGCGGTGGAGCATGTGGTTTAATTCGATGCAACGCGAAGAACCTTACCTACTCTTGACATCCACAGAATTCGGTAGAGATACCTTAGTGCCTTCGGGAACTGTGAGACAGGTGCTGCATGGCTGTCGTCAGCTCGTGTTGTGAAATGTTGGGTTAAGTCCCGCAACGAGCGCAACCCTTATCCTTTGTTGCCAGCACGTAATGGTGGGAACTCAAAGGAGACTGCCGGTGATAAACCGGAGGAAGGTGGGGATGACGTCAAGTCATCATGGCCCTTACGAGTAGGGCTACACACGTGCTACAATGGCGTATACAAAGAGAAGCGACCTCGCGAGAGCAAGCGGACCTCATAAAGTACGTCGTAGTCCGGATTGGAGTCTGCAACTCGACTCCATGAAGTCGGAATCGCTAGTAATCGTAGATCAGAATGCTACGGTGAATACGTTCCCGGGCCTTGTACACACCGCCCGTCACACCATGGGAGTGGGTTGCAAAAGAAGTAGGTAGCTTAACCTTCGGGAGGGCGCTTACCACTTTGTGATTCATGACTGGGGTGAAGTCGTAACAAGGTAACCGTAGGGGAACCTGCGGTTGGATCACCTCCTTACCAAAAAAGATGTGTGTTACGTGAAGTGCTCACACAGATTGTCTGATGAAAATACTGAGCAAGCGCACCTGTTGATGTCATGAGTGTAGACTCATGCTGACGCGATAGTACCGGATTTCTGATTCGGTACGGATTTATCGTGTCCCCATCGTCTAGAGGCCTAGGACACTGCCCTTTCACGGCTGTAACAGGGGTTCGAATCCCCTTGGGGACGCCAATCCGATAATGAGTGAAAGACATTATCACCGAATATCTTAAAGATGATTCTTCGGAGTCATGTTTACGATATTGCTCTTTAACAATCTGGAACAAGCTGAAAATTGAAACATGACAGCTGAACATACAGGACTGCCTTCGGGTAGGTCGTGATGCATCAGTCTGTCAATGAGTCTCTCAAATAATCGCAGCGCGATGGTGAATCGAAAGAAACATCTTCGGGTTGTGAGGTTAAGCGACTAAGCGTACACGGTGGATGCCTAGGCAGTCAGAGGCGATGAAGGGCGTGCTAATCTGCGATAAGCGTCGGTAAGCTGATATGAAGCGTTATACCCGACGATACCCGAATGGGGAAACCCAATGTGTTTCGACACATTATCATGACATGAATACATAGTGTCATGAGGCGAACCGGGGGAACTGAAACATCTCAGTACCCCGAGGAAAAGAAATCAACCGAGATTCCCCTAGTAGCGGCGAGCGAACGGGGAGGAGCCCAGAACCTGAATCAGTTTGTGTGTTAGTGGAAGCGTCTGGAAAGTCGCACAGTAAAGGGTGATAGTCCCGTACACAAAAATGCACAAGTTGTGAGTTCGATGAGTAGGGCGGGACACGTGACATCCTGTCTGAATATGGGGGGACCATCCTCCAAGGCTAAATACTCCTGACTGACCGATAGTGAACCAGTACCGTGAGGGAAAGGCGAAAAGAACCCCGGCGAGGGGAGTGAAATAGAACCTGAAACCGTGTACGTACAAGCAGTGGGAGCCTACTTGTTAGGTGACTGCGTACCTTTTGTATAATGGGTCAGCGACTTATATTCTGTAGCAAGGTTAACCGTATAGGGGAGCCGCAGGGAAACCGAGTCTTAACTGGGCGTTAAGTTGCAGGGTATAGACCCGAAACCCGGTGATCTAGCCATGGGCAGGTTGAAGGTTGGGTAACACTAACTGGAGGACCGAACCGACTAATGTTGAAAAATTAGCGGATGACTTGTGGCTGGGGGTGAAAGGCCAATCAAACCGGGAGATAGCTGGTTCTCCCCGAAAGCTATTTAGGTAGCGCCTCGTGAACTCATCTTCGGGGGTAGAGCACTGTTTCGGCTAGGGGGTCATCCCGACTTACCAACCCGATGCAAACTACGAATACCGAAGAATGTTATCACGGGAGACACACGGCGGGTGCTAACGTTCGTCGTGAAGAGGGAAACAACCCAGACCGCCAGCTAAGGTCCCAAAGTCATGGTTAAGTGGGAAACGATGTGGGAAGGCACAGACAGCCAGGATGTTGGCTTAGAAGCAGCCATCATTTAAAGAAAGCGTAATAGCTCACTGGTCGAGTCGGCCTGCGCGGAAGATGTAACGGGGCTAAACCATGCACCGAAGCTGCGGCAGCGACACTTAGGTGTTGTTGGGTAGGGGAGCGTTCTGTAAGCCGTCGAAGGTGGCCTGTGAGGGCTGCTGGAGGTATCAGAAGTGCGAATGCTGACATAAGTAACGATAATGCGGGTGAAAAACCCGCACGCCGGAAGACCAAGGGTTCCTGTCCAACGTTAATCGGGGCAGGGTGAGTCGACCCCTAAGGCGAGGCTGAAAAGCGTAGTCGATGGGAAACAGGTTAATATTCCTGTACTCGGTGTTACTGCGAAGGGGGGACGGAGAAAGCTAGGTTATCCGGGCGACGGTTGTCCCGGTTTAAGCGTGAAGGTGGGTGACTTAGGTAAATCCGGGTCATCGTTAACACTGAGGCGTGATGACGAGTCACTACGGTGATGAAGTAACCAATGCTACGCTTCCAGGAAAAGCCTCTAAGCTCCAGGTAACATCAAATCGTACCCCAAACCGACACAGGTGGTCAGGTAGAGAATACTCAGGCGCTTGAGAGAACTCGGGTGAAGGAACTAGGCAAAATGGTGCCGTAACTTCGGGAGAAGGCACGCTGGCGTGTAGGTGAAGTCCCTTGCGGATGGAGCTGAAGCCAGTCGCAGATACCAGCTGGCTGCAACTGTTTAATAAAAACACAGCACTGTGCAAACACGAAAGTGGACGTATACGGTGTGACGCCTGCCCGGTGCCGGAAGGTTAATTGATGGGGTCAGCCGCAAGGCGAAGCTCTTGATCGAAGCCCCGGTAAACGGCGGCCGTAACTATAACGGTCCTAAGGTAGCGAAATTCCTTGTCGGGTAAGTTCCGACCTGCACGAATGGCGTAATGATGGCCAGGCTGTCTCCACCCGAGACTCAGTGAAATTGAACTCGCTGTGAAGATGCAGTGTACCCGCGGCAAGACGGAAAGACCCCGTGAACCTTTACTATAGCTTGACACTGAACCTTGAGCCTTGATGTGTAGGATAGGTGGGAGGCTTTGAAGTGTGGACGCCAGTCTGCATGGAGCCAACCTTGAAATACCACCCTTTAATGTTTGATGTTCTAACGTAGGCCCGTAATCCGGGTTGCGGACAGTGTCTGGTGGGTAGTTTGACTGGGGCGGTCTCCTCCCAAAGCGTAACGGAGGAGCACGAAGGTTAGCTAATCCTGGTCGGACATCAGGAGGTTAGTGCAAAGGCATAAGCTAGCTTGACTGCGAGAGTGACAGCTCGAGCAGGTGCGAAAGCAGGTCTTAGTGATCCGGTGGTTCTGAATGGAAGGGCCATCGCTCAACGGATAAAAGGTACTCCGGGGATAACAGGCTGATACCGCCCAAGAGTTCATATCGACGGCGGTGTTTGGCACCTCGATGTCGGCTCATCACATCCTGGGGCTGAAGTAGGTCCCAAGGGTATGGCTGTTCGCCATTTAAAGTGGTACGCGAGCTGGGTTTAGAACGTCGTGAGACAGTTCGGTCCCTATCTGCCGTGGGCGTTGGAAGATTGAGAGGGGTTGCTCCTAGTACGAGAGGACCGGAGTGAACGCACCACTGGTGTACGGGTTGTGATGCCAATTGCATTGCCCGGTAGCTAAGTGCGGAAGAGATAACCGCTGAAAGCATCTAAGCGGGAAACTTGCCTCGAGATGAGTCTTCCCTGGACACTAGATGTCCCTGAAGGGCCGTTGAAGACGACGACGTAGATAGGCTGGGTGTGTAAGCGTAGCGATACGTTGAGCTAACCAGTACTAATGACCCGAGAGGCTTAACCTTACAACACCGAAGGTGTTTTGTGAGATGACTCATAAGAACGATATTCAGCTTGTTCAAAGATTGGTTCTGATGGTTGTGCGATACAAAAGAGTAAAGCATAACGGTTAGAATGAAACAGAATTTGCCTGGCGGCGATAGCGCGGTGGTCCCACCTGACCCCATGCCGAACTCAGAAGTGAAACGCCGTAGCGCCGATGGTAGTGTGGGGCTTCCCCATGTGAGAGTAGGGAACTGCCAGGCATCAACTACATGGAAAGCCTCTGTCGAAAGACAGGGGCTTTTTGCTATGGGAATTTTGGCAAAATTTAATGGCGGTAATCCTGTGGCTATCCGTATAGCATAGTGATTATGCAGCGCAGGGACGATCTTGGGGGGCAGAAATCCATTGTTTACCCGGAAGACCCACCATGTTGGTGTAAATGGCAGATTTCCCGGCGTTTATAGATGGCTATTTTGAAGCCATTGGTGGATAAAATTAACCACCAGCTCTGGTTGATTGATATCAAGCACTGGAAGTATGGTCTCTATCTCAGAATCTGCTGCAATCGCGATGACATATTCATCGATCAAATCATGCAACTCTCTGCCCAACGATTGACGAAATAGGGCTATTTTAGCGATTTTTTCGTGTTTAAAACCCTCAACCAGAACCAAATCGAGAGTTGATGCATCCATTTTTCCTGCCAGATCGTAAATATTGGGTTCTTCCTGGTTAGGTGTTTCCGTCATCAACGCCCACCTTTCGCTGCTGGCAACAATGGTTTGTGCCGCACCCGCCTTACGCAGTTCGTAACTATCTTTGCCCGGTGTATCAATATCCATCTGATGATGCGTATGTTTTATTAATCCGACTCGAATACCCTGATTAGCCAGCAGGGGGATGACGTGCTTAAGTAACGTTGTTTTACCTGTACCGCTATAGGCGACAATAGCGAGCAAGGGTAAATGATTAGAATTCACGGTGTTGATCCTCCCAGTTGGATAAATCTTCAGGCGAATTTAAATTGTGAAAGGTTTCAGGTTTATCGTTGAATAAAACAGCTTTTGCTCCGACCTGTTCCATAAATAGCATTAACTTACGGTTTCCGAGATGCAGATAAACTTCCAACGGCTCGATAAGGTTTTTATTGATTAAGAGTAATGTGGGATGTGAACGTTCTCCGTTTGTGGCATAAGCTGCACTTGCTTCCTCACGTTCTTGCCACAAGCGCTGTACCAGATCAAGGGGAAGTGCTGGAACATCGCAGGGGACGAATACGACCCATTCGGACGCAGATGCATGTAACCCACTTAGAATACCTGCCAACGGGCCTAAAAAATTAGTATCAAAGTCACTAATAATGCGGTACCCGCTTTGTGCATACACATCCTGGTTGCGGTTAGCGCTGATGATGACCTCGTCGACCTGTGTTTTAAGCCTAGATAAGACGTGCAGATATAGCGGCACACCGTTTAGCGCTATCAGACCTTTATCATGCCCGCCCATGCGTGTTGCACGCCCGCCCGCGAGAATAACGCCTGTAATTATTTCAATTGCCAATTATCTATGCCCACTTTTCTCTGTATCGAAAGTTTGTAAGGGAGAAACCATACATTATTCTCTGAAAACTTTCATAGAAGACCAAGTTCTTTCCTCATGTGCGCAAGGCTGTTATTTTTATCGCTATATGCTCAACATTGTTCAAGCTGTTTTCTACTTCTTGAAATTTATTGAGTACAAATCGTTTTTAAGGAGAAAAAAATGAAATGCCATCGTGTTAATGAGCTGATCGAGTTGCTGCATCCAGCCTGGCAAAAAGAGCCCGATTTAAACCTGGTACAATTTTTACAAAACCTTGCACAGGAGGCGGGGTTCGAGGGGCAGTTAAATGAACTGACTGATGATATCCTTATTTACCATCTGAAGATGCGTGATGCAGATAAAGAACAAGTCATTCCCGGTTTGAAGAAAGACTACGAGGAAGATTTCAAAACAGCATTGCTTCGTGCCCGTGGGGTTATTAAAGACTAGTGGAAAGGAATAACACGTTCATGATGCTAACTATTGCACGCCTATATCTTATGTCGCCTCTGACCATTTGTGGCCGCAATGAATAGTTCGGTATTTAATTTCCAGACACTATTCCCAGATCTGATCATGGATGCTTTGCTGGATGTTGGGTTGCGCGTTGATTCCGGCCTGACGGCATTAAACAGCTATGAAAACCGGGTGTATCAGTTTGCGGATGAAGATCGTAAACGATTTGTGGTGAAATTTTATCGCCCGGAACGGTGGAGCGCGGCGCAGATCCAGGAAGAGCATATTTTTGCCCAGCAATTAGCAGAAGATGAAGTTCCTATTGTCGCGCCCATTTTACTTAATAGGCAGACTCTGAACCTCTATGAAGGATTTCACTTTGCCGTATTCCCCAGTGTGGGTGGTCGGCAGTATGAAATGGATAATGAAGACCAGCTAGAGTGGGTCGGACGTTTTCTTGGACGAATTCATCAGACGGGGCAGAAATCGTTATTCTCCGAGCGCCCGACGATTGGGGTAAATGAATATTTGCATGAACCTTATCGTCTGTTGGAGACATGCTCGCTAATACCGAAAATACATCGACATGATTTTTTACAGGCAACCCGTCAACTGATTGATACAGTTGAGACTTATTGGCACAGCGACTGGCGTCCATTGCGTCTGCATGGGGATTGTCACTCAGGAAATATTTTGTGGCGTGACGGCCCGCTATTTGTGGATTTGGATGATGCTCGCAATGGCCCGGCAATACAGGATTTATGGATGCTGTTGCATGGCGATCGTCGTGAACAACGCATTCAACTGGATATCTTGTTAGAAGCCTATAGTGAATTTGCAGATTTTCAGGAGAAAGAGCTCGCGCTGATTGAGCCTCTTCGTGCGATGCGGCAGGTTTATTATCTGGCTTGGGTTGCGCGTCGTTGGGAAGACCCTGCTTTTCCGAAAAGCTTCCCTTGGATGACGGATGCCGATTTTTGGTTGAAGCAGACGGCAATATTTATTGGGCAAACTCGGCTGTTGCAGGAGCCTCCTCTACAGCTAATGCCAATGTACTGAAATTAAATGGAGAGAGTTAAATTTATGAAAAGATTATGGCTTGCGCTGATTGGCGTCGTTCTGGCATTTAGTGCTTCTGCTGCAGAATTTTCTGATGGTAAGCAATATGTAGAATTAGATAAACCAGCAACTCAAGAGCCTCAGGTTCTCGAGTTTTTCTCATTCTATTGCCCGCATTGTTATCAGTTTGAACAGGTTTATCACGTTCCGGATGCAGTAAAAAAAGCACTGCCAGAAGGGACGAAGATGACACGTTATCACGTGGACTTCTTGGGCCCATTGGGTAAAAACCTGACTCAGGCTTGGGCTGTTGCCATGGCGCTGGGTGTAGAAGATAAAGTTACTCCGCTGATGTTTGACGCTGTTCAGAAAACACAGACCGTACAAAAACCAGAAGATATTCGCGCAGTCTTTGTTAACGCCGGTGTGACTGCGGAAGAATTTGATAGTGCTCTGAATAGCTTTGTTGTGAAATCTCTGGTTGCTCAGCAGGAAAAAGCGGCGGCAGATTTACAATTACGCGGCGTTCCAGCGATGTTCGTTAATGGTAAATATATGATCAAGAACGATGGTCTTGATACTAGCTCAATGGACGCTTACGTAAAACAGTATGCTGATGTGGTGAAATTTCTCATTACTAAGAAGTAATCACTTATGAGCCATGCGGGTTAACCGCATGGCTTTATACCTTCAAGACGTTCACTCTCTTATCTTTTATATCTCACCGTCTACAATCTCTATTTATCTTTTTGTTTATATCCACAAACTGGATGACGGTTTATCATTCCTCAAAAATAAATGATTTATATTATAACCTAATGAAATTAATGAATATAAAATAAATCCATTAGATAAAAGGAGAAATTAATAATTACGCGAATAAAACTACTCACAAACTTATCCACAGGAAGATCTTGCGAAGATCCATGCAAAATCAACCAATATCTTACGTTAAGGATCGTCTCTTCCTTCGACCTATGGCATGCTTAGTGCTATGACAGACTAACAACGATCACGGCAGGTTATGGCTCAGATTGCAGAAAATCCCTTAATACTGGTAGACGGTTCATCTTATTTGTATCGCGCCTATCACGCTTTTCCACCGTTAACAAACAGTGCGGGGGAAGCAACCGGTGCAATGTATGGCGTATTGAATATGCTACGCAGTTTATTGCAGCAATATAGCCCCAGCCATGTTGCCGTTGTTTTTGATGCAAAAGGGAAAACGTTTCGCGATGAGTTGTTTGAAAACTATAAAGCTCACCGCCCACCTATGCCAGAGGATCTACGCGAACAGATAGAGCCTCTGCATAATATGGTGAAAGCGATGGGGCTACCGCTTCTGGCGGTTTCTGGCGTAGAAGCGGACGATGTGATTGGTACACTCGCAGTGCAGGCGGAAAAAGCGGGTAAGTCGGTGCTGATTAGCACCGGCGATAAAGATATGGCACAACTGGTGACACCGAGCGTGACGCTCATTAATACTATGAACAACACGATTCTTGGCCCACAGGAAGTGTGTGATAAATACGGTATTCCTCCAGAGCTGATTATCGATTTCCTCGCGCTGATGGGAGATGCCTCGGATAACATTCCTGGTGTACCTGGCGTTGGGGAGAAAACCGCCCAGGCGCTACTGCAAGGGCTCGGCGGGCTGGATTCGCTGTATGCAAATCTCGATAAAATTGCTGAGCTTTCTTTCCGTGGTGCGAAAACCATGGCGCCGAAGCTGGAACAGCATAAAGAAGTGGCGTACCTCTCTTATCAGCTTGCCACTATTAAAACGGATGTTGAGCTTGAACTCAGTTGCGATCAACTCACTGTTAACGAGCTGGATGTGGATGAACTGCATCGCCTCTTTTCCCGTTATGAATTTAAACGCTGGTTATCAGATATTGAGTCAGGCACCTGGATGCAGGGTAAAAAGAGCAACCAGCCTGTTCAGCCTGTGAGTAACGCTGCGGTCGAACAAGCTGATGAAGAAGATAACGCACCTACGCTTTTTGCCGATGGCTATGTCACGATCCTTGATGAAAAAACGCTGCTGGATTGGGTTGAACGTTTAAAACTAGCTGACGTTTTCGCTTTTGATACGGAAACCGACGGGCTGGATACGCTCACTGCCAATCTGATTGGTCTGTCATTCGCGATTAAGCCTGGTGAAGCGGCTTATTTACCGTTGGCGCATGATTATCTGGATGCGCCGGAGCAGTTGGATCGTGCCACGGTATTGGCCTTGTTCAAACCGCTGCTGGAAGATGAGACGCTGCTTAAGATTGGTCAGAATCTCAAGTTTGATAAAGGCGTGATGCAGCGGTATGACATCGATTTACGCGGCATCGCGTTTGATACCATGTTGGAATCTTACGTGCTCGACAGCGTGGCGGGTCGTCACGATATGGACAGCTTGGCCGAGCGCTATCTGAAACACAAAACCATTACCTTTGAGGAGATCGCGGGTAAAGGCAAAAATCAACTGACGTTCAATCAGGTTGCATTGGAACAGGCCGGGCCGTATGCGGCCGAGGATGCGGACGTTACGCTGCATTTGCACCAGACGCTGTGGGGGAAACTTCAGCCGCATGCCGATCTGTGTCAGGTCTTCCAAACTATCGATATGCCGCTGGTTCCGGTTTTATCCCGCATCGAGCGTACTGGCGTGCTGATCGATCCTGCAATTCTGGCGGAACACTCAAAAGAGCTAACAACCCGTCTGGCGGAGTTGGAAATACAAGCCTATGAGTTGGCGGGCGAAGAGTTCAATCTCTCATCGACCAAGCAGCTACAGGGAATTCTGTATGAAAAACAAAAGCTGCCGATTCTGAAAAAAACGCCAAAAGGTGCACCGTCAACCAATGAGGAAGTGCTGGCTGAGCTGGCGCTGGATTACCCTCTGCCGAAGCTGATCCTCGAATATCGGGGCTTGGCCAAGCTGAAATCGACTTACACCGATAAGTTGCCTCTGATGATCAATCCGGCGACGAAGCGTGTTCATACGTCTTATCATCAGGCTGTTACTGCAACCGGACGTTTGTCTTCCAGCGACCCTAACCTGCAAAATATCCCAGTGCGTAACGATGAAGGGCGTCGTATTCGTCAGGCATTCATTGCGCCTAAGGGCTATAGCATTGTTGCGGCTGACTACTCGCAAATTGAACTGCGTATTATGGCGCACCTATCGGGTGATGAAGGGCTGTTGAATGCATTTGCAAACGGGCTGGATATCCACCGGGCAACGGCGTCAGAAGTGTTCGGCATCGCGTTGGATAAGGTGACATCAGAACAGCGTCGTAGTGCGAAAGCGATCAACTTCGGTCTGATCTACGGCATGAGCGCGTTTGGTTTGTCGCGTCAGTTGAATATTCCCCGTAGCGAATCACAGAAATACATGAACCTGTATTTTGAGCGTTATCCTGGTGTGCAGGATTACATGGAGCGGACGCGTCAACAGGCCGCGGAGCATGGCTATGTGTCTACATTGGATGGTCGTCGTCTCTATCTGCCAGATATCCATTCGCGTAATGCCATGGCGCGTAAAGGCGCGGAACGTGCGGCGATTAACGCCCCGATGCAGGGCACCGCTGCTGATATTATTAAGAAAGCGATGATCGCGATTGACGATTGGCTACAGAAAGACGCGCCAAAGGTGAAGATGATCATGCAGGTTCACGATGAGTTGGTTTTCGAGATCCACGGCTCGGTTATTGAAGAATCCATTAGTAAAATCAAGATATTAATGGAAGGCTGTATGCAATTGAATGTACCGTTGCAGGTAGACATCGGTACAGGCATGAACTGGGATCAAGCACATTAATGGCCGATTCTTGCGCTATTTATGTAATTAAATAACAGTATTGTGTGACCTGGTTTAACTTTGTGTAATCGATAACCATTTTCTATGAAAGTAAACAACAAAAAAGCCTTTGTTCCCGTGAAAAAATAGGGTAGAGTTAAAGACGTAGGGTACAGAGGTAAGATGTTCTATCTTTCAGACCTTTTACTTCACGTAATCGGATTTGGCTGAATATTAGCCGCCCCGCTCAGTTTTGAGCGGGGCGTTTTTTATGGGCTTTATCCAGGATTTTCCCTCAAAACGCCAATAACTGCCTGATAGACGGCAGCGGGACAGCACGGTTTCGAGTGTGAAAAGAACATCTCTAGTGGGCGATCATTGCGGGAAAGTGGGTACGTGATGCGAGTCGTGACACTCTGCACCACGCGAAAGGATTATTCAGCGTCTTGCTCTTCTTCAACGTGTTGCAAGGTGTTGAACCAGTTATCTAATTTCTGCTGTAGTTTATCGACGCCAAGTTTTTTCAGTGATGAAAATGCCTCGACCTGAATGTCACCCATAAATGGCACGACAGCCTCGCGAACCATATGCAATTGTGTCTTACGTGCACCTGAAGCCAGCTTATCGGCTTTGGTCAGCAGTACTAAGACCGGAAGCTCGACATCGACAGCCCACTGAATCATTTGCTGATCGAGATCTTTCAGCGGATGACGAATATCCATCAGCACGACCAGACCCTTCAGGCTGTTACGCTTTTGCAGGTATTCACCGAGCGCACGTTGCCATTTGATCTTCATTTGCTCTGGTACTTCGGCATAACCATAGCCAGGGAGATCGACTAAACGCACGCCGTCTGCCACCTGGAACAGGTTAATCAACTGAGTACGGCCCGGCGTTTTACTGGTTCGTGCCAGGTTCTTCTGGTTGGTCAGCGTGTTTAGTGCGCTGGATTTTCCGGCGTTAGAACGCCCAGCAAAGGCCACTTCAATACCGCTATCTGTTTCTAGGTGGCGAATATCCGGGGCGCTGATGATAAAACGCGTCATGTGGTAGTTATATTGCTGGGTCACGATCGTTATCTCTGTCTGGATCTCTGTCTGGTTGGGGATTATACCTGTAACTGACAATAAAGGCGGTTTTATCTGCCTTAAAGTGCAGCAGACTGATATGAAAAGAAAAGCTCATCCGCCTGATGTGAGCGCTTTTTTATTACCCAGCTTTCTGCTAGATTCCGCCGCACTTCCCTTATATCTGTGTACCTGAGAACAACATTATGAACCAACCTGTCAAAGGGGCTGCCGATAAGGCAGGAAAACCTAAAGTAAAAAGAAAAACCCGCGAAGAACTGGAGCGCGAAGCGCGTGAGCGGAAAAGAGATAAAAAACGTCGTGGCCATGCAGCGGGTAGCCGAACGCAGGAAAAATCGTCTACTGACCAGAATTCTGGCCAACGTAAAGTCGCCGATCCGCGTATTGGTAGTAAAAAGCCTGTACAGCTTGGCGTGTTGGATAGCGCCATCGCTAAACCGAAGTCTAAGCCAAAGTCTTCTGAGCCCGTGGAGAAAGTCGTTGCTGCCAAGCCGACAATGTCTCCAGAAGAAGAACTGACAATGCTAGAAAATGATACGCGTCTGGATGCCTTGTTGGATCGTCTGGATAGCGGCGAAACGCTGAGCGCCAAAGATCAGTCATGGGTTGACGAAACACTAGATCGTATCGATATCCTGATGGAAGAGCTTGGAATTGAGCTGGGTGATGATGATGACGAAGAAGAGCAACAGGAAGACATGTTGCAGCTTTTAAAACGTAATAACCCGAAAGACGCGTTCTAATCAATGAAATGGCTGTTTCTGTTCCTGATATTGCTGGTTGCGTTTTATCTGCTCTGTCTGTTCAGTAAACTATGGTTATTGTCGAAGCGTAAGCATCGGTTGCATCGCGCCCTGTTTAACGGGCGCGTGAATCAGGTGCGACGTCCAAGACAAGAACATAGGAAACGTTTTTGAAGCCACCCTTTAGGGCTGCGAGTCATCGGGATGAGGCGAGTAGCAAAATGCGGGAGCGCTTTTGAACGCCGTTTTTTGGTGATCTGAAGGAGGGGAAGGATAACCCGCCGAGTAAAAACTGGAAGGAGTGAGCGAATATGTCGATACCGTCCGTTGACTGGGATCTGGCCCTGATTCAAAAATATAACTATTCTGGGCCGCGTTATACGTCTTATCCCACAGCGTTAGAATTCAGCGAAGCTTATGATGAGCCTGCGTTTCAGCATGCCATTGCCCGTTATCCGCAGCGGCCTCTGTCGCTGTATATTCACATCCCTTTTTGCCATCGGCTGTGCTATTTCTGTGGCTGTAATAAGCTGGTTACGCGTCAGCAGCATAAAGCGGATGAATACCTTGATGTGCTGGAACTGGAAATTCGCCAGCGTGCGCCGCTATTTGTCGGACGCACGGTGACGCAATTGCATTGGGGCGGCGGTACGCCGACCTACCTGAATAAAGTACAAATCAGCCGACTGATGTCGTTACTACGCGAACTGTTCTCTTTTTCCGAGCAGGCTGAGTTGTCGCTTGAAGTTGACCCGCGGGAAATTGAACTGGACGTTCTCGACCATCTGCGTGCTGAAGGGTTTAACCGCCTAAGCATGGGGGTGCAGGATTTTAATAAAGACGTTCAGAAGCTGGTCAATCGTGAGCAGGATGAAGACTTTATTTTTGCCCTTATTGAACGGGCAAAGGCGCTTGGCTTCACCTCAACCAATATTGATTTGATTTACGGCCTGCCGAAACAAACGCCGGAAAGTTTCGCTTTTACGCTACAGCGCGTTGCTGAATTAAGTCCACATCGACTTAGTGTTTTTAACTATGCGCATTTGCCTAGCCTATTCGCGGCACAGCGTAAAATTAAAGACGCGGATTTACCGAGCGCAGAACAAAAGCTGGATATTCTGCAACAGACGATTGGATCGTTGACGCAATCGGGTTACCAGTTTATCGGTATGGATCACTTTGCCCGCCCGGATGATGAGCTGGCAGTGGCGCAGCGGGAAGGGAAGTTACATCGCAATTTCCAGGGCTATACGACACAGGGCGATAGCGATCTGCTTGGTATGGGCGTTTCGGCGATTAGTATGATCGGTGATAGCTATGCCCAGAACCAGAAAGAGCTGAAACAGTATTATGCGCAGGTCAAAGACAAAGGAAATGGCCTGTGGCGTGGATTACAGCTGACGCGTGATGATTGTCTCCGCCGCGATGTGATTAAGACGCTGATCTGTAATTTCCAACTCAGCTATGCGCCGATTGAAGCGGAATACGCTATCGATTTTAAAACCTACTTTGAGCAGGATTTAGCGTTATTGGCACCGCTGGTGGCCGATGGGCTGGTCGATAGTCTGGAAGATGGGCTGGTGGTGACGCCGAAGGGACGTTTGCTGATCCGCAATATCTGTATGTGTTTTGATGTCTATTTACGTAGCAAGCTCAGGACACAGCAATTTTCCCGTGTGATTTAACCAAAAAAACAGCCAGTCGATGTTATCTTCGACTGGCTGTCCTCTAATTTTCGATGATCAACTAAAGAAGCTAATCAGTGCAGCACACAAAACGGCGGCAATAGCCGTCTGCGGTGAATGGCTTGCCACAGAACCAATTTCAGCGCTATGTGTCGCCGCAGAAATCAATGAGTCCAGCATGGTATTCCTCCCGAATCAGCGACACGATCATACTGCTGACTCAAGGCAAGTAAAGGACAAATTAGTGACAATTTCGTGCGCCAGATTGTATTTTTTATCACCAGATTGCTTATTAACAATTGAGTAATAAAAAAGCAATCTTGCTACTCCATTCCCAGCTCTTTTAATTTACGCGTCAGGGTATTTCTGCCCCATCCCAGCAATCTTGCCGCTTCCTGTTTATGCCCCTGAGTATGCCGCAGTGCCGTTGTCAGTAACGTTCTTTCCATTTCGGGTTGGGCTTCCGCCAGCAGATTCTGATGACCGGAACGCAGCGCGCGGTCGGCCCATTGTGCCAATAGCGTGGCCCAACTGTCTGGCAGAATATGCACGGTGGAATCGGGCGCGGTGGTCTCGAACAGTTCAGGCGGCAGATCTTGAATCAGCACTTCTTGACCCGCGGCCATGACCGTCAGCCAGCGGCAGGTATTTTCCAATTGGCGAACGTTGCCGGGCCATGGTAAACGAGTTAGCGCCGTTTCCGCTTCCTGGTGCAAATTCTTCGGCTCGACGCCCAACTCTTTGGCCGTGGCCTGCAAGAAATAACGTGCCAGACGGGGGATATCTTCCCGACGCTCACGCAGCGGCGGCAGATGAACGCGGATCACATTCAGGCGGTGAAACAGGTCATCACGGAATTTGCCTTCCTGCACGCGCTGTTCAAGATTTTGGTGCGTTGCCGCAATAATGCGGACATCCACTTTCACTGCTGCATAGCCGCCAACGCGATAAAATTGCCCGTCTGCCAATACGCGCAATAGGCGTGTTTGTACGTCTAGCGGCATATCGCCGATTTCATCCAGAAACAGTGTACCGCCATCGGCCTGCTCAAAGCGGCCCTGACGGATCTGGTTTGCACCTGTAAACGCGCCTTTTTCATGGCCGAATAGTTCTGATTCGATCAGATCTTTAGGAATAGCGGCCATATTCAGGGCGATAAAAGGGGCTTTGGTGCGCGGGCTATGGCGATGCAGGGCGTGCGCCACCAGCTCTTTACCCGTTCCTGATTCGCCGTTAATCAGCACGCTGATCGATGAGCGAGACAGACGACCGATAATGCGAAAGACATCCTGCATCGCAGGAGCTTCGCCGATAATGTCCGTTGTCGGGCCATTGATCGGTTGGTTGCGTACCGGCTGCTGCTGCTCAAGATAATGGCTGATTGCACGTTCAACTAGCGCAACGGCCTCATCAATATCAAACGGTTTCGGCAAATAGTCGAACGCACCTTGTTGATAAGCACTGACGGCGGCATCCAGATCGGAATGTGCCGTCATAATGATGACCGGGAGCATCGGGTGGCGCTGCTTGATTTGTTGTAAGAGCGCTAATCCATCCATCCCAGGCATGCGGATGTCGGACAGTAGCACGTCAGGCGTTTGTGTCGCCAGCGCATGCAGTACTTGGTTTCCGTTCTCAAATGTTGCGCAGGTTAAGCCCGCACCAGCAAGCGCGCGCTCAAGCACCCAACGGATGGAGCTATCGTCATCAACAATCCAGACTATCCCTCGTTGCATTGTGAACCTCACTGGCGAATGGGCAGGTAAACCGAAAATTCGGTGTGTCCCGGCCAACTGTTAAATTCAATTTTACCGGAGTGCTGATCGATAAGACTGCGGGCGATGGAAAGCCCTAAACCGGTTCCACCCTCGCGTCCGCTCACCATCGGGTAAAACAGGGTGTCCTGTAGTTGAGCAGGTACGCCGGGACCGTCATCTTCCACGTCAATACGGGCAGCGAGACGATAGCGCACGCCGTGCAAAGTGAGCTGAAAAGCTGTACGGGTGCGTATCGTAATGGTTCCGCCTTCCTCACCCAGCGCCTGTAGCGCATTGCGGGTAATATTCAGCAGTACCTGTTCAATCTGGTCGGGGTCGTGCGTTAACTCTGGCAGGCTGGGATCATAATCTTTTACCAGCGTCACGTTATCTGGCTTTTCCAGCGAGACAAGCTGGCAAACGCGTTCGGCGACCTGATGGATGCTTTGGGTAACGTGCAGGCCGGGCTGCTGTGGCCCGAGCAGGCGATCAACCAGATTACGCAGGCGATCCGCCTGTTCAATAATGACCTTGGTGTATTCCGTCAGCGCGGGATCGGGCAGTGCCTTGGCAAGCAGTTGTGCGGCTCCGCGCAATCCGCCAAGCGGATTTTTTATCTCATGCGCCAGACCTCGGACCAAATCACGAGCGGCCTGCTGTTGTGCATGTTGAAGCTGTTCCTGACTGAGACGGCGCTGGTTATCCATCGGCGCCATTTCCAGTAAGATAAAATCGTTCTGTACCCGCTGAGCTGTGAGCGACATGATGTGCGCTTTGCCATCCACGACGAGGGTGACTTCGTTATCTGTAAAACCTTGGCCTGAATCCAGACTTTCACGCAGTAAATCGATATTCAGAGAAAAATATCCCAGCAAATCGGGCAGCGGTGTGCCGGATAATTTACGCGAGCTTTGTGCCAGTAATTGCTGTGCTGCCGGGTTGGAATAGTGAATCGCCAGATCGTTATCCAGCAATAAGATGCTGTTTATCAGGGAATTTAGGATCTGCCCAGCATCGGGCAGCGTGCCTGTTGCCATAACGCAGACTCCCGCACCAGCATGGTGCATTTAGTGTGGATGATGGATGTTACGTCGCAACGGCCAATGCCGGTGGTGAAAAAAGCCCATCCGAAGATGGGCTGAAGCGTTTCCACGGCAACAAGAACAAACTTCTTAGTATTCTGTTGTTTATCGGTCATGGTTGGGTATCAGCACACCCAACCACACCGAGCTATACCCGTCATACTTCAAGCTGCTTGTGCGTTGGCAGCCCTTACTCACCCCAGTCACTTACTTGTGTAAGCTCCTGGGGATTCGTGCGGTTGCCACCTTCACGCAACTCGAATTATTTAGGGTATAAATATTAGATATTTTCGTTATTAAACGCTGTAGTACAGTTCGAACTCAACTGGGTGCGGCGTCATACGAACGCGGTCAAGCTCAGGTTTGCGCAGTTCGATATACGCTTCGATAGCGTCATCAGTGAACACGCCACCACGGGTCAGGAACTCACGATCTTCGTTCAGTGCTGCCAAGGCCTCGTCCAGAGAACCTGCAACTTTTGGAATCTCTGCCTCTTCTTCCGGCGGCAGGTCGTACAGGTTTTTGTCCATCGCATCGCCAGGATGGATTTTGTTGATGATGCCGTCGAGGCCAGCCATCAGCAGTGCAGCGAAGCACAGGTACGGGTTAGCTGCTGGGTCAGGGAAGCGCGCTTCGATACGACGAGCTTTCGGGCTAGCAACCACTGGGATACGGATTGAAGCAGAACGGTTACGGGCAGAATAAGCCAGCATAACTGGGGCTTCATAGCCTGGGACCAGACGCTTGTATGAGTTGGTGGTTGGGTTCGCCAAGGCGTTGATGGCTTTAGCGTGCTTGATAACACCGCCGATGTAGAACAGAGCCAGTTCAGACAGGCCGCCGTATTTGTCGCCAGCGAACAGGTTAGTACCGTCTTTAGACAGAGACATGTGGCAGTGCATACCAGAACCGTTATCACCGAACATAGGTTTTGGCATAAAGGTTGCTGTTTTACCGTAGGCGTGAGCCACGTTATGCACGACATATTTGTAGATCTGAATTTCGTCCGCTTTTTTGGTCATGGTGTTGAAGCGGGTAGCCACTTCGTTCTGACCAGCAGTAGCCACTTCGTGGTGGTGAGCTTCAACAACCAGACCCATCTGCTCCATGGTCAAACACATAGCAGAACGAATGTCCTGTGCTGAGTCGACAGGTGGAACTGGGAAGTAGCCGCCTTTCAGACCTGGACGGTGACCTTTGTTACCGCCTTCGTATTTTGTACCGGAGTTCCAGCAGGCTTCGATATCGTCGATAGCAACGTGGGAGCCGGACGTGCTGCTGCCGAAACGAATGTCATCAAACAGGAAGAACTCTGGCTCTGGCCCGAACAGTACGGTGTCGGCGATGCCTGAAGAACGCAGGAAATCTTCCGCACGTTTCGCGATAGAACGCGGGTCGCGGTCATAGCCTTGCATGGTGCCTGGCTCAAGGATGTCACAACGAATGATCAGCGTGGAATCTTCGAAGAACGGATCGATCATCGCGGTGCTGGCATCAGGCATCAGAACCATGTCTGACTCGTTAATACCTTTCCAGCCGCCAATCGAGGAACCATCAAACATTTTACCTTCTTCGAAGAAGTCGGCATTGACTTGATGAGCCGGAATGGTGACGTGCTGCTCTTTACCTTTGGTATCCGTGAAGCGTAAATCAACAAACTTCACTTCGTGCTCATTCAGCATCGTCAAAACATGTTCTGCGGACATACTTGGTTCTCCCGATTGGTCATTTATCGTCGTGGAACGAATATCGTTGTGGATTGATGTTGTTGCCGTGAGTAGACTAAAGCTAAAAGTGTGCCAACTTTTTAAATTCGTGCAATGTGTTGCCCCTTGGGGCTTTCTTACGTAAACCCACTGCACCATTATAGTCTAAAGCACCAAAATGGTGCTCCGTATGTGAATTATTGCACTTATTTGGTGCATTCATGTTCGCTTGTAGCGCTTTTGCACCGTGAAAGGGATCACAAAGCAGGCAGCTCTAGGTTGTTTATCATAGATGCTTGTGATCTTGTTTAGTCCCTCGATTAATACGTGTACAATAGCGCGCTATTTCTAAATGCCTGAGGCAAAGCTGTGATCGAAAATTTGCGTAACATCGCCATTATTGCGCACGTTGACCATGGGAAAACCACCCTGGTTGACAAGCTGTTGCAACAATCCGGAACGTTCGGTGAACGTGTCGAAGCAACTGAGCGTGTAATGGACTCCAACGATTTGGAGAAAGAGCGTGGAATTACCATCCTCGCAAAAAATACCGCCATTAATTGGAAAGACTACCGTATTAACATCGTAGATACCCCGGGACACGCCGACTTCGGCGGCGAGGTTGAGCGTGTAATGTCGATGGTTGACTCGGTACTGCTGGTTGTTGATGCGATGGATGGCCCGATGCCGCAAACGCGTTTCGTGACCAAAAAAGCATTTGCCAACGGTCTGAAACCAATTGTGGTTATCAACAAAGTTGACCGTCCTGGTGCGCGTCCTGACTGGGTTGTCGATCAGGTATTCGACCTGTTCGTGAACCTGGATGCGACCGACGAGCAACTGGATTTCCCGATCATTTATGCCTCTGCGCTGAATGGTATCGCGGGTCTTGACCATAACGAGATGGCGGAAGATATGACTCCGCTGTATCAAGCTATTGTCGATCACGTTTCTCCGCCTCAGGTTGAGATGGATGCGCCGTTCCAGATGCAGATTTCTCAACTGGACTACAACAACTATGTTGGCGTTATCGGTATCGGCCGTATCAAGCGCGGTAAAGTGAAGCCTAACCAACAAATCACTATTGTTGATAGCGAAGGCAAAACCCGTAACGGTAAAGTGGGTAAAGTTCTGACTCACCTGGGTCTGGAGCGTATCGACGCAACTGAAGCGGAAGCGGGCGATATCATCGCGATTACCGGTCTGGGCGAGTTGAACATTTCCGACACTATCTGCGATCCGCAGAATGTCGAAGCACTGCCAGCACTGAGCGTCGATGAACCTACCGTTACCATGTTCTTCAACGTCAATACTTCACCATTCTGCGGTAAAGAAGGTAAGTATGTGACCTCGCGCCAGATTCTGGAGCGTCTGAACAAAGAGCTGGTGCACAACGTTGCCCTGCGCGTTGACGAAACCGAAGACGCTGATGCGTTCCGCGTTTCTGGCCGTGGTGAATTGCACCTGTCAGTTCTGATCGAAAACATGCGTCGTGAAGGTTTTGAACTGGCCGTATCACGTCCGAAGGTTATTAACCGTGTTATCGACGGTCGTAACCAAGAGCCGTTTGAAAACGTGACGCTGGACATCGAAGAACAGCACCAAGGTTCAGTCATGCAAGCCATGGGTGAGCGTAAAGGTGATGTGAAAGACATGATCCCAGATGGCAAGGGTCGTATCCGTCTGGATTACCTGATCCCTGCTCGTGGTCTGATCGGTTTCCGTACCGAATTCATGACTATGACGTCTGGTACGGGTCTGCTGTACTCCACGTTCAGCCACTACGATGACGTGCGTCAGGGCGAAATCGGCCAGCGTCAGAACGGTGTACTGGTCTCTAACGGTCAGGGTAAAGCCGTTGCGTTTGCACTGTTCAGCCTGCAAGATCGCGGTAAGCTGTTCCTCGGACACGGTGCCGAAGTGTATGAAGGCCAGATCATCGGTATTCACTCACGTTCTAACGATCTGACCGTAAACTGTCTGACCGGTAAGAAACTGACCAACATGCGTGCATCAGGTACTGATGAAGCCACCACGCTGGTTCCAGCTATCAAAATGTCTCTGGAGCAAGCGCTGGAGTTCATTGATGATGACGAATTGGTTGAAGTTACGCCGCAGTCTGTTCGTATTCGTAAGCGTCACCTGACCGAAAACGATCGTAAGCGCGCGAGCCGCGGCAGCAAAGACGTCTAATTTCAGACCGATTTGTATTGTCACGCAACAGGGCACCTTCGGGTGCCCTGAATTTTATGCGCTTTCTTCCACTTTAACCTTTCCTTATATTTCCTCCCTGTTCAGTTTCTCCATTTCCCGCTACAGTGAAAATCCTACGATTACGTCAGGAGGTGGCTACCATGCTGTATATCTTTGATTTGGGTAATGTTGTCATTGATATTGATTTCAAAAGAGTATTGGGCGTCTGGAGTAATCTGAGCAGCGCGCCGCTCGCAACGTTGCAAGAGCGTTTTGTGATGGGTGAGGCGTTTGAACAGCATGAGCGGGGCGAAATTAGCGACGAGGAATTTGCCACCAGACTGTGTCAGGAAATGGGTATTGCACTGAGTTTCGAGCAATTCACCGCTGGCTGGCAGGCTATTTTTGTCGCACTGCGTCCTGAGGTTATCGACGTCATGCAGCGCCTGCGTCAGGAAGGCCACCGCGTGGTGATTCTGTCGAATACCAATCGCCTCCATTGTTCACACTGGCCTGCGTTATTTCCAGAAGTGGGAACGGCTGCCGACAGACTTTATTTGTCGCAAGACATTGGGCTACGTAAGCCTGAATTGGCGATTTATCAACATGTTCTGACGCAAGAAGGCGTTACGCCAGCGCAGGCCGTGTTTTTTGACGATAATGCCGCGAATGTCGATGCTGCGCAAAGCTTGGGAATTCACAGCATTCTGGTGACCGATCGTCAGGTGGTGCCAGACTTTTTCGCTATGCAGACAACGACGGCCAAAGCATGATTTATATCGCAGGGGCGGGTGCCGCCCCTATTGGGAATGATAACATCAGGAGTAGTTGGGTTTTATGATTGCGCTAATTCAGCGGGTTTCCAGCGCCAGCGTTACGGTAGAAGGCAATGTCATTGGGGAAATCGATAAGGGTTTGCTGATCTTGTTGGGCGTTGAGCAGGGTGATGACGAACAAAAAGCCACACGACTTTGCGAGCGCGTGTTGGGCTACCGGATATTCGGTGACGATGACGGGAAAATGAACCTCAATGTGCGTCAGGCTGGTGGTAATGTGCTGGTGGTTTCCCAGTTTACGCTGGTGGCCGATACGCAGCGTGGTATGCGACCTGGATTTTCTCGCGGTGCGCATCCCTCTGAGGCCGATCGCCTCTATCAGTATTTTGTCGAGCAGTGTCGTGAGCAAGGCGTTCACACAGAAACGGGGCAGTTTGCGGCGGATATGAAAGTCGCATTGGTGAATGACGGTCCAGTGACGTTTTGGCTACAGACATAACGCTGTCGTTCCGTTTATCCGTTTGTAGCCGTTTGAGATCTTATGAACCATGGTGCAATAAAGCATCATCGGCATAGAGGAAGAGCTATGTATCATCTGAGAGTACCTGAAAGCGCGGAAGAACTGGATGCGTACTATCAATTTCGCTGGGAAATGCTGCGTAAACCTCTACACCAACCGCTAGGTTCCGAGCGCGACGCCTATGATGCGCTGGCACATCACCAAACGGTGGTTGATGAACAGGGGAAGCTGGTCGCGATTGGGCGTCTTTCTATCAATGCGGATAATGAGGCAGCAATCCGCTTTCTAGCCGTTCATCCCGATCTGCGAGGGAAAGGGCTCGGTACGTTGCTTGCGATTACTCTGGAGTCTGTCGCGCGTCAGGAAGGTGTTAAACGCGTGGTGTGTAGCGCCCGTGAAGATGCAATGGGTTTCTTCTCCAAGCTAGGCTTTGCTAATCAGGGGGAGATCACTGCGCCACAAACGACGCCAGTTAGGCACTTCCTGATGATTAAGCCGGTGGCGACGCTGGATGATATTTTGCACCGTCCTGACTGGTGCGGGCAGTTGCAACAGGCTTGGTATGATCACATCCCTTTGAGTGAAAAAATGGGGGTGCGGATAAGTCAGTACACCGGGAAAAAATTTATCACCACCATGCCTGAAGCGGGTAACCAGAATCCGCATCACACGCTTTTTGCTGGCAGTATGTTTTCTCTCGCAACGCTCACTGGTTGGGGGCTGATCTGGCTATTGCTGCGAGAGCGGCACCTTGGCGGAACCATTATTCTGGCTGATGCGCATATTCGTTACAGTACACCAGTGAGTGGCCGACCGAGTGCCATTGCCGATTTAGGGTCACTGAGTGGCGATCTGGATCGTCTCGCGCGTGGGCGCAAAGCGCGCGTGCAGCTAAATGTTGAACTCTTCGGTGATGACAATAAAGGGGCGTTATTTGAAGGGGTGTATATCGTGCTGCCAGCTCAGCCTGATGCGCCATTGGAAGAGGGGGGCTCGGAAGTTGATTAACCCGCAGATGAGCATTATGACGTTCTTCCCATCCGTACATCATTCTTCGCGCTAACCCGCAGTACCCCGTGATTTTCACTGGGTTTACCCTAATACCGATCATTTAAGGATCGAGATACCGGGTGCTACCACGGTGCGAGGCATCCCTGCGGGAGCCTCATCACCGTGTTTCCCCCTAAAACTCTAGCATGAGGGGTTACCCTGTTCTCTCTGCACGCTATGACACTGTGGATGTTTTGCTCGTCCGTATTTCGAAAACGTAATATTTATGGCGTTTCCGTCACCGTTCCCTGATGCATTTGCTGCCTGATGGGATGGTCGTTGCTATCCACGCCTTGCAGCGTACCGCTTAGGGTCGGCTTCAACGGTGTATCAGCAGCAAGCCGCCCATTCAACTGCAATTGCAGATTCGTGTTGCCTGTCGGTGCCGTTGCAGGTTCTGGCCATCCCCAACGCGTCAGAACGTCCGGCGGTACGGCGCGTCCTGTCAGCGATAGGGAAAAGTTGCGTGCGGGTTGCTGATTGATGGTTGCTTTAGCATCCAGCATGCCATTTTGCGTAAATGCGCTGAGTTCGTTAATAGCGAGCTGGTTATCGTCAGCGACTAACGCCAGAGAAGGGCGGCGAACATCGACTTTATTGAACGTCGCGTCACTGGCATTAAGATTCAACGATCCTGTCCACATTCCCCACTGGTGGTTACGAGCCAGTAGTAAATCACTGCCGTAGCCATCCAATGCGGTTAGCTGGAAGGGGAAATCTGGGTTGATATCGATCAGCAGGTTGCGATTGGCCGTGAATTTTCTCACATTCACTTCTGCCAGCCATGATGGCAGCGTTGTTTGCCAGCGTTGACGCCAGTCACCGGGGAGCGTGTACTCCATCCCGGCAACAACAAATTCATTGAGCTGTAAACGGCGATTGCTCCGCTGCCAATTACCGTTGGTTCGCAATAAACCGCCTTCCCAGCGTGTAGAGAATTGCTTGATGTTAACGCCTGCTGGTGACAAATCCAGGTTCACAATCGGGTCAATAAGGTGCATGTTGCCGTTCACAATGTCTGTCGCATTGAACGACAGCGTTCCACCTTCACTCTGCCAGTCATTCTGCTTAAACGTGACATTTTGCAGGGCGACATCAAGGTCGATAAACGCCCATCCCGGCCCTTCAATCCGGGCATCAATTAGGTCAAAGCGGTTAACCGTAACAGAAGGCAGTTCGGTGACCGGCTGCCAGAAGGCTTCTGGCGTCCTTTGGGTTTGCAAACGGACATTACTGAGTCGCAGATTATCGATCTGCCAACTGCCGTCTTCCGCGCGGCTGGCATTGCCCGTTAGTTGCCCCTGAGCGACATCCGCACCGAAATTGTTCAAAATCAACTGGTGGTGATTGATTTCGCCCTGCACCAATACCTGACTGGCAGGAATATCGTTGAGTTCGAGCGAACGGGCACTGAGCTGGAACTGCCCCTGTTTACCCAATAGATAACCCGCTTCGGGCTGCCACGGCATAATTCCGCCGTTGATCTGTTGACCATTCAGACGCCAATCGCCGTCCTTTGCCTGCATTGCCATCGTGCGCAACTGTAATACATCTGCTTCGATAGGGAGTGTGGCTGCTTGTGGGGAAAGGTTCAGCGTACCGCCTTGCAATTCCAGACTGGCAAAATGACGCGGTTCGGTAATTTGGCGCACGCTAAACCCTGCGGAAACCTGCTTTGCAGTGAGGGTTGGTGGCTGGTTTTTCTGACCAAAACTGACGTCAGTGAGTTGGATATGATCGGCGGTTGACCAGTCATGATTAATTTTTCCCAGTGATAACTGGTAGTCGGTGTTCTGGTTTACCCAATTGCTCACCCAGCCTGCTGCCCAACTAGTTTGCAGTAATACATATACGACCACGAGCGCTAAAAAGGCTATCAGCAGTAGGGTCAGCAATAATTTCCCGATAAATTTCATCGTGTCAGTCCATGCCAATCGTCAGGGAGAACTGTTCTTATGCCGCAATTTCGCTGAAGGCTCAATAGGTAATGCTGTTACAGACAGTAAAAAGCGAGCGGTGTTGCATCACCGCTCGCTTTTACATGAACTGAACAGAAATTATTGCGTGCTGGCGCTATTTTTCTTCGTGTGGGAAGACCATATTCAGCACGATTGCCGTAATCCCGCCAGCGGCAATACCGGAAGACAGCAATGTTTTAATCCAGTCTGGTGCGAATTGTAGAATTAACGGCTGCTGCGATACACCAAGACCGACAGCCAGTGACAGTGCAATGATCATGATCGCACGGCGGTTCAGCGGCTCACGAGAGACAATGCGCACACCAGAGGCGGCGATCGTACCAAACATCACGATGGTTGCGCCGCCCAGAACCGGCTCCGGAATATGCTGTACAAATCCGCTAACAGCAGGGAATAGCCCTAGAGCGATCAGCATCAGTGAAACCACGAAACCGACATAGCGGCTGGCAACACCGGTAAGCTGGATGACACCGTTATTCTGGCCGAAGCACGAGTTAGGGAAGGTATTGAACACGGCGGAAAGGCATGAGTTCAGGCCGTTTGCCAGCACGCCGCCTTTCAAGCGTTTCATGTACAGTGGGCCTTTGACCGGCTGCTCTGAAACGTCGGAAGTCGCGGTGATGTCACCGATGGTTTCTAACGATGTCACCATGAAGACCAACATCAGCGGGATCAACAGATTCCAGTCAAAACCTAAACCGTAATACAGCGGCGTGGGCACCATGATGACCGTATCGTGTGGCGCTGGCGTGCTTTCCGGCAGCATGCCCATCAACCAGGCACCCAGATAACCTACCGCCATGGCAATCACCAGCGACGCGACGCGCAGGTAAGGGTTACGCTGGCGGTTAAGCAGAATAATCACCAGCAATACCACACCCGCTAATAATAAGTTTTTGGGCGCGCCGAAGGTGTTATTACCCATTGCGGCATAGCCGCCACCGATGGAGGTCAGGCCGACCTGGATCAGCGACAGACCAATGATCATCACCACAATGCCGGAAACCAGCGGGGTAATGATACGGCGGGTTAAATGCAGGAAGCGTGAAAGAATGATTTCGGTGAAGGAAGCAACCATCAACGTACCGAATAGTGCCGCCATCATGGTGGGAACGTCTGCCCCACCGTTCTTCAGCGCCAGCCCACCCATAATCAGCGGCGTTACGAAGTTAAAGCTGGTGCCCTGAATAGACAACAGACCAGAGCCGACAGGGCCCCAGGTTTTAATTTGTAGAATAGAGGCCAGACCGGAAGCGAAAAGCGACATGCTGATGATGCGCTGTGTGTCCTGAGCGGGTAAACCCAGTGCCTGACAGATCAGTAGCGCGGGGGTGATCACCGCAACAAACATGGCCAACAGATGCTGGCTGGCGGCGAACAGCGTTTGCGGCAGCGGCGGTCTGTCTTCAAGACGATAGATGAGTTCACTGCGCTGAGGTGCGGCAGCGGCTTCTGTTTGGGACGTTTCCGTGGTGGTAGTCATGATGTAAGTTGGCGTTCCTGAAACGACAAAGAGCGCATTTTAATGATCTCTTTGTCGAAAGCAAACGTTTGCCAACTCATCTTTTTGATATGAATTTCGTCTAATTCACAAAACTCTATTATTTAAGAGGATATTTTTTAGGGGAAATGAAGAATGCGCTGCTGCGATCAGGCGTTGGTGTAGCGTGCGCGCTCAGGTAGCCAGCGTTCAATTAGCGCGATGGCATGCTCGGGATAGTGCTCATGCAGATGACGAGCAACGCGGTGTACCTGCGGAATCAAATCCCGATCGCGCAGGAGATCGGCTACTTTGAACTCGGCATTACCCGTCTGCCGTGTACCTAACAATTCCCCCGGCCCACGAATTTCCAGATCGCGCTGGGCGATGACAAAGCCGTCATTGCTATCGCGTAGTACCTGGAGCCGTTTCTGTGCGGTTTTGCTCATCGGTGTTTTATAGAGTAGTACGCAGTGAGAAGCCACCGCACCACGCCCGACGCGCCCGCGCAATTGGTGCAGTTGCGCCAGACCCAGACGCTCCGGGTTCTCAATGATCATCAGGCTGGCATTGGGGACATCGACACCGACCTCGATAACGGTAGTTGCCACCAGCAGTTGCAACTCCCCCTGTTTAAAGGACTGCATCACCGCCTGCTTTTCCTGCGCTTTCATGCGGCCGTGAACCAATCCAACCTTGAGATTCGGCAAAGCAGCCTTCAGCTCTTCGCTGGTGGCTTCTGCTGCCTGTGCTTCCAAGAGGTCGGATTCTTCAATCAGCGTGCAGACCCAGTAAGCCTGTCGGCCTTCCTGCTGACAGGCACTATTCACCCGTTCGATGATGTCGCTGCGGCGTGAATCCGGTATAGCGACGGTGGTGACAGGGGTTCTGCCTGGTGGCAGTTCATCAATGACGGATGTATCCAGATCGGCATAGGCCGTCATCGCCAGCGTGCGGGGAATCGGTGTGGCGGTCATAATCAATTGATGGGGATGAAAACCCTGTTCTTCGCCTTTTTCCCACAGCGCAAGGCGTTGATGAACGCCAAAGCGATGCTGTTCATCAATGATCACTAATGCCAGCCCGTTGAATTTTACCTGTTGCTGGAAAATGGCGTGCGTCCCAACAACCATGGAAACCTGACCGCTGGCGATGGCATCCTGCTGTGCCTGACGCGCTTTTCCTTTTTGTTTGCCAGCCAGCCAGCCGACTTCAAGTCCTAATGGTTCAAACCACTGACGGAAGTTATGAGCGTGCTGTTCGGCCAATAGCTCTGTTGGTGCCATTAGCGCGACCTGTTTGCCGCTGGCAATTGCACGTAATGCGGCCAGCGCGGCGACCAGCGTTTTTCCTGAACCTACATCACCCTGTACCAGACGCATCATCGGAAAATCTTTCGCCATATCCGCTTCTATTTCAGCCACGACACGCTCTTGTGCCTGCGTGGGGGTGAACGGTAGGGCGGCAAGTAGTTGCTGTTTCAGGCTGTCTTTAATCGGTAGCGGTGAGGCTTTATGCCGCTGTTCCCCTGCCCGCACAGCGAGCATACTCAGGTTATGTGCCAGCAGCTCTTCCATAATCAGCCGCTGCTGCGCCGGGTGTTTCCCGTGCTCAAGCTCGCTGAGCTGCATATCCGGTGGGGGACGATGTAACGTGCGCAGCGCATCTGGCAGGCTAATTAGCGACTGACTCAGGGATTCAGGCAGTAGTTCATCGATGTGGTTTGCGGCGAGTAGCTCCAATGCCTGATCGGTAAGCTTGCGCAGGGTCGCCTGACGAACCCCCTCTGTAGAGGGGTAAACCGGGGTGAGCGACTCCTGTAGCTCAACCTGCGTATTATCCCCCTGAACACGATATTCAGGATGGATGATTTCCGCGCCAATTTTGCCACGCTTGATCTCGCCATAAGCGGTAACGCGCTGTCCCGGCGCGAGGCTGTTTTTCATCGCGGCGCTGAAATTGAAGAAGCGCATGGTTAGCATGCCGCTGCCGTCGCTGATTTGACAGGTCAACATACGACGGCTGCCAAAGGTGATGTCATTGCGTAGGATTTCACCTTCCACGGTGGCATACATACCGGGAAGGAGGTCGCCGATGGGGTACAGGTGTGTGCGGTCTTCATAGCGCAGGGGTAAGTGCAGCAGGAGATCCTGCACGGTTTCCAGCCCGAGTCGTGCGAGCTTAGCTGCCTGACTTGCACCCACGCCAGCGAGTGTGCTCAGCGGTTGGGTGTTTAGCAGGCGGCCTTTCATCAGCACTCCGACGATTGCATCGCGGCCCACCACGGGGTATCCGCTACAATCTGACCCTGATGGTCAATATAAGGGCGAGGCAACCCTTTACGTTTTGCGACGCGCGCCAGTACCGGATAGCCCCCTTCAAACAGCAGACGCTGCTGCTCTTCTTCATCCAACGGGCTGTCTTCACGCTGATACATGCCAGCGTTCTGGCGCTGGCGCTGTGCTTCATACAAGATCAACGCCGAGGCCACGGAGACATTCAGCGACTGTACCATGCCCGTCATCGGAATGATGATATCCCGATCGGCCAGTTTGAGCGCTTCGGCAGTAATTCCGGTTTTTTCTTGTCCGAGCAGAATACAGGTCGGTAGGGTGTAATCAATTTCCCGAAAATCGACCGCATGTTCAGACAAATTGGTCGCCAGAACCTGCATCCCCTCATCCTTCAGATGGCCGACTGCATCACGGATGGTGCGATGGGTTTTAACTTCGACCCAGCTATTACTGCCCGCAGCGGAGGAAACCAGCGTTTTCATTCGGCTGGTGGGCCAAATTGCATGAACCTGATGTACGCCGACAGCATCCGCCGTGCGGATCACGGCAGAAATATTATGCGGTTTATGCACCTGCTCCATGCAAATCGTCAGGTCGGGCTGACGACAGTTCAGCATTTCTTTTATGCGTGCATAACGTTGAGGAGTCATGACGATTAATTTCGGTTACGGTTAACTTTGATGACATCCGGCATTACGCGAATTTTACGCATAATATTGGCCAGATGAACGCGGTCAAGGGTGGTGAGGCGGATAAAGGCGCTGTATACGCGGCCGTCTCTCTCTTCCGTGTTGATGCTCTGAATATTGGAGTTCGCGGCGTTGATCGCTGCCGTCAGATTCGCTAGTGCGCCCTGATGGTTGAACATATCTACTTTGATTTCGGCGATGAACTCTTGTTCTGTCACCTTATCCCATTCTACCGCCATGAATTTTTCCGGTTCTTTCTGATAACCGCGTATGTTGCGACAGGATTCATGGTGGATGACCAGCCCTTTGCCAGGGCTGACGTGGGCAATGATCGGATCGCCGGGGATGGGGCGACAGCATTTGGCAAAGGAGAGCATTACGCCGTCTGCACCTTTGATCGGCAACTTGCGCAGCCCGGTGGTTCCCAGTTCAGATTGCTCGTTCAGCAGATTCCTCGCCACAACAACGCTCATGGCATTACCCATACCAACTTCTGCCATCAGATCGTCCAGCGTAGCGAGCTTCATGCGCTCAAGCTCCAACTGAATCGACTTTTCAGGGATATCGGAGAGTTTGCGGCCATTACCCAATGCGTGATTCAGTAAACGGCGACCGAGGCTCACAGAATCGTCACGCTTGAGGTTTTTCAGCATCTGACGGATTTTGGAACGCGCTCTGGAGCTAACTACAAAGTTAAGCCACGCGGCATTCGGTCTGGCACCCGGCGCGGTAATAATTTCAACGGTTTGGCCGCTGGAGAGTGACTGAGACAGCGGATAAGGCTGACGGTCAACGCGTGCGCCGACGCAGGCATGGCCGATATCGGTGTGTACTGCGTAGGCGAAATCGACGGGCGTCGCGCCAGCGGGAAGTTCCACAATGCGGCCTTCCGGCGTAAAGACGTACATCTCGTCAGGGAAGAGGTCGGATTTAACGCTTTCGATAAATTCGAATGAGCTACCGGCGCTTTGCTGGAGTTCCAGTAGACTTTGCATCCAGCGTTGGGCGCGTACCTGTGCCGTCGTGCTGCTCTCGCCTTCTTTATAGGCCCAATGCGCGGCGACACCCATTTCCGCCATTTGATCCATGTCATCGGTGCGAATTTGCACTTCGACCGGAACGCCATGCGGGCCAATCAGAGACGTATGCAGTGATTGATAGCCGTTAGCTTTGGGAATAGCGATATAATCTTTCACCCGGCCTGGGCGTGGCTTATACAGGCTGTGAACCTGACCGAGCACGCGATAGCACGTGTCCAACTCTTTGACGATGACCCGAAACGCGTAGATATCCATGATGGAGTGAAAACGCTGCTCTTTCAGATGCATTTTGCAGTAGATGGAGTACAGATGCTTTTCGCGACCGCTGACGCGGCAGGCAATCCCGGCTTCAGTCAAACGCCCTTCGATTTCCGACAGGATTTTCTGAATCATTTCCTTACGGTTACCGCGTGCGGCCTTAACGACCTCTTTAATTACGCGATAACGGTTTGGATACAGCGCCTCAAAACCCAGTTCTTCCAACTCGGTTTTGAGGTGATGAATACCCAGTCTATGTGCCAGCGGGCTGTATATTTCCAGCGTTTCGCGGGCAATGCGGCGGCGTTTGTCCGGGCGTAATGAGCCCAACGTGCGCATGTTATGGGTACGGTCTGCAAGCTTGATCAGGATGACGCGAATATCTTGCACCATCGCCATGATCATTTTGCGGAAGTTTTCAGCTTGCGCTTCTTTCTTATCGCGGAACTTCAGTTTGTCCAGCTTGGAAACGCCCTCTACCAGTTCAGCAACGCTTTTACCAAAAAGCTGTTCCATGTCCTGATAGGTGGCGGGGGTGTCCTCTATAACATCATGCAGCAGTGCTGCCATCAGCGTTTCGTAATCGAGACGCATCTCCGCCAGAATACAGGCGACGGCAACAGGGTGTGTGATATAGGGTTCACCGCTGGAGCGAGTCTGCCCCTCGTGAGCATCACGTGCAACCAAATAAGCCTGCTGTAAACGTTTGATCTGATCTTCGGGCAGATAACGTTGAATCAGCAGATTAAGGCTTTCAAAAATGTACAAGGGCGACTCGTGGTGTGATTAACGGCGGCCTTCAGCAATTGCGGTAACCGCTTGGATCTCTGCGGCTTCCTGCTCTTGCTGTTCCTGGCGGTCACGAACATCCAGAATCTGGTTGTTGATCAGACCTTCCTCGATCTCACGCAGTGCGATCACGGTGTACTTATCGTTTTCTTCAGGAACTAACGGATCTTTGCCGCCAGTCTGGATTTGACGGGCGCGACGAGCAGCGACCAACACCAGGTCAAAACGGTTACCAATTTTCTCTACAGCGTCTTGAACAGTTACGCGTGCCATAATGTGCTACTCCACAGGAAATAAAATGACTGGGCATCATACTGAAAGAGGCGTCAGTCTGCCAATAGTTTGGTGATTAATGCATCATGCCGAACCTGTTGTCTGCTCAAACGCAGACGTTCGGCGCGAATAATGGTTTTCAGATCGAGCAGCGCCAGATCGAAATCATCATTCACAATCAGGTAATCATACTCGCCGTAGTGCGTCATTTCAGCCACAGCTTGCGACATACGACGGGCAATGACCTCATCGCTGTCTTGTCCACGGCCTCGTAGGCGGCGAGCGAGTTCTTCTTTTGACGGCGGCAGAATGAAAATGCTGCGCGCGCGCGGCATTTGGGCGCGGATTTGCTTGGCACCTTGCCAGTCGATATCCAGAAATACATCAACGCCTGTTGCTAATACCTGCTCAATTGCCGGTCGGGATGTACCGTAGTAATTACCGAAGACTTCAGCGTGTTCCAGAAACTCGTTATCCTGAATCATACGCTTAAATTCATCGACTTCGACGAAGAAGTAGTGCTCGCCGTGGTTTTCTCCCGGCCGTTTTGCCCGCGTGGTATGCGAAATCGATACCTGCGTGTCGTAAAGCGGTTGAGTTTTTAATAGAGCCTGAATCAGGCTGGATTTCCCGGCTCCACTGGGAGCAGAAACGATATATAACGTGCCTTGAGCCATAATGAAGTTTATTTACGTTACGATGGTGGATGTTGATATGCAGCAGGAACATGCGCATATCCCCGCATTATACACGCCAATATGTCATCAGTCGCGCTGTGATAAATTCTCCACTGACTGTTTTTTCGTTATGCCATCGGGCAAATCTTTTGCCAACGTATCTTTTTTAGATTGCGACGCGCGTTCCTGTGTTTTTTACCGGTGTTGTAAACGATAAATTATCTTGCGGCACGTTTGGCATTTCCACTTTTTTCACTTCGTATTTTCCCCCTGATTGCTATGTACTGCGCTCATTCGCTACTGGATGGCAGGAGGGACTATGTGGCTCAGGATTTGCACTTTTTTGATCATCAGCGTTGTTGGGGGCATTAGTGGTTTTTCGGCTGCGGCCGAAGTCTGCCCCGACTGGGAGAACGCGCGTTCGAACAAAGAAATTGCTGCATTACGTCAGCAGCTAGAACGGTGGGATGACGTGTATTACACCGAAGGGAAAAGTCCGATAGAGGATGATGTTTATGATCAACTGCGAGAACAGTTAAACCAGTGGCTGGGCTGTTTTCAGCCCCAAAACGCAATTCCTGTCCGGTTACCTGATAATGGCAAGCTGGTTCACCCTGTTGCCCATACGGGGTTGAAAAAAGTGTCCGATCGCGGGCAGTTGGTGCAATGGATCGTACAGCGTGAGGATTTATGGATTCAGCCAAAAGTCGATGGTGTAGCCATCACGCTGGTCTATCAGCACGGTAAGCTTGTGTCTGCGGTGAGTAGAGGAAACGGTCTGCAAGGCGAAGATTGGACGGAAAAAGTCCGTCTGATTCCGGGAATTCCTCACCTATTAACCGGTGCACCTTCCTCATTAGTATTACAAGGGGAGCTTTTCCTGAAGATGACCGATCATCGGCAACATACTCAGGGCGGTGTTAATGCACGTTCGGTCGTGGCTGGCGAAATGCGTCGCCATCAGCCGTCTCCCGTGTTGTCGCAGATTGGCCTGTTTGTCTGGGAATGGCCGGATGGCCCAAAAGCGATGCCCGAACGTCTGGATAAATTGAAGAACATGGGGTTTGCCATGACGGCAGACTATACCCATGCGATTGGGTCATTCGCCGACGCCGAGAAATGGCGTCACCACTGGCATCACAGCCCGCTGCCCTTCGTGACAGATGGCGTGGTCATCCGCCAGACTAAAGAACCGCAGGGACGCTATTGGCGTAACACATCGGCTGACTGGGCGATTGCGTGGAAATATCCTCCCGTTCATCAAGTTGCAGAAGTGACGGATGTGGCGTTCTCTGTCGGGCGGACGGGTAAAATTGCTGTGGTGTTGAAGCTTAGTCCTTTGAAATTGGATGATAAATCGGTCAGTCGAGTGAATGTGGGTTCGCTGTCCCGTTGGAAACAATGGGACGTGCTGCCCGGCGATCGCGTGAGTGTCAGCCTAGCGGGACAAGGGATTCCGCGTCTGGATAATGTCGCATGGCGTGGGGCTGAACGGCCTGCTATCGTTCCACCCAATGAATATGATTTCCATGCTTTTAGCTGTTTTCGCTATAGCGCGGTGTGCCAGCAGCAATTTCTGGCGCGCTTAGTTTGGCTGAGTGGGGAGCACGGTTTAAATCTGGCGGGAATGCGTGACGGGATGTGGCTGCGCTTGATGCAACATGATTTACTGGGCGATGTGCTGGCATGGCTATCTCTGACCGAGGCACAGCTTAGCGCTGTTAATGGCATGGGCGATAAGCGGGCGCGAGATATCTATACGAGCTTGCAGTCGGCACGGCAGGTACCGTTATCTCGCTGGTTACTTGCATTAGGTATTCCTGTTCCCCGCTCAGCGAGTAGCGCATTGGATCATGTGGATTGGCTGGCATTACGGCAACGCACGGCGCAGCAGTGGCGACAGTTTTCGGGCATTGGGGAGAGGCGCGCAGAAGAAATTATGGCGTTCCTGAACCATCCCATCGTCGTGGAGTTTATTGCCCGATTAGAGCGCGAAGGGATACATTGATAAGCAGTGGTAATTTCTCAGAAAACGATGGAATTGCACTTGTTATTTTTTTACACGAATTCACTCACATAAAAGGACAATTTTTTCCTGTTTCCTTCACTTAATTATAAGTAAAATTTACTAATTAACGGTCTACGCCTATTGTGCTGTTTTGCGATATAAAAAACCTGAGCGTCTGATTATTTCTGTTGAACTCAGGCATAGGGATGTTGTCGTATAGCTTCAGATAATAAGAAAGGTTTGTTGGAGCACTTGTCATAATGAAGTTTGTAACATCTTTTTCGCAACCCAAGTTATCGTTTGTCCTGGCAGTTTATATTGGTCTTTTTCTCAATGTTTCAGTGTATTATCGTCGATTTGATTATTTTTCACTCTCTGCTGGTAGCCAAATTCCAACATTTATTCCCGCTCTTGTTGAATTGACCGCAAGTGTCTTATTCACCTTTTTCCTGATGAGAATTATTTCACTTGGGGGACGCCGTTTTTATCGGATTATCGCTTCTCTTTTGGTGTTGATTTCCGTTGCTGCTAGTTATTACATGACGTTTTTTAATGTCGTTATTGGCTATGGCATTATTGCAGCGGTCATGACCACCGATATTGATCTTTCTAAAGAAGTTATTGGTTTTCGTTTTTTCCTGTGGATGCTCGTGGTGAGTGCGCTGCCATTATTTTTGATTTGGAAAAACTCGCTGCGTCATACATTGATCGAACAGCTTAAATCGCCAGGGAAGCGTTTGATGCCTCTTTTGGTTCTTGCCGCTGTCGTCGCGCTGGTTTGGATGCCACTTCGCTATATGGATAAGGCTCAGTCGGTATCTGAACGAGAATCCAATGTGGATTTACCCAGCTATGGCGGTGTTGTGGCTCACTCGTATCTGCCTTCTAACTGGTTATCCGCATTAGGGTTATTTGCGTACACCAAGTATGACGAGAGCCAGGATTCCTCTAATCTTTTCGATCCCGCTCAGCATTTCACTTATGTCCCGCCGAAAGGCATTGACGATACCTACGTGGTTTTCATTATTGGTGAAACAACCCGCTGGGATCATATGGGGCTATTAGGTTACGAGAGAGATACGACGCCGAAGCTATCAAAAGAAAAGAATCTGGTCGCATTCCGTGGCCAATCGTGTGATACCTCAACCAAGCTTTCCATGCGCTGTATGTTTGTGCGAGAAGGCGGTACGGAAGACAACCCGCAGCGAACCCTGAAAGAACAGAATGTCTTTGCTGTAATGAAAGAATTGGGCTTCACCTCTGAGCTGTTTGCGATGCAAAGTGAGGTGTGGTTTTACAATAGCATTGAAGCGAACAACTATTCCTTCCGCGAAATGATTGCGTCAGAGAAGCACAATGATGGCAAATCAGTGCAGGATATGTTGCTGGTTAATGAGGTCAAGGAATCGCTTGAACGCTACCCTCAAGGTAAGCATCTGATTGTGCTGCATACTAAAGGCTCTCACTATCTGTATTCCATGCGGTATCCCCGCAGCTATGCGCGTTATCAGCCGGAGTGTATGGGTGTTGATGCCTCTTGTTCGCGTGAGCAGTTGATTAATGCTTTTGATAATAGCGTGCTCTATACCGATAGCTTTATTGATAGCGTGATCGATCAGGTTCGGGACAAGAAAGCGATCGTGTTTTATGCCTCCGATCATGGTGAGTCCATCGATGATAACTACCATTTGCACGGCACGCCGCGTCAGATGGCACCGCCTGAACAGTTCCGTTCGCCGATGATGGTGTGGACATCAGATAAATTTCTGGCTGATGCTGATAATTTACAGGCGTTTGAGCAGTTGAAAGCTCAGCAACTCGTTGGCAAAACACATCGCCATGAAGAGTTGTTTGACACGATCCTTGGATGTTTGGGATACACATCGCCTGACGGCGGCATTAACCCTAAAAACAACTGGTGTCAGAAACCTGCCATACCCTAAATAATTCGAGTTTCAGGCAAGCAGCGACCCCAACGGGGCGAGGTCCACGTGAGTGGGCCGAGTAGTGCCGCCAACGCACATGCAACTTGAAGTATGACGGATATAATTGACATGAATCACGGACAAGGACGTCGGTTTCAGGCTGTAAATACAAGGGATGGATACTTTAACGGCAGATGGAATCCTTTTGTTAAAAAGGGATTGACGCTTCAATAAGGTAGCAGTAATATGCGCCCGCATTCGGCGAGTAGCGCAGCTTGGTAGCGCAACTGGTTTGGGACCAGTGGGTCGGAGGTTCGAATCCTCTCTCGCCGACCACTTTATTTCCTCGTAGATCACTTTTCTGTTTTTTCCGTATTCCAACGCTTCCTAATCTCACCTTGTTTCTTTTTAAAAAATAGTTTTTCTATCAGCACTCTTTAGCATTGATAATTGCTTTATCTTCCTTGTTTTTAGTTCGGAATTTTCCCAAAAATAGAGCGAAAAAGCATGCGTTAATCTTCCTGAATAATATCTATCATTTTGTTTTTTAATGATTAAATCAAAAACCACTCCATGTGTTTAAAAATAATACAGACTTTACCTCGCCGTATTTAAATGTAAGTTTGTGTGCGGTCAGCATTCCGCGATAGTTATATATTCGCTTTGTTGAAACTGTCTTTTTATTCAAACATGGAAGATGTTTCTATCATGAAAAAAACAACACTGCTGCTTTCCACTCTGATTGCTTGCACCATGGGAATCACTGTTGCTCAGGCGACACAAACGGTATCACTGGGTTATGCTCAGGCGAAATTCGAAGATTTTAAAGATCTGAAAGGAATTACGGCCAAATACCATTATCAGGGAGATTCCTCTCTTGGCATTATCGGTTCTTTCACTTATGTGAGTGCAGAACAAACTGAGTATTATCAGAATGCAAGCAGTGATTTTTATAAACTAAAATACTATTCACTGATGGCTGGCCCATCTTACCGTTTTAATGAATATGTCAGTGTTTATGGTTTGGCTGGTATTGGTCACGGTAAATCCAGTTGGGAAAAAGGTGATGCTGTACGTGAATCTAGCAGTGGGAAAAAATCCAGTTTTGCTTACGGCGCAGGTATTCAAATCACACCGGTAGCAAACTGGGCGATTGATATTGGCTATGAAGGCACGAAACTTGATGATGAGCGTGTAGACGGTTTTAATATTGGCGTCGGTTATCGTTTCTGATTTGTTTAATATAGAAAACCGGTGGACGAGTTTCTGCCGGTTATTATTCTTTCCTCCCTTCTTTATTGTTAATCATAAAGCTCTCTATCGATTTATCACTATGATAGTGCAACCAGACCAGCAATGATTCATTGTCCATCGGTTTAGCATAAAGAAATCCCTGTATATATTTTACGCCATGCTGTTGTAAATACAGGAGTTGTTGCACGGTTTCCACGCCTTCTGCTATCGATTGAAGTTTGATGCGATGACTCAAATTAATAATGGCATCAAGAATGGGGGCTTCTTCATCCGGTGATGAAATCGCACTGACGAATCCCTGATCAATTTTCAGGCAGTCCAGCGGGAAATTTTGTAGATAGGAGAGTGAACAGTGGCCGGTGCCGAAGTCATCGATGGCGATCATAAAGCCATCTTCACGTAGTTGATGCAGGCGCTGTATGATTTCAGGGCCGTTGCTAATGAGGTTACGTTCAGTCAGCTCCAGCGTAATGCTTAATGAATGAGTGGCGACTTTTTCTGCGAAGCGGTGTACGTCTGAAACGAAACTTGGATGATGCAGGTGCTCGGCTGCAACGTTGAGGCTCAGGTGGAATCCGGGTTTTACCTGCCAACTGGCGATATCGTTTGCGACCAGATCAAATAAATGCCGGGTGATGGGAATAATCATACTCTCTGCTTCGGCAGCGGAGATAAATATATCAGGCCTGATCCACTGCCCATTGCTGCGTCGCCAGCGCAGTAAGGTTTCAACGCCGGTGCAGGATTGTGATTCTGCATCATAAATGGGCTGGTAATAGACGGAAAATTCGCCCTTAGCGATGCCTTTACGGAGCTCGTCGCGGAATAATAATTTACGTTTTTGCCAGTACCACACCGTCGCAAGGAAGAGCAGGGAGAGAATCATTGCCAGCGGCAAGAACGTAAAGAATGCCTGCTTCCAGTTTGCTACAGATTGAGAGGTTGGTGCAGTAACTGTGAGGGTTATCGGGAAATAGCTCGATTTTATTTCAAGCGTTGAGGTAGAAAATAAACCAGAGCGGTGCGTAATTGTTGGGCCAATTTGAATGAGATGACCGTCGCCCGCTTTCAGTGCGAGTTGATAGCCGCGGGTTTGGCTAATCGCAATCATAAGATCAATCAGGTATTGCGCATCAACCATAGTATAAGCGCCGTAACCCGTTAGGGGCATCTGGACGAAGATTATCGCTGGGCGTGCTTTTACGTTGTCTGAGCCTGCAATTGACAGGCTCCAGCGTTCAGAATAGGTATCCGGTAATGGCTGCTGAATAACGCGGCTTATCGGTGTCAATGCGTTGCCAAACGTTGAAGAGCAGTAGACGTTAGTATTATGGATAACACCGATCGCGCGAAAGTAAGGAAAAACGGAGCCGAGGCGTTTCAGTTCATCGCTGATGGTGTTGCAGGGTTGACCATGAAAGTGCTGGAGGCGATCCACCATCTTCCATGCCTGTATCGAAATGTTCTCAGCATGATTCATTGCGATTTGCGCAGTGGCTTCCAAATCGCGTTTTACCATTAATCTGGACTCTACAAACGTGAGCAGTAACCCCAGCAGCAGTGGCAGCATGCCTGCAACCAGTAACTGCAACATGTTGATTTTACGTTCACTACGTCTGGGGCTCATTCACATCTCCTTTCTGGCAGCAGAGGCCGATGTAGAGACGTCCTTTTCTCCATTAGCTAAAGGAGAGCGCTGAATAGAGGTTATTATAGTGCCTATTTGCTGAAAGGTAGCGCCTGCGCACAGGCCCATGCCGAACTCCATGCCCATTGGAAATTATAGCCGCCGAGCCAGCCGGTTACATCGACCACTTCACCGATGAAATATAGCCCTGGCACCGAATTGGCCTCCATGGTTTTGGAAGATAGCGCGCGGGTGTCAACGCCGCCGATGGTCACTTCGGCTGTGCGATAACCTTCGGTACCGTTTGGCTGTACGTGCCACTGTTGCAGGCTTTGTTCAATTTGTAGCTGCTGTGCGCTGTTGAGTTGTTTCAACGTCACATCCGGCAGTTGCCCGAGTGTTTGCAGGCATTCAACCAGTCGTTTAGGTAGCCACTGTGCCAACGTGTTTTTCAGGCTTTGGTTTGGATGGGCACTGCGTTCATCATTGATAAGCTGGGTGAGGTCGTGGCCGGGTAGCAGATTAATGGTGACAAATTCACCCGCTTGCCAGTAGCTGGAAATTTGCAAAATAGCGGGGCCAGAGAGCCCGCGGTGCGTGAACAGGATATTTTCACGGAATATCACGCCGTTTTCTGCGGTGACGACGGTAGGCACAGAGACGCCGGAGAGCGTTTGCAACTGTTCGAGCAGCGGCTTGTGCAGCGTAAAGGGTACCAGCGCGGCGCGGGTTGGGAGTACGTTAATTCCGAACTGTGCGGCGAGCTGATAGCCGAACGGCGTTGCGCCCAGACCAGGCATCGACAGGCCGCCGCAGGCAACGACCAGCGATGCGCTTTGGAACGATGTACCGCTGCTCAGGTGGACGGTGAACCGATCGTCTGACTTCTCCACCGCAGTGACTTCACTACGCAGACGGAGAATGACGTTAGCCTGCTCGCACTCTGTTACCAGCATATCCACGATTTGCTGTGCGGAATCATCGCAGAATAGCTGGCCGAGCGTTTTTTCGTGATAAGCGATGCGGTGGCTGTTGACCAGGCTAATGAAATCCCATTGGGTATAACGTGCCAGTGCCGATTTACAAAAGTGAGGGTTGTGGGACAGATACGCGGCCGGTTCCGCATACATATTGGTAAAGTTGCAGCGCCCTCCGCCGGACATCAATATTTTACGCCCTGCCTTCTTGCCGTTATCGAGCAGTAGAACACGCAGCCCGCGCTGTCCTGCCTGTGCGGCACAAAACATGCCTGCTGCACCAGCACCGATGATGACAACGTCAAACTGTTCCACAATGCATTTCTCCGATGAGTGAGTGATTGCCGCAGGCAAGTGAGCCATTGGGGCGGCAAATTGTAGTGTTGGTTTTTGTTCGATACCAGCGTAACAATTTGCATGTTTTAGTAAAAATATATAATTTATTGATTTATATTGATTAAGTGGTTTTCTTGTCGATGTCCGTCACATATTAAGTCAAAAAAATGTCATATTTTCCTTTTCCCCACCCCTGCTTGTCGCCGATAATGCGCCGCGTTCATGACCACTAAATGGCCTAACGTTTATGCTACATTTATTTGCCGGACTGGATTACTACACCGGCCTGATGTTGATATTGGCTTTGTTGTTTGTACTGATGTACGAAGCCATTAACGGTTTTCACGATACTGCGAATGCCGTTGCTACTGTTATTTATACCCGAGCCATGCGTGCAGAGTTTGCCGTTGTTATGGCCGGCGTCTTTAATTTCTTCGGTGTACTGCTGGGCGGCCTGAGCGTGGCCTATGCGATTGTTCACCTTCTCCCCACAGATTTATTGCTGAACGTGAGTTCGGCGCATGGTCTGGCGATGGTCTTTTCGATGCTGCTGGCCGCTATTATCTGGAATCTGGGTACCTGGTATTTTGGTATCCCTGCCTCCAGCTCCCACACGCTGATTGGCTCCATTATCGGTATTGGTTTGACCAACGCGCTGCTGACGAATAGCTCCGTCGTGGATGCGTTGAATGTGCCGAAAATGATCAGCATTTTCTTGTCACTACTGCTATCGCCGATTGTGGGGATGGTGCTTGCAGGCCTGCTGCTGCTGGTATTGCGTCGGTTCTGGAACAACAGTAAAAAACGTAAACGCGTGCATCTGACGCCCGTCGATCGCGAAAAGCAGGACGGCAAACGTAAGCCGCCGTTCTGGACGCGTACCGCGCTGATTCTATCGGCGATTGGGGTGAGTTTCTCTCACGGTGCAAACGACGGTCAGAAAGGTATCGGCTTGATTATGTTGGTGCTGATTGGTGTCGCGCCGGCTGGTTTTATTGTCAACATGAACGCGTCTGGCTATGACATCAGCCGGACCCGTGATGCCGTTGTCAATTTGCAGGAATATTACAAGCAGCACGGCGACGCGTTGACACACGTCATCGACCTGTCTCCGCCTGTGATCCCTGCGTCAGAAAACACCATTCCCGGTAACGGTCAGAAAGAGTTCCACTGTGACAGTTCACGCGTGATGATTGCGATTGAGCGCACACAGGGCTTGCTGAATAACCTGAAAAGCTATGACCAGTTGAACCCTGACGATCGTAGCAGAGTGCGCCGCCTGCTGATGTGCATCTCGGACACGATGGATCGGGTGGTCAAGCTGCCAGAAACGTCGGGCGAAGATAAGCGTTACCTGAGCAACCTGCGTAAAGACATGCTGCAGACGGTTGAATATGCGCCTCTTTGGATCATTGTTGCCGTCGCGCTGGCGCTGTCTTTGGGCACCATGGTGGGCTGGAAACGCGTTGCTGTCACCATCGGCGAGAAGATTGGCAAGAAAGGCATGACCTACGCACAGGGCGTTTCGGCGCAGGTGACGGCGGCCTTGTCGATTGGCGTTGCCAGCTACACCGGTATGCCGGTTTCCACTACGCACGTATTATCCTCGGCGGTTGCCGGGACGATGATTGCGGACGGTGGGGGCGTACAGGGCAAAACGATAAGAAGCATTCTGCTGGCCTGGGTATTGACGCTGCCTGTCTCAATGCTGATGTCTGGGGCGCTGTACTGGCTGGCTCTGAAGCTGATTTGATTTTGGTAACCGGTTAAGCATAAAAAAAGGCGATTCTGTGGGGAATCGCCTTTTTATTTTTTATCGACGTTCATTGCGTAAGTACCCGCGTATTAATACCACACCATCATGGCAATCAGGCTGATGACGATGAGGCCACACAAGGCGGTCGTGAGCAGAAATTGCCCTCGTACCCGCTCACAGCGGCGAATAAATTCAGGATCGTGATGATCAAGATAGCGTTGTGCGTAGATGTATCCTACCAGCCGGATTTGCTTGCTTGGCTGCCCGTGCGATGTGAAAAAACCTCCTCCGTCAACGTATTGGTAAAGCAGTGGATCACAGTCACGCAAAATCAGCAGTAACACGCGTAATGAAGAGTAATACCTCGCCATATTGATGATGCAGACGATACATAAAGCCCAGAAAAGCGCAAATGTACTAATCATGCTTCCCTCCCGGTCGTTCTATTCGTCAGAGGTGGTGGCGATACCTTCCCGTTTCCACCTGTGGTCGATGATAAGCGTAGCTATTTATCTACGACGTTTTTCTACGATATTTTTCTACGACGAATAGTTATGCCACGCGCTTACGCACGATTTTATTGTCATTTGGGTTAGCCAACAGCACCACGGCTAGCCCCCTTCTCGATCTCCATCCCAGAGCGCAGTGGATAGTCTCACCAGCCCCTACTTGTAGTGTAGAAGAAGAATGTTCGTTTGTGCCAGAGAGGTAGGTGCAATCGGCATGAAGGATGATTTTTGACGAGAGAATACGTTTTCTGAAAGGAGAAGCTACGCGATTTGACTGTGAAAAGGAGCAGTTTCTACTACACTTATCAATAGAATTAACAGATTTGAAAACGGGTTGTGATCGACTGAACAGTCCGATAGCGCCGACGAATGTTATTCTGTAATCCGCCGTTAAGTATCAGATTGGCAGGAGAAATAGCTGCTAACCCTTAATTAGTCTTTACGGAAGGAGTCTCATTATGGCTTACAAACACATCCTTATTGCTGTTGACCTTTCTCCAGAAAGCAAAGTGTTAGTGGAAAAAGCGGTATCAATGGCAAGACCGTACAATGCGAAAGTCTCGTTAATCCACGTCGATGTGAATTACTCCGATCTCTACACGGGGCTTATTGACGTCAATCTGGGTGACATGCAACAGCGTATCTCCGAAGAAACCCAGAATGCGTTGACTGAACTATCCCAAAATGCGGGCTATCCTATCAGCGAAACGCTGAGCGGCAGCGGCGATTTAGGGCAGGTTCTGGTGGATGCGATCAAAAAATACGACGCCGATCTCGTGCTGTGCGGGCACCATCAGGACTTCTGGAGCAAACTGATGTCTTCTGCACGTCAACTGATTAATACCGTCCATGTCGACATGCTCATCGTGCCGTTGCGTGATGAGGAAGACGAATAAAAATTAGCTTTTTTTGCATTTTTTTTCAGTGGCGAAAGGCACGGCTTCTTAGCTGTGCCTTTTGTTATATAACAAAAACTTATGTCTAATTTCCTTCCCAAAACATCCGAAAAACCCTTCCTATCTCATTGGATTGTAACGTTTATCTGAAAAGAAAACGCTTGCTTAAATATCCATCGCCAGTGTTATAGTCCAGAGGACACAACATCATTTTCACCGATCCCACAAGCTTCTGCGTGTCTAAAAATTAAAGAAGCAGAAGGGAACTTATTCGTTCAATCAGGAGCTGTTCATGGCACAAATCGTATCTCTGGCAAGTTTTCTTGACTCTGTTCAACAACGCGATCCGCATCAGCCTGAATTTCTACAGGCCGTTAATGAAGTGCTTTCCACGCTGTGGCCTTTTCTGGAGCAGAACCCTCACTATGCGGATTACAGCCTGCTGGAACGATTGGTTGAACCGGAACGTGTAATTCAGTTTCGCGTGGCGTGGACGGATGACAAAGGTCAGGTACAGGTAAACCGTGCTTGGCGCGTCCAGTTCAGCTCTGCGATCGGCCCGTACAAAGGTGGGATGCGCTTCCACCCATCCGTTAACCTGTCGATTCTAAAATTCCTTGGATTCGAGCAAACGTTCAAAAATGCGCTGACGACGCTGCCAATGGGCGGCGGTAAAGGTGGTTCGGACTTTAACCCGAAAGGGAAAAGTCAGGGGGAAGTCATGCGTTTCTGTCAGGCGCTGATGACGGAACTGTACCGTCATTTGGGCGCGGATACGGACGTTCCGGCGGGTGACATCGGTGTGGGTGGCCGCGAAGTTGGCTTCATGACCGGCATGATGAAGAAGTTGACCAACAACACTGCGTGCGTCTTCACTGGCAAAGGGCTGTCTTTCGGCGGTAGTCTGATTCGCCCTGAAGCGACGGGCTACGGCCTGGTTTACTTCACCGAAGCGATGCTGAAACGCCACGGTCTGGGTTTCGAAGGTATGCGCGTTGCGGTGTCCGGCTCCGGTAATGTGGCGCAGTACGCGATTGAAAAAGCGATGGAGTTGGGGGCTCGCGTGGTCACGGCATCCGATTCCAACGGCACGGTGGTGGATGAAGAAGGCTTTACTCCAGAGAAACTGGCGCTGCTGGAAGAGATCAAAAATAAACGCTATGGCCGCGTGGAAGATTACGCGCGTGAAGCGAAGCTGACCTATTTGGCAGGCAAGACGCCGTGGGACGTGCCGGTAGATATCGCGCTGCCGTGTGCGACGCAGAATGAGCTGGATCTGCCTGCGGCGCAGACGCTGATTGCTAGCGGTGTGAAAGCCGTGGCAGAAGGTGCCAATATGCCAACCACCATCCCAGCGACCGATGCGTTCCTCGATGCTGGCGTACTGTTTGCACCGGGTAAAGCGGCTAACGCAGGCGGCGTAGCGACATCCGGGCTGGAAATGGCGCAGAATGCGGCACGTTTGGGCTGGAAAGCAGAGAAAGTGGACGCGCGTTTGCATCACATCATGCTGGATATTCACAATGCGTGTGTGCAGTACGGTGGTGAAGATAGCCAGACGAACTATGTGCGCGGTGCCAACGTGGCGGGCTTTGTCAAAGTGGCCGACGCGATGCTGGCGCAGGGCGTTGTGTAACGGATGATTCCCCCTGAGCGCCTGTATTCGCAGGCGCTTTGATTTTTCACTTATTTATCTAAATCTTAGCGACATTTCTTGCTGGACACCGCTTCCTGCCTTTCTTTATCTTAATCCGTATTGCGTATCGTCGGTATTGTGCGCCTGCCTTCCGGTACAACCTGTTCTCTTCAAGGCTTACACCATTGTGGCCTTTTACGCCGGAACCCGGATTTTTCCGTTATATTGCCTTTTTGGTGTTATGATGCGTCTAAAAGGCCGTGTTTATTACACGGCACTTGACGCGGGGTATTTATGGCTAAAACACAACGAGCAACGCAAAGCGTTACCATGACCGTAGAACGATCCTTACTCAGCCGTGCGCGTGAGGCTGGAATTAATCTCAGTGCCACCCTGACCGCAGCCCTTGATGCTGAACTACGCCAGTACGAAGCGAAAAAGTGGCAGGAGGAAAATAGCGAAGCGCTGGAAGCGCTTAACCGGTTTCACGATGAACACGGTTGTTTCAGCGATGAGTACAGGACATTTTAAGAATGCAGTTCACTGTATACAGCAACACCGGGAAGAGCGCCGTCTATCCCCTGCTGCTTGATGTAACCAGCGATATTATCGGCCAACTGAACCGCAGGATTGTGATCCCCCTGCTGCCTGTTGAAAAGTACCCAGGCAGCACGCGTCCCGAGCGGTTGGTTCCGCTTGTCAGACTGACCGACGATAAAGAATATGCAGTTATGACGCATGAGATGGCGAGCATTCCCGTTTGTTCTCTGGGGGCGGTGTTCTGCGATGCGTCCCTTTATCGTACTCAGATCAAAGCCGCGATTGATTTTCTTCTCGACGGTATTTAATCCTTCTCCGAGGCTACCATTTTTGTTTTGGTCAGCCCCAAAATTTTTTCTATCCGCTTATTATCTACGATGGACTTCTGGTCAACGCAGGCCTGTTTGTCGAACGCCCGATACGACAGCGTCCTGTGGGCATATTTGAACGCAAGTGTGCAGTCTGGATAGTCAAAAACTTGATTAGCGATATGCAATCGCTCGGACAGGCAAACTACCTGCCGCCACGCCTTTTCCTGGATGTCGGCGTGAACGGCTACCTGACGAGCGAACGCTGGAAAGCCCGCAGCGAGAGATAACGCCTGTCAGTTAATCGCCGCGATAATCGTCAGTTGATCGTTCAGCCGCTGCTTGGTCAACGCATTGGTGGTGCTGTCGCGCTGTTGCGTCAGTTCCGCCACGCGCTTTTCCCTTTGCGCGGCATCCGGCAGCAGCAACGACTTCACGTTGATGGATTGCACGTTGCTGTAGCGACCATCGTCTGAGGTTGGTACGCTGATTTTCCCGCTGTTGAGCAGTGATTCGATAATTTTGCGTTCACGCTCATAGCCCTGCAATCCAGTCAGTTTCCAGCGCTGTGGTACGGTGCCCTCGTATTGGCCTTTTTTCACCTCAGTTAAATAGCGGATGGTCAGGTTACGAATCGTGCCTGCCTCTTCGCCATATTCTACTTTGGTATCCGACAGCACTGGGAACTGCATGCCTTCCAGCACGCCGCCTTTCTGCGTCAGGTGACCCATACGGTAGCTGTTCATGCCCAGACGGATCGGCATGTCGTCGGTAACTGGCGTTCCGTTATTCATTTTCAGGTCGGTTATGCGTTGCCCGGCGGATTTCGTGAGATCGATGGTGTACGTCACGCCGTCGAAGAAATCATTAGTAGAATACTTGGACGCGCGACGCTGAGGATTGAAACTGTAAGTCACATCGCCGTCTTGCAGTTGGTTGAAGTAATCCGCTGACCACTCCATGTATTTCTTCAGTTCTTTTCCGGTTAGCTGATAAACCGTGATTTCACCGCCAGCGTATTGGTAGTTAAAGGCAATGTCTTTTGCGGAAATGGTGCCGACGTTCAGCTTAGGTCGATCGTTATCAATTTGCAGCGCGATAACCTGCGCTTTGGGGGCGTAATGATGGCTGGCTTCCTGGAATAGGGCGCTGATGCCCGTGTCCTGCACGTGTACTTGAGGAATCCCTTTCACGGCATCTTGCGGTACCAGATCGTGCCCAAGAAGCTGTGCAATCGGACGGTTGGCGTTGGCGCGCAGGGTATTGTGATAAGGCTCGTAAATATCTTCCATCTTCCGGTCGGAATCTACGCCTTTAATCGAATAGGTATAGCTGTCTTTATTAATCAGCACGTATTTGCCGTTCTGCTGCTCAAACTGTAAATCAATGCGCGACAGCGCGCGGCCATACCTGTCCGGTTCGGTGACGATCACGCCATTAATCACCTCTTTATCCACTTTTACGTGCATATGACCCGCGACGATGGCGGCTAATTCTGGATTAGCGCGAGCAATATCACCCACGCCAGTACCCGGTCGTTGGTTTTCGTTATCGATCCCCATATGGGCGACTAACACGATGGCATCCACTTTGCCGTGGATTTGTTGGATAACGGTTTTTACCGCCCCGACGGGATCGATAAAGTTCAGCCCTTTCACGCGGTCAGTACCTTTGGCGAATTCAGCGGTCATCGGCGTATCCATGCCGATGATGCCAATCTTCACGCCTTGGCGTTCGACAATTTTATAGGCAGGTAGGTAAGGTTTACCGCTCTCCCAAAAAATGTTGCCCGCCAGCGCGGTGCCTTTGAACTGATTAAGCGAGGTGGAAAGCACGTTCAGTCCGAAATCAAACTCGTGGTTACCCATCACCCAGACGTCATAGTTCATGGCGTTGAAACCAAGCATCATTGGGCTTACTTTGTCATTCTTGAAGGTTTCGACAAAGTTGCCCTGAATGGTGTCGCCCGCATCAACCAGAATGACATTCGGCTGCTGTGCGCGAACTTTATGCACCTGCGTCGCGATCTGGCTCAGGCTGCCAGCCATGTTGGCGGTATCGGTAGCGTAATCCCAGGGAACAAAAGTGCCGTGCAGATCGGATGTCCCCAGAATCGTAATATTTATCGGATCTTGAGCGGCCATAGCAGAAGTACTCAAACAAAGCAGAAGTGACAAAAGCGTTTTTTTCATGATGTCATCTTAGTGTCATAAAAAGTGATAGCGTGAAATTATGCGATTTGCTTCTCATCTGTGCCACAGACTTTGCAAAAGCGGCATAGGAAATGCGAAGCAGGATGGGTTTTTAGCCGCCAACACGTTTATCGGTGCAGCGGCAAGGGATTCAAGCGGGAAGATAGAAGTCGAAGCGGTGGCTTTTGGTTTCCAACATGGACTGTGCTGGTACGCCCGCCAGCGGTGGTGCATAGTCAGGTCGCTTCACCACGACGCGTTTCTTTGCCAGCGCACGTGCGGGTTCCAGCAGCGCATCGGCATCATCATCCGCACCTACCAGCGACTGAAACACTCGCATCTCTTTCTTTACCAGCGCACTCTTTTGTTTGTGTGGAAACATCGGATCGAGATAAACCACATCCGGCGGCGGCGTGATGTCACGCAGCGCCGTCATGCTCGACGCGTGTAGCAGCGTGAGTCGTTCCCGCAGCCACGGGCCGATTTCTGCATCCTGATAGCCACGTTGCAACCCGTCATCCAGCAGTGCGGCAACGACCGGATTGCGTTCCACCATGCGTACCCGACAGCCTAATGCTGCCAGCACAAAGGCATCACGCCCCAGCCCGGCGGTCGCATCTACGACATCTGGCAGATAATCTTTTTTGATACCTACGGCTTTAGCAACGGCTTCACCGCGTCCGCCGCCAAAGCGACGACGGTGCGCCATCGTCCCGGCAACGAAATCGACGAAGATAGCGCCGAGTTTCGGCTCATCCTGCTTGCGCAGTTCCAGACGTTCCGCCGTTAGCACTAGCGCCATTACCGCATCAGGATCGGAAACCAACCCCCAGCGCTTGGCTAAAGAAGATAAGGCGCCACTATCGGCGCCTTCTTCTGCGATTAAGCAGATGCTCATCCTTTGATGCCGTAATGCGCGAGCATGGCATCAAGCTGAGGTTCACGACCACGGAAGCGTTTGAACAGCTCCATTGGCTCTTCGGAACCGCCACGGGTCAGGATGTTATCCAGGAATGACTGACCGGTTTCGCGGTTGAAGATCCCTTCTTCCTCAAAGCGAGAGTAGGCATCGGCTGCCAGCACGTCGGCCCAGAGGTAGCTGTAATAGCCTGCGGCATAGCCGCCCGCAAAGATGTGGCTGAATGCATGCGGGAAACGGCCCCAGCTTGGGCTTGGCACTACGGCTACCTGCGCTTTGATCTCCGCCAGCGTTGGCAGAATCTGTGCACCTTTTGCAGGATCGAACTCGGCATGCAGACGGAAATCGAACAGGCCAAACTCCAACTGACGCAGAATGAACAGCGCAGCCTGATAGTTCTTCGCCGCTAGCATTTTATCCAGCAGTGCCTGCGGCAGTGGTTCTCCGCTTTCGTAGTGGCCGGAAATAAAGGCCAGTGCTTCCGGTTCCCAGCACCAGTTTTCCATGAACTGGCTTGGCAGCTCGACCGCATCCCACGGTACACCGTTGATGCCCGCGACACCGGCGGTATCGATCTGGGTCAGCATATGGTGCAGGCCGTGACCGAACTCGTGGAATAGGGTGGTAACCTCGTCGTGGGTGAACAACGCCGGTTTGCCGTTGACTGGACGGTTGAAGTTACAGACCAGATAGGCGACGGGTTTTTGCAGCTCGCCGTTGCCTTTGCGTAGTTTACCTGCGCAGTCGTCCATCCAGGCTCCACCGCGTTTGTGTTCACGAGCGTATAAATCGAGGTAGAAGCTGCCGCGCAGTTCACCGCTTTCATCGAACAGATCGAAGAAGCGAACGTCCGGGTGCCACACATCGACATCTTTGCGCTCTTTGGCGGTGATGCCGTAGATGCGTTTAACCACCTCAAACAGGCCGTTTACCGCGCGGTTTTCCGGGAAGTACGGACGTAACTGCTCATCGCTGATGGAATACCGATGCTGCTTCTGTTGTTCGCTGTAGTAGGTGATATCCCAGGCCTGCAATTCCTCCACGCCGAAGTGTTCTTTGGCGAAGGCACGTAACTGGGCGAGTTCTTCTTCCGCCTGTGGACGGGCGCGTTTCGCCAAATCTGTCAGGAAATCGAGCACCTGCTGCGGGTTTTCCGCCATTTTGGTTGCCAGTGACTTGTGCGCGTAGCTGTCGAAACCCAGCAGTTGTGCCAGTTCGTGGCGCAGCGCTAGCTCTTCCGCCATAATTTCGCTGTTGTCCCACTTGCCCGCGTTGGGTCCCTGATCGGACGCGCGGGTGCCGAATGCGCGGTACATCTCTTCACGTAGTGCCTGATTGGTGCAGTAGGTCAGCACCGGCAGGTAACTCGGGATATCCAGCGTCAGCAGCCAGCCATCTTGCTCTTTGGCTTCCGCCTGCGCTTTGGCGGCTGCCAGCGCGCTTTCCGGCATACCATCCAGTTCGGCGACGTCGGTAATCAGTTTGCTCCAGCCCATCGTGGCGTCCAGCACGTTGTTGCTGTACTGCGAGCCGAGTTCAGACAGACGAGCGGAAATTTCGCCGTAGCGTTTCTGTTTTTCTGGCGACAGGCCAATACCGGACAGTTCAAAATCGCGCAGCGCGTTATCAACGGATTTCTTCTGCGCCAGACTCAGCGTGGTGTAGTGTTCGCCGTCACGCAGGCTGCGATAGGCCTGATACAGCCCGGCATGTTGGCCAACCCAGGTACTGTGTTCGGATAACAGCGGCAGACATTGTTCATAAGCACCGCGCAGCTCCGGGCTGTTTTTTACCGCATTCAGATGGCTAATGGGGGAAAAGATGCGGCTAAGGCGATCGTCGCTGTCTGCCAGCGTCTGACACAGATTATCCCACGTAAACGGCCCCGCTTGCGCGACCACACGCTCTACCGTCTCGCGGCATTCATCCAACGCGGATTTTACTGCCGGGACAATATCTTCCGTTTTAATGCTGGAGAACGGGGGCAGGGTAAATGAGGTCAGTAATGGATTCGTCATGGTGCCGTCCTGATAATTGTGGGTGATCTCGTTGCCAGTAAGTGGAATCTGTTGAAGAGAGACCAGCAAGGCGGATATCTACTGCGGATTAATTACTAAGATGAGGTCAAGTGCCGTGAAAATCAATGGTGGATTACCTACTCATAACGAAAGGGGATGTCAGTGGTTAATGCTTTGCCACACCCTGCTTTTTATCTGCCAGATAAAGATCGATATTTTTCTGTACCCCTTTCAACGGTAATTTCCCGTATTCAGTAATAAAAGCATTGATAAATGCAACCGCGCCTGCCCGGTGATAAGCGATGTGGTGTTTGGCTAATAATTGGACAATGGCCCAAGCTTTTTTATTATGCTTGGGCGGGGGCTGAAACAGATATCCCATGTCTGACGTTATTGCTTCACATGTCGGGCAGCGCACAGCCTGCTGCTGACTTTGGAAACGGACAAAAGCGGTACGGCAGTGAAAACAGGCCCATTTACTTCGATATTGTAAATGTTCAGGCTGCTCTTCTGCGATTTGCAAATGTTCATTCCATTCTTTGCGGATCATAAAATCAGATGCCTTTTACCCATTATTATTACGCGTTTTATTAAGGATGTTATGTCGTTTTTCATCATAGTAAAAAGGCAACTGCGGTGAATCAAAATCCCCGTTATCAAATTTTTCGTCAATATGTAACGGAAACATACCGCTCATTTTTTTATATACGGCAGTACTGAGTATCTGAAAGCCAGCATTGTCTTTATTCGACCCTAGAAACGCAATCACATCATCCAATGTTTGGTAATGTTCCGGTTGATGGAAAAAACGCATGTACTCCTGTAATACGCCGTAGACATACAGCAGGTCTTTTAGGTTTACCTCAGTTTTTTCATCTGGATCAATGGTTTCAAAACCATGAGTGATAATCTCTTCAAGATGGTGGGTATATTTTGCATCGGTCATAATCTGTTATTCCAGGTTTATACTCGTCGAACTTCAAGCGGTTAGCAGTATGACGAGTATAGGTAACCCTATCTTTGGTTAACACTGGATTATCGACGGTAGCATAGTGGGATCAACAGCGGTAACGCGCAGCTCGCCATCACGATCCCCATTAACTTCGATTTACGCGAAGCACACCGCTAACTGGCATCAACTAGCGCGGCGTGTGCGCATCATAGCCAGCATAAAAAAACCGAATCGCGTAAGGGTTGCCTTGTTCGGTAAAGAACTCAGCGACTCTCTCTCGTTCCAGACCGTAGCGGCGTGATAACAGCCCGGCTTCGAAGGCGGCCTGCTGGCGGTCGCCTTTGGTTTCCGCCAGATTGTGAGCATAGCCACAGATATAGCCACGCCGATAATCGTAGCAATAAGGATTAATGTCGTTGGTGGATTTTGGGTTAGCGGATCTCAGCCCCGCGAGGACGCCTCGCTCAAAATGGTTTCCCATGGTAATGCTCCGTGAATGATCGTTATATACTTAATGATATAACGCTTATTTATCACTCACCAGATCTGTTGAAAAATATTCCTGAATCCGTTGTGCGCGGTCTTTTCCTGACCAAGATGTATATACTATTGCCCTGCTTGCTGAACGGGCCAGTTGTTGGCGCCTGATAGGCACTCTGGGAATATGCAGTGTACGGAATAGTTAATTAAGGAATAACAGCATGACGCACCCGCAAGCCGCTTCTCTGGCCATTGGTATCGATCTGGGCACGACAAATAGCCTGATTAGCGTTTGGCAAAATGGTGAGGCCCGCCTGATACCGAATGCGCTGAATGACAACTTCACCCCCTCGGCCATCAGCATTGATGAAGACGGCAGTATTCTGGTGGGTAAACCTGCGATTTCCCGTTTGACGACGCATCCGCAGGTGTCGGCGTCGCTGTTTAAGCGCTACATGGGGAGCAAGAAAACCTTCAGACTCGGGGATAAAACATTCTCTCCCGCTGAGCTGTCGGCCATGGTGCTGAAATCGCTCAAGGCCGATGCAGAAAGTTACCTTGGGCATCCCATCAAAGATGTGGTGATCTCCGTGCCCGCCTATTTTAGCGATGAACAGCGTAAGCAGACGCGTTTTGCGGCGGAACTGGCAGAGTTGAATGCGGTTCGCTTAATCAATGAGCCCACTGCCGCCTCTATGGCCTACGGCTTACACACGCAGGAACTGGGGCGCACGCTGGTCTTCGACTTAGGTGGTGGTACTTTCGACGTCAGCGTGTTGGAATACGCCTTTCCGTTGATCGAAGTGCATAGCTCGGCGGGCGACAACTATCTGGGGGGCGAAGATTTCACACAGGCTGTGGTGAAAACCTGCCTGAACGCGTGGAAACTTGAAGATGCGGTGATTCCTGCGACCGATCTGGCGCGCCTTTACAGCCATGCTGAAGCGCTGAAATGTCAGCCCGGTTTTCCTTCTCAATCGAATGAACTGCTATGGCACTGGCGTGAAGAAGACTGGCGCATCGTGCTGGATAATGACGCGATTGAAGCCGCATGGCTGCCGTTGATGAACCGTATTCGCGCGCCGATAGAGCAGGCATTGCACGATGCTCGTCTGAAGCCAGAGCAGCTAGACCACGTGGTACTGGTCGGCGGGGCATCAAAGATGTCGATTATCCAGAAACTGGTGGTCAGGCTGTTTGGCAAATTGCCTTATCAGCATCTGGATGCGGATACCGTTGTTGCCAAAGGCGCGGCGGTACAGGCCGCCTGCCGGCTACGTGAGCAGGACATTGAAGAAGTGATCCTGACAGACGTTTGCCCGTACACCCTCGGTATTAAAACCGCCAACGATCGGCAAAACGGCCTGTTTTCCCCGATACTGGAGCGCAATACGGTGGTGCCGACCTCGCGGGTAGAAACATTTTCCACGGGTTCACCCGGACAGGACAATATCTGCATCGCGATCTATCAGGGGGAAAGCCCTTATGTCGATAACAACGTGTTTATCGATGAATTCACCATGCCGATAAAAGCGAAATCCTATAAGCAATCTATTGAGGTGCGTTTCAGCTATGACATCAATGGGTTGCTGGAAGTGGATGTTAACCTGCCGGACAGCGGTGATAATTTCACGAAAGTGATCGACCGTAGCCCGACGGGGCTCAGCGCCGAGCAACAGCAGAAAAGCCATCAGAAACTGCAAACGTTGAAGATCCACCCCAGAGACAATCTGATGAATCGTAATCTGCTGGCGCGACTGGAAAAAGCCTGGGCGCAGACGCGTCTGGAAGAACGGGAACAGATCGGCTTCTGGTTGCGTGACTTTGAACAGGTGCTGGCGGAGCAATACGCCCCAGCTATTGACGAAACACGGCAGCGTATTGAGCAATATCTAGATGAGGTTTCTCATTGATATTCTGGCGGCACGTGCAGTGCCGCCAGAATCATTTTCGTCAGGCAAGTGTGGTATCGGTGTCGGCTTTCTTGCCGTGCGGCGGTGGGCCGAATTTATTCCAGCGGTTAAGGCTCGGCGCCAGCAATGGGATCAGCAAACATATCGGTATGAGTATGCTGAAGAAACTCATACCCCATGGTGCACGAACGCCGACATCGTTATAGCGGCGACGCACGGCACTCAGTAAATTGCAGACCATTAGCACCATCAGTAGCCCTTCAATATACGGCGGTGGCGACCCTAGCCAGTCGCTTGCTCGGTAGAGACAATAACTCCCCAATCCACCTTGTATCAGGAAACCGATGCGACCAATGCGTGTGTTGGTGCGCCAAAATTGCCACCAGTTGCTTTTTCTGGCCTGCAGTAGGCTGAACTGACGTTCGCGCCGATCGGTGCATTGCAGCAACACTTTTGCGATCAATTTCAGCGTGATGTCTTCATGCGGATAGAACAGGTGCTCGGTTAAAAAGCGTTGATCGCTATTATCAAATAAGTATTCGTGATTCTTCGCGTAGCTTTGAATCAACTGGCCGACGAGCGTGATGCGTTTGTCGTCAGAGAGCTGTTTTAATGGTTTTTCCAGATCATCCGATTCTTCAATAAAGGCGGCACGAATATCATCTTCCTGCTGTGTTTCAACGGGCAGCGCTGCCAGCCGCTCACGGTGTTGCCCTGCTTGTTCTTCGTCTCCCGACAGGGTGTAAAACGCGTGGAAAAAGATCTGATAGATGAGGGGGGATTTCGCTAGCTCTGCTTGCCAGTGGTCATTGGTAAGATAAAAATGGCTGGCGGCGGACTCGCCATAAATTTCCCCGCTGGTGAGATATTCCTCGATAGAGACAGGGAAATTCATCCAACAGTGATAGTGCAGCGGGTCAGTGAGCACTAGCTGTTTTTTCAGCGGCGTGACCGCATCGCCATCGCGGCATTCCGCCTTGCGAAAGAGTCGAGAAAGTGAATGCGCTGGGTGGGTTAAAGCCAGTTCGGGCAGCACCGACTGGCGCGGTAAACCCAGACAGGATAGTGGATCGGTCATCATTAATGTAATCAGGATAGCCTGCCTCAGTTCCTCTCTGGCGCTGAGATCCTGTGGCTTATTTCTCCCTTGTGGTGTCAGAGAGGCATCACACGCGTAACGTGCGGACAGTTCGACCAGACAATCGTTGATCGGGTCGATTTCTTCCGTGTGGATGCTGCTGCTGTACAGCTTGTTAAGCTGGTTCAGCGACAGCGGGCGCCATTGCCGTAACCAGGTTTGCACTTGCAGCCAGGCGGACGATTTCTGATCGCTACACGCGCTCGGCAATTCTTCTTCTGACTCTGAATACAGCCATTGTGTGAAGGTGTGAATCGCCCCGGAGGTTTTCAGCCAGGATAAGCGCTGCCTCGCCTGAAACTGTAACCCCTGTAAGATCAACGCATACAGCGGTTCATCGGGTAACGGCTGCGCCAGAATATCCTGTAACAAGTGCTCATTACCCACGGTTAACATACAGGCGTGCCAGTACAGGCGATCCTGAATCGTGTCCCCGTTATGTAGCAGCAAGTGCTGATAGATGTTTCGCAGCTCCTGTTTTCCCAGCTTCCAGCGCGCGTAGCTTTCCGCCATGGGTGACAGCGGCAATTTCAGCGCTTCTCCCCAGCGAATCAGCATGTGGGTGTTGTGCTGTGAAATGAAGAAACGCTGGCGTGGATCGTCCAGCGCTAGCTCTGTCAGATCGGGCGCTGGGGTATCATTGAGCGACTGAATCAGCAAGGGAAGGGCGTCCGGCTGATGTTGCTGACACCAGCCGATCAGCCATTGTTCAGCCTGTGCGTGATGGGTTTGCTGATAAAGCGTCAACCACAGCGTGAAGGCCTGCTTGTCCTCTCCGGTAAGGGAACAGAGATTGGCGCTGAGTGCGAGCCATTCGGCGTCGTTCGGCGCTGCGTCCAACTGCTGTAGGCAGTAATCACGTAGTATGGCGCTGGGAACACCCGCGTGAGTGTGCCAGCGCGCGAGCTTTTGCATCAGCTCTGGGATGTCAGGCCAATAAATGGCTGTTGGATTACGCAGCAGCATGCTCAGCATAAATGCCGGGCGGTTCCAGTATGTGCTATTAGCCTGATGAAAATAGAAGATGGTTTCGAGCTGTGCGGGCAAGCTCAGGTGTGACAGTAAGGAAAAGTCGAACAGATCCTCATAACCGAGCGAGTCGAGGAAGTTATGGATTTCTTCCATGCCATCGCCAGATAGTTCTCCCTGCCGCTGCTGCCAGCGTAGGCGTTCGGCCAGTACGCGGACACAGTGGATTGAGATGCAAGATTCACGCATGAGGCGTTGGAGCAGCGGCCAGCGAATACGATCGATCACATCGAAAGCCTGCTGATTCAGCAACTGAATGTAACGTTCCCAATACAGCGGGACGACGCGTTCGGCTGGGTTGCTTAACAGCCGATCAAACGCGCTAACCAGTGCTTCTGCCTGGGGATCGGCGTTATCAGTAGCGGTATTCTCGGTTGGCGAGGCCGTGTCGCGCGATTCAGTATTAGCGTGTTCTTCATCACCCAACAGCACCGGTTTTTTTGCCAGCTTGCAGGCAGTATCATATGCCTCGCGCAACTGTTTAAAGCCATCGGGATCGGTTTCTGGGTGAAACTGCGGCACTTTCTGACGATAAGCCTGACGGATAACATCCAGATCTTGAGTCGGTTCAATGCCTAGCCGCTGCCAGCACAGTGTGTCCATTATATTTCCGCTTCTGGTAAGGACTCGGGCTTATCCATTTCTATTGGATCAACATCCCAGTCGAGGTCATGAATCGGGCAATCTGGATGGGTATAGAGCGTGCCGATTTGGTCGATGTAGTCAGGAATCTGGCTACAGTTGCTGAAAATGTAGCGCTGGCACTCTGGATCGTCTTCATCTGAGGCGAGCCAGTAAGTGCGGCCGATTAAGAATGCAGCGTAATAATTCTCCCAACTGCGGTAATAATAACGTGCTCTGCCAGCCAGTCGGGTGTGGATCCACAGGTTCTCTTTTTCGTTAATCCAGCCGTTGAGTAATCCGATGCGGCTCAGGAAACTCATGCGGCCCAGATCCCAGGCTCGGATCCCACCGGCACCGCATAGTGCAGCCGTTTCGGCTATCAGCGCGAGTGTACCCTGTGCTTCTTCAGATTGACTGGTGCAATGCCGCTGCCATTCGGATGCCGTCAGATGGTGCCAAAGATGATAGTCATACGCCAGGCGTTCGGCATGGCCGCCGTCTGTCATATCGTTAATCATTGAGATCAGCCCCTCTCGGGACGTAATGCCCCAACTGTTGCTCAGGCTGATGGTTTCACCGGGTTCATAAAAGGTCGGGTCGCTGAAGCGGGCGCCGTACTTGATATTGAGTGCGGCCATCGGGGCGGAAAGCGCCATCAGCCAGCGCTGATATTCAGGTTCCATCAGAATAACGTCCAATTCCATCATGGTTAGCGTGCGATCGTACTTTATGTGTCTGAATAGCGGTAGCTTTCAATCGAATGAAAAACGGTTATGTTTCACAATTTACTGATTTAAGACGATAAAAATGGCTGGTTTGCGGGGCCGTTCGCAAGGTGGGGCGTTGTTTCGGTATTGAAGGGATATTTTCCGCCGCAGACGGTTATACTGTCGGTTAATCGACGTTATTTATAAAAACTTCACCGGAAGCAAGCATGCTAAGTTACCGCCACAGTTTCCACATCCTGTTTTCATGCTTACCTCTGTTTTAATAAAATCATTATTTATCAATAAATTAATTAAAAATTCACCTGTATATTGTTCCAGTGTTTTTTGACGTTTGCGCGGTTATGCGGCAAACTGTGGGGTAATCCGTGGGGTAACAAAACAGGTTTTTTATGGCCACCTCGATCAATCGTCTGACAGATAAGAAGCTACGGGCAATGCTCGGCGTTCCCCGCGAGAAGTTAACAAAGCTGTCTGACGGTGCCGGGTTGATGGTGCGTATCACAAAAACAGGTTCTATCACCTGGCTGTACAAATACAGGTTGGGGGGACGTGAAACAGAAGCCACCCTTGCCACGCTGGGCAAATATCCCGATCTGACGTTGGCAAAAGCCCGTGAAATGCGTGACCAGTGCCGCCGATGGCTGGCAGAAGGGCGAGACCCACAAAGAATGATGAAACTGGATCGGGAAACGACGCTTAAACCGATTACAGTGAAGGACGCGATAGATTACTGGCTGGCTGAATACGTTGATGGCAACTTAGTTAATGATGCCAGGTATCGGGAACGGTTTAATAACCATGTGTTTCCGTTGATTGGCGATATGGCGCTATCAGACTGCGAAACACACCATTGGCTAACTTGCCTTACCAGAGCGAAAAAGAAAGCGCCTAGCGTCGCTGGGATGCTGCTGCAAATGTCACAACAAGCATTTAAATTTTGCCGTGTGCGCCGCTTTGCTGTGTGCCATGCTCTCGATGGTTTAACGATGCAGGATATCGGCGTTAAGATAAATAAACGTAAACGGGTTCTTTCAAACACGGAGCTAACGGAATTATTACAGGCGTTAAACAGTGATTTTTTCTCACCCTATTATGAGAACCTTATTTATCTGCTGGTGGTTTTTGGTTCGCGTACCGTAGAGGTTCGATTATCGAATGTTGATGAGTGGGATTTAAAATCGCGTTTATGGACTGTTCCCGAAAAGCACAGCAAGACGGGTGAAAAAATAATAAGGCCGATCCCTGATAGGATATATCCGCTTATTGAGAGACTGATAGAGCAGAATAAAAAAACGGGCTATTTGCTCGGTGAGTTAAAAGAGAATACGGCGGTGAGTTCCACTGGTGGCAGGGTTTGCCAACGATTAAAGCATTCTGAGCCGTGGACGCTTCACGATCTGCGCCGAACGTTCTCAACGGACATGAATGATTTGGGCATACCGCCCCACATTGTTGAACTGCTTCTTGGTCACTCGCTGGGTGGCGTCATGGCGGTATACAACCGCAGCCTATACCTACCGGAAAAGCTGGATGCACTGAATAAGTGGGTAGAGCGGCTGGATGTATTGGCTGGTGGACATGAGAATGTTGTTTTGCTTCCGGGGAGCAGAACGGCTTAAACTGATTAGGCAAGGCTAGGTCGGCCAACCGAAAAGCGGGAAACCCTACCCGCCTGCCTTGCTAACTTATTTAGGGGCGTTGAGGGTGACGACATGGGTATGCCATTACGCGAATATTATCCCGTTAAGCGTGCGGCTGAATTATTAGGTTGCGAAGTCGGCGATTTATTTCATTGGGCATCGATTGGCGCGATTAAGCTATATGTTTCTTTTGAAAATGGTACGGGCTTTGTTCGTTTTTTCGGTGATGGAATAAAAAATGAAGATAGAGATTTAGACCGGTTTACAGAAGAGCAATTTGAATCTGCGGCGATTTTGAAAAATGAGCTATGTACACGGGGTTTTGTATCTGATTCTTTTTCTCGTGTACTTGATTTATTTATTAAAGATGAAGAGGGTAATATAGATAACTCCATTGAAAAGGATGGTGGATATCCATGTTCTTTCAGTGGGTTATGGGCATTGCCGCACACGGCTTTTGGCGTTGGCGTATTATATGATTTTCAACCAAGTTTGTACGACCTTTTTTTATCGATAAATAATAAGATGTTTGTCTCTTTTGAGTTGGATGAATTTATTAATTTAGAACTTGACGGGATTTATGTAATTAAAAGTGATTTCTTAACTATAAAAAATTGCAGTGACGGGGAGGAACTTCCAAATTACATTAATGGTGGTAAGGAAAAAATAGTTCTGCCAAAAAATCCCGATCATACTTATCCTCTTTATGCAGATGATGCTCACTCAACAAAAACTATAAATCTGCGTACTCAGTTCATAAAATCGCTTTTGCGCATTCATTATGGAAACGAGGTGGCGGAAAAACCGCGCCGATTTCTTGATGGAAATGACAGTGATATAAGAAAAGATTTTAAAAATCTTAATATCATAGCCCCATCAGGAAAGACTGTTCAGGGATGGGTTAATGAGGTTGATATCCCTTTCTCTGTCGATGAGTGATCTCTGGAAATTCCGTTAACTTTCCGGAATATTCCAGACAAGTTTTTTTTGATTGATAACAATACCCTCCACAAACCTAGAAACAGTGGAGGCAGCATGAGCAATATTATCTTTACCCCACCTAACCCCGAGCAACGCCGTAACCTTCTTGAAGAGTACGGCTTCAAGTTTGATCGCCGGATTCGTGAAGATGAATGCGGTGAAATCACCAGCCTTTCCCGTTCCAGTCGCTGGAAGATGGAGCAAGAGGGGCGCTTCCCGCCTCGTTGCCATTTTGGCCGTAATAGTTGTGCCTGGCTTCTTAGTGATGTGCTCTGGTGGGTTCGCAATCCGCCATCTGTAGAGAACGTTAATAACCCATATAGCCGTAAATCGGCCTAACAGAATCAATATGCAATTACTCGCAAGATCGCCTGATCAGCGAAAAGAAAATTAATTGCGGTACATTGCGCTAAGTAAATTGCAGCATCCTTAACGCTGTCGCGGCGGCTCTGAATAACAACTTTTTGGAGCGATAGAAATGACTCAGAAAAAAATTACGGCCTTAACTGGCTGCGGCCAAACTCAGCCAGAAACCAGCCAAACGGGTAATTCCGGCAATAACTTTGCTGCGCGAATCCCTGTAACCATAAGCAATATCGGCGGGAAAGAAATTCAGTCAGTTCGTGGGCGAAAACTTCATGAGTTTTTAAAAGTTGGGCGTGACTTCACTAACTGGATTAAAGGCCGAATCAAGCAATACGGATTTGTTGAAGGGGTTGATTATGTAATTGTTGAAAATTTGACCTCGCCAAAACGGGCGAGTTCAAAATCTCGCCAGCGCATCGAACACGATTACATTCTCAGCCTGAATATGGCGAAAGAGCTTTCGATGGTCGAACGTAACGATCAGGGAAAGTTGGCTCGTCAGTATTTCATCGACTGCGAAGAACGTTTACGCCGTGTAGCACCGGAGGAACATCAAGCCGCCCTGCTGAACTGGCGAAAGAATCGCGTAGCGGCCTGTGAAGATCACAAAAGCATGGCCGACGCAATGAAGGGCTATATCGAGCGTACCGGAGACAAACAGCACGGCTTTGCCTACAGCAATGAATGTTCGTTCCTGAATGACCTTGTGTTGGGCGTACACCCGCGAATCTGGGCGAAACAGAAAGGTATCGCAGTTAAGCAGGTACGTGACCATATGAACGCTGATCAACTGGCGTTATTAGCTTATTTGGGAAACCGTGATTGTGCGTTGTTGGATTTGGATACGCCGACAATTGCCCGCAAGGCGAAATTAACTGAACTGGCTCAGCGCTGGCTGGCTAAACGTTTGCTGGGGGTATCTGATGCTAAATAAAACAAAAGCGGCCATGCCGGGCCGCTCGTGTCACTGCACAAAACTAAAGCATGTCCAGAATAACACGCTGATCGATCAGGTCAATTATTTACGCCTAATTCCAGCATATTGTGAACACGAACAATATTCGAGTTTGCCTGAACATAAACAGTATTTAGATTTACTTAACCAGCTCAAAATTGAGTCCGCTGATTTCATTCAATTTTTAGCTTTTGAGATAGCTAGTGTATTCTTGGTCGAAAATAACTTTTATTTCTTTGATGCTTTTATCAAGTCTTTCGGTGGTCTGGTATCCAATTATTGGTATTGTTGGGAGGTTGAGCCATGCAATTCCGTGCTCATCAAAGAAAACCCGTGTTCTGATCGCGATAGAATCATCTTCGATAAAATCTACACGAAACCCAACAAAAGCTTGGCGTATTTCTTCCATGGCTATTGCTTTGGTGATTTTCATAATTCGCCCTCATTGCTTGTATCTTTGGCTTTCTTGCGCTGGCGGCGTTTGATTTCTCCCTGCATTGCCATAACGATAAATTGTCCAGTGCTTTCCCCTGGTTCTTTCACTTCTTCCATCGCATCAACTACTTCATGTGGTGCGCGGGCCTGCACCTTTTGGGATTTTTCATTCTTTGTACCAGTTGCCATTACCGCCCCTCCTGTTATGTGGTGGAGTACAGTATACCGAAAGGAATATTTTTTAAAACACTTGATGTGGAGTCCACTTAATGATTATAGTGGAGTCCACCTTGATGGTTTTATATCTCAGGGGGAAGCGAAGCCCATAAGTGCTACCAACACCTACGGGCCTCTAACCACAAACGTTATGGAGACTAACGCTATGGCTATGCCGAAGTGTACCCAAACTCACCCTAAATTTACATGGCGCTTTCTTGCTCTTAACCGCCACGACAAGAAGGCCAAGCCTTGTCGCCTGTCTGTTGAGGCTGCAACTGAACGTGAAGCCCGCCTTATTCTGGCCCCTCACTTCATCCTCTCTTTTGCTGCACGCCTTCCATTGGTGGATATGGTGGAAATCGTCATGCCTACCTGTGTTGTTGAAACCGAAACGCAGGAGGTGCGCCATGTTTGATAACACGCCTTTGGAATTGGAAGAGGTTATCGATCAGTGCCGTGCTTTGGCCTATGCCATTGTTGAACTGAGTAACCCCGAAGCTAAAGAGATTTTAACTTTCGTGTTAGCGGAGCGGCTGAATAGCCTTCACCAAGCCTTCCATACATCGGAAACCACGGTTCAAGGGGAGGTTGGCCATGCTTAAGAAACACATCAATCATGCGGACGAGGCGCACACTCAAATTGTTCACGCCAAGGCCATTATTACGCTGATAGCGTCCCATGACATTAACAACCCCGCTGTAGAAAATGCACTTGAAGCCGTCGCTGAAATGCTGGAAAGGGCAGAAGCTGAGCTGGTGGAGGTGACACATGGTTAACTCTATCGCTCCGCATGTTGTCAGCGGGAAATTACTTTCCCCTGAAAAGACGCCACAAGAGGCGCTTACCACGTTACGCACTTACTTTGATGAACTGGCTAAACACCAAGAATTCATCGCAATGGCATGGTGTAAGCAGTACGACACCAGACGCGATCTGGAATGGATACGCGACCCTGTTAACGCCAGAATGCGCAGCGCCATGAGCCAGGTATCTGTAATGGTGATGCTGGTGGAAGACAACCTACAGGTGATTGAAAGCCACTTTAAGCCAACACCTTCTACTTCTACGGAGGTGCGTCATGCGTGAGCTAATTTCTGTGGGCGCTCGTTTCATCGAGAACAATAGTGAAGTGTCGGTGGTTATCCAGGAGCAAACAGTTGATCGCGTTGTGTTCTCCTATGAGCAATACCCGCAAGCCAGGCATCACTACCAGCGGGATGCGTTTATCCGTGACTTTTCTCCAGTAAAGGCGAACGAAATCAATCTGGATGCTTACTACGACGATCAGCGGCGTGTTAACGCCCTGATTGGCTCAACTTGTGCGCCAGTACCCGCTACGCCGGAAAACATATCGCGTAATCGTCTTTTACGCGCTCAGGTGGGATTACGGCACCTACTGACTGAGGTCATTCCCCAAATCACCGACGAACAGCAACGCCGTGAGGTTTATTTGTGGGTTGATGGCATTTACGCCATTACGTGCTTTGAGGAAGTAGATGCGGGGATTCAGCCATGAACAGACAACATCTTGAAGTCGTTACGTGCGTCGAACATGCCAATGCAATGAACAAGCAGGCCAGGGCGGTTCTCTCTATGTGGCTTGATTCCTTATCAAATGAGGAACGGGAAGAAGAGGACGCTAACCTTGTTGCCGCCGTTCTGTCGCTGGTAGCTGGTGCCATTAATCATCTTGATAAAGCGATGGAGGTACGCAATGCGCCAACCTCAACCAAATGATCTCTATCAGGACAAGAACGGCCAATGCGTCACTGTCAGAGCGACTGCCTTTAACCGCGTAACGTTTGTGCGTGATGGCTATTCAGCGGAGTGTGTTTATCCCGATAACCGCTTTCTTGCCGAGTTTGTTTTTATGGAAGGGGCCAAACATGATCAGCCAAGTAACGTTTAACGGATTGGTGAAGCGCGTAGAAGCGCTGGAGCTTGCCCTTGCAGCGATGCAGCAAAAAGGCAACGTACCGGACGGTATGGCTCCGCTAACGACGCTGGCGGCTGAAATGGGGCTATCCACCAATAAGGCGGAGGAACTGGCGCGTAACAGTGGCGTAATGATTGTGAAGCAGGGCAACGGCCACATCGTGCATGAAGAGAAATTCCGTAAAGCGGCTCTGATCGTTATCAAGGGTGCCAAACGTAAATATGGCAGTAAATACTGGTTCCACCCGTTGATCGGCAAGTTCCAGATGGTAGGGAGGCCACAGGTATGACGGCAGAGACAAAAGCACGGGAAACCATATCTGATGCGCTATTTTCCTGTCTGTATCGTTGGGTGAATGGTCATATCGTTGATCGGGCTGATACGGCCATAGCAGCTATACGCCACCCGGACGATGCAACCAGTTACGGAATGCTGGCTAAGGAGCTGAACCGGCTAGTGGATTCCAGCCAAACCACCTATGAGTGGCTATGTGATGAGGGACTGATAGCGACTGATCCAAAGAAACAGCGTGAAGCCCGTATGGTGCTGGTAGCAGGCATCATCGGTAAGGAGGACGTGAAAGCCCAGCTTTGTGACGATGAGCGGATTAATCGCGTGTTCCCGTTACCCCTACCAAAGAAGAAGACTCAGGATATAGGAGTAACTGACCTTTCCCGCATGGGAGCCAGCCAGCGCGGTGAAGTGTTACGGGCGCATTATGGTGGTGATTTAGCGGTTCATGGTGATTCTGACACCGTTCACCACTACAACGGCGTGATATGGGAGCCAGTGGCCGATAAGGATTTACAGCGGGAAATGGCCCAAATTTTTATCGAGGAGGAGATTGCCTACTCGCAGAACGCCATTAAATCCGCTGTGGAAACCATGAAGCTGAGTTTGCCTGTCATGGGGGCGACTGCCCGTAATCTTATCGGGTTCAGTAATGGAGTATTTGATACCCGTACCGGGCAATTCCGTGACCATAGTCAGGAAGATTGGTTACTGATAGCCAGTGAATTGCCATTCAGCGCCCCGGCAGAGGGGGAAACGCTGGCGACCCATGCGCCCAGCTTCTGGAAGTGGTTGAGCCGTTCCGTTGGCAACAATAAACGGAAAGCGGATCGTGTTCTGTCAGCGTTGTTTATGGTGCTGGCTAACCGCTATGACTGGCAGTTGTTCCTTGAAGTTACGGGACCAGGGGGAAGCGGTAAAAGCGTTTTTGCGGAAATCTGCACCATGCTGGCGGGTAAAGCCAATACCGTATCGGCCAGTATGAAGGCACTGGAAGACCCGCGAGATCGTGCGTTGGTGGTTGGCTATTCACTCATCATCATGCCGGATATGACCCGCTACGCTGGCGACGGCGCAGGGATTAAGGCGATAACGGGCGGGGATAAGGTATCCATCGACCCCAAACACAAAGCGCCTTACTCAACACGTATTCCTGCGGTGGTGCTGGCCGTGAACAACAACGCCATGACGTTCAGTGACCGAAGCGGCGGCATATCCCGGCGACGGGTAATTTTTAACTTCTCCGAAGTGGTGCCGGAAAACGAACGTGATCCAATGCTACCGGAAAAGATTGAAGGTGAACTGGCCGTCATCATGCGTCACCTGTTAAGCCGCTTTCCCAGCAATGACGGGGACGAGGCAAAACGTTTGTTGCATGAACAGCAGAAATCCGAAGAGGCGCTGGCTATCAAGCGTGAAGGGGATTCGCTGGTGGACTTCTGCGGCTATCTGATGGCGTTGGTAGAATGCGAGGGCATGATTGTGGGGAATGCCGAAATGGTTCCGTTTAGCCCACGGCGCTATTTGTATCACTCTTATCTTTCATATATGTCCGCACATGGCCTTGGCAGGCCCGTCTCGTTAACCCGGTTCGGTACGGATATGCCGGGGGCAATGGCGGAGTATGGGAAAGAGTACAAGCGCAAACAATGTACCAAAGGGGCGGATAAGGGACGGACGATATCAAATGTTCTGTTGGCTGAAGCTGCTGAGGGGTGGCTACCTGCGGCAATAGGCGTAACCGAAGGTGAAGGAAAAACTAAATAATTGATTTAAGTGTCTACCGTGTCTACTCGATTATAAATATATTTAATTATCAGTATTTTAATTGAGTAGACAGTTGGTAGACACTCAGGGTTAAACTGTCTACCGTGTCTACTTTTAAGGTGTTTTTTGCTCAAAAGTAGAGAGTCTGGTAGACAGTAGTAGACACTTTAAGGGGAGACTCTCTACCAGTTAACTAACTGAAAATGTTTATTAATTTATGCAGAGTAGACAGGTAGACAGTCTGAGCAGTAAATTTTAATTTTTATAACAGATGAGGTGAGTTGTGTTTCATTTTAACCGTATAGATGGTGTTGAGGTTGTCAGCATGATTGCAGCAAATCCCGGCTGGTATCTGCGGGTAAAAGAAAATGGCAGTGATGAGGAATGGTGGTATATGCCCGTCGCATGTTGGGCATTGTGCCGTTCAGAAGATGGCGACATGATGTTGCCTTGCGTTCCTGATGACAGAGGGACTTTGACCCCAAACGATCCAGACGCTAACCCTTGCGATTTGGTCTACCTTCCAGATGCAAAACCTGTAGAAAGCAAAAGATTTGGTGACTTAGGGTGCGATATTGTGCAGCCGGATATTGAATGATTTTAGCAAGGTGACTGAAGGGCGTTCCGGCGCGTTATCTTTTGGTGTTATCCAGTGTCTGGCCGTAGCAGTTTCTATCACCAAGCTGGATAAGGTTATGGGGCTTGAATTCTATCTGACGTTTACCGTCGCTGTGGTTGCGACTCTTGGATTTTTTCTATGCATTTTTAGTGTAGGTAAGGTGATCTGAGGTTTCCGCAGAGAGTAAAGTGAGGCAAATGTTGTTGTTCACGCTCCCACAATAATTAAGAGTGATATCTGTCTTACTCAAATTTGAGTTGTTCGTCACGCTTGATTTGAGATGTATATAAACATAATGTTTACTCAATGATATGTTATAAAACAGTTTTTACTGTTATTTTCGAGATATGATAAAACCACTGGTTAAGATAGGTTAACTTGATGCCACAATTTACACACTTTGATCTCGTGCTGCTCAATCCAAGCTTTGATTCTCCCTTAGTTGATGTCTTGACAGAGCTTGAGGTGTTACGACACCTACGGCTTGAAACGGAGGTTCATCCCTTGTTATTTGCTCAACTCAAAGATGTTTTCCATATGCTGGAAAGTTTGGGTTCAGCACGTATTGAAGGAAACCATACAACACTGGCTGACTACGTTGAAAGTAAGGTCGACGGCACGACATCATCCAGTGACCAGCTCAAAGAAATTGGTAACATCGAGAACGCAATGGGGTACATTGATGAGTGCCTGAAATCAGGGGATAGCATTACTGAGTATTTTGTCCGCGAGTTACATGCTATCGCTGTGGCTGGACTTGAGCGGGAAGGGGATCGAACGCCTGGTGCATATAGGGAACATGGTGTAAGTATTGCGCAATCAGAGCATTTACCGCCAGATTTTATTCATGTTGCTGGGTATATGCAGGAGTTGACTGAATTTATCAATCGACAGGATCGTCCCAAATACGACCTGATGAAGATAGCTCTTGCACATCATCGTTTTGGCTGGATTCACCCATTTGGCAATGGGAACGGCAGAACCGTACGACTTTTGACCTATGCACTACTGATTAAGTATGGCTTCAATGTTCAGGCTGGTGGCCGAGTGCTGAATCCTACCGCGGTGTTTTGCAATAATAGAGAGCAGTATTATGCGATGCTTGCAGAAGCGGATACAGGTACGGAGCAAGGTTTAGAAAATTGGTGTCTATATGTATTGGCGGGAATTTCATCTGAATTGAAGAAGGTTGACCAACTGACGAATCGTAATTTCTTGAATTCAAAAATCCTATATCCTGCTATCGATTTCTCGCAAGGTAGAGGACTTATCAATGAAGTTGAGACACAAATGTTAAAACGTACCGTCGGTATGGGAACTGTCAGAGCTGGTGATTTAAGAGAAACATTATCAGGTATGAAACCTGCTCAGATCACTTATCAAATCGGCAAGCTAGTTGATCGCGGACTTCTTCAACCTGTTGAGGCTGGGGCTCGAACGTATACAGCTAAATTCTCAAACTCTTATCTTATTCGTGGAGTGATAAATTCTCTAAAGCAAGAGGGATTCATACCTGAATTGTGATGACACTTGTGTAACTATAACAGCACCTGAATTTCAATTATTTGCTGTTATAGTTTTTTAACTTAAACGACTACGGATATAATTATTGGTTTTATATGGCGTGGCACGCTAACCCCCGGTGCAGATGATATATATTTCATTTGGGATGAATTTGGTAAGTTGATTGCTTCGTTTTTTCTGATTCTTACGTTTTCAGAGTTAACTATATTACTGTTAAATACAGTTGTATTCTGCTCTTCTGCAAACGTGCTTATAACAATTTCTTTTGGTGTGCCTTTCTCATAATAACTTCTCAGCGTGTAATTTAGTTTACAATCTTTGTTTTGGCTTAATTTAGAAAGCTTTTGACATGCGACTGTCGCTCTTTCTCTGTATTGCGATGCGTATGCTACATCTAACTCTTCAACTTTTTGTTTCATCTCCTCTGCTGCCCTATATGGTGATGCTCCAAACAGCCAATTTGTCACATAGTCAAAACTAAATGACTTAGCAACATTATCTGAGTCCTCTGAGAATAAACTACCAACCAATATATGGAAGTTGATTTCGCTTTCTATTTCTTGTGGGGAATTACCGTCCAGATTAATTAATTTAGTGCTGAATCCTGCATTTCTTACATTATCTATTGCTTGTTGTGCTAAAAATTCATTAGCCTCGATAGCTACAATAGAACAACCTTTTTTTAGCATTGCAATGCATCCTAACCCATTGCCACAACCTACGTCTAATATCATTGCATTATCGGGAATGAAACCTGCCATCCAGCTATAATCACTTAGCCTGTTATGTTTTTCACTTTCAATGCCCCAATGTTCTGCATATTGTTCATCAGTCATTGGTGTTCCTAAACTTTGAGCTTTATTCATTTTGATTTCCGTTCGAAACTAATAAGTTGTTAATAATTCTTTTTGTATTCATTTGGCTTTGACTACTATTTATAATACTGCAAATCGTCGGCAGTTTTATAGCAATATATACGTTATATTCCGAGTGGTAATTAGAACTATTTAGCAGTCCGAACATGTGAATAATTTTTTATCTTCTAAATAGCAGTATCAAATACCTCTACAACTATCATGTATTGGCATGTGGCAATTGCGTAATGCCAATACATCGCCAGCTCTGTGTAACGCAGTCAGGCAAAGAAAAGATCTTCAACACTTTGTCCCACAAGGTTAGTCAAAAGCGGGGAACTATTCCACGTAGCTAGTTAGCTTGAACCATTTTCTTAGACGCATTTCTTTGCCCTATTAGTCCCCTTTGCTGCAAAAAACATCTTCCCTGATTGCCTTTCCCGTTCTGGCAAGCGCCGTAAGTTGGCGTTTTGCATTGGAATGACGAGTCTAATTAAATCCCTTTATTTGCAATAATTGTTTGTATTGTTGCATTTATTGCAATATTATTTAACTGTATAAATAATCAGGTAAGGCCATCATATGAATCGTAAACCCAACACACAGGCTGTACTGCTTACACGGAAACAAGTGGAGGCACTACAACGTTTACGGGAGCAAGAGAGTAAGCGCTCTGAGCTTGGTATCACACCGTCAATCCATGAAGTTGCCCGCCGCCTGATGGACAAGGTGTTAAACAAAATAGTGGGGTAACGGCACAGCGCTTCTAATTTTTTGGTTTTTGGCGAATTCAGAGAGGCCATCAACGACCATCAACACGTTTCTACAGGAAAAGATATCCATGTTTAATTTTCAGCATCTTCTCGGTGGCTCCAAAGCCAAAGGCTCAAACGGCAATGATGTTATTCAATCTGACGATGAAAAAGAGCCGATTAAGGTTGCTCGTCCCAGTCAGCATAGCCGTGAACATAATGTCGCTATTTCTGATGAAGCTAAGGAAAACCCTATCCTTGCTATTCGTCTGCTGAAAGAGACTGATCTGTCATCCAAGAAAATCAAGGCGAAGCTGGTATCTGCACCACAGGCATTATCCGTATTTACCCAAAAGTTCATGGAAGAGAACGATCCCACCTGGGAATTTCAGGACGATGAAGAAAAGGCACGGACAGCGCTGACTTACTCTGTCCAGAACGGTGATAAAAACGGTTTTAGCGCGGCCCGTAACAGTGCCACAAAAGCGTTGAAGAAAATGGAAGAGCCTTTGACTGATGATGAGCTTCAGGCGCTGGCAGCACGCTCCACCCAAATGATAAATGATTCCGATCCTAACTCGATAGACAACCTTAATGCACGCCGTAAGGCCGATGAAGAGTACAAAGAGACGCTGGCTCAAGCAGCCGCACGTCGCAATCAGCAATTCCGAGCAACGGGTGCTGTTTTGCCCGGAGACAGTCGGTTAGTCAGCGGTAAAGCCGCCAATCCAGTGAACGAAGCTGCAAAGATTAAATCTCGACTGGATGCAGGATTGCCGATCATTGATATGCCGCCTCGTTAACTGGATGAATGCTTATGAGAACGTTCAGCCATTTAAATCTTGGGGTACAGGATAGCGGCTTAATAGCCAGAAGTGCGTTAAGCCTCTATTCTCCGGTACGGCATCGGGGTGGGGCTTTTGCTGGTGGTGAAGATCAGCAAATAGATGAACAGGAGAGGCAACCACAGCATTCCAACGCACATTGGATAGCGGTTAGCCAGGAAGCAAAAAGTAACCCCATATTCGCACTCAAGCTGATTAAACGGGGTAAGCCGTACCAGCAGGCTATCGATATTCTGTCAGTAAGCCATCGGCACCTCAGCCATTACACCAAACGTAAAATGATTGCGGCTTATCCTGGCTGGGAATGTCTGGATACGGAAGATCGTAATATGGCGGCGTTTATATACAGTTCTCTGAATAATGATGCCAATGGATATCGTGCTGGTTTTAACGCTGCGCTGGTGGCATTAGAGAAATGTGTCGAGCCACTCACCGCTGAGGATTTTATTTCAATATCATCTTTGAGACAGGGGCAGTAAGTGGGTAATTCCTTTGATTTTGAGCTTAAAGCTAATGAGCAGGTTAGCGCTTCTATCGCCCGCATTGAAGCGGCGGCCCGGCAATTAGAGCCAGTTCTTGATGATGCCCGCGATAAACTTAAGTTAGGTGGCGATACGTCACGGCAAGAGTTGGATGAACTTGGCGGTAAATTCGAGAAACTATCCCGTCACGCTAGAGACGGTGTTCAGTTTGTTGGCGATCTGGTCCCCCCACTGAAAATGGTGGGGGGGTTAACGCTTGGGCTGGGGGGGGCCGCTACGGTTATCAATGTTATTAAAAATAACCTGAAAGAGTTTGCAGATTACGGTTACCGGATTGATACCACCGCGAAGAATGTCAGTATGACTGCCCACGCCTTTCAGGAGCTTACCGGAGCCATGATTGAAAATGGCAGCACTCGTGAGGCATCCGAAGGGGCAATAAACGATTTATTCACAAAAGCAACTGATGGCTTATGGGGGGATAACAACGCTTTTAAGTCAAATTTGATGCAAATGGGCATTGACATACATAAAACAAAAGAGGGGCTAGCAGATGTAGGGCGCTTGGCAGATGATCTTAACCGAGTGCTGCAATCAATGCCCCCCGGACTTCAGGCGTTATATATCAATAAACTTGGGTTGTCTCCAGAACTATTAAGTTTATTCCGAAACTCAGCGGATGAGGTGCAGCGACTTAAAGATCAGGCGCAGCGTGATGGGCTAATTCTTAGTGATAAAGAAATCCAGAACGCCGTAGCGTTCAAGCAGCAACTTAACCAAATAGGTGCTCGGTTTGATGGGTTAATCCTCAAGTCTCAGGCTTTACTTGGCGGAAGTGGTGAATCACCCGCAGCAAAAGCACTAAAGGAAAGTAAAAAGTACGAAAAAGACAGTGAAAATAATTTTTATCATGGTGATAAGCAACAGGATATTTTACATCGAGCACGACGTGATGAGGAGTTTAAGAACTCCTTAACATTCAAAGAAGGGCTTGAATTAGCGCTCGGTAGGCCTGGGGATGTTTTACAGGACAAGTTAAACCGTAAATATTCTGAAAGTTGGCAGTCTCAACATGAAAAGATAATTAACCCAACAGATAGAGCGCTAGGAAATACACCAGAACAAAAACATCTTTCAACGTTGGAAGCTAAACACAAACTCCCTTCAGGTATTCTTGATAATGTGTGGGATGCTGAATCTTCTCGTGGAAAAAATCTGTTATCGCCCAAAGGCGCTCAAGGCCCATTCCAGTTTATGCCAGCTACTGGCAGAGATTATGGGCTTAATTCGTCAGGTGATCGAATGGATTTTCACAAATCGAGTGAGGCCGCAGCACGCTACTTGTCAGATTTACTCAAAATGTTCGATGGCGATGTGAAGAAGGCCCTTGCCGCATATAACTGGGGACCTGGGCGGGTTCGTGATTATGGCTTGGGGCGTGCGCCAAAGGAAACCAGAGATTATCTGCATAAAACAATGCCGGGCTTGCCATCATATTTCTATCAACAAGATGGTGATTTGGAAATGGATGGCAGCGTTAACCGAAATTCATCATCAATATTCAGTAATCAGTCCTCTCAAGGTAATAGTGATGTTGCTGATGCCAGTAAGGATTTGATCTCAGCGCTATCTACACTTAATCAAACTTTGCAAGATGGCCCAATGCAGATCGAAATATCAATGATTGATAACAAAACAGGAGAACGGCGAACGTTATCCAGTGGTAATGGCGGGAGAATAACAACACCGCTGCAATTTTCGTAAATACATAAATCATTATGGGTAATGACGAAATTTAATTACTTTTAGGTGGTGATATGTCTGGCTTGAAAGAGTTATCGGCTCAACTGCAAAGAATAAAGAAACAGATTCCATTCGCTACCGCTCAGGCATTGACGAGCGTTGCCCGAAAGATAGCGGACGCACAAAAAACGGCGATAAAGCGGAATTTAAACAACCCCACTCCATTCACTATTAACTCTGTGCGATCAACCGGCGCTCGAAAAAATAACCTCACAGCAAAGGTGCTCGTGATGGATACCGCAGCCAATTATATTGAGCCGTTTGAATTCGGTGGTAAGCATAAGTTAAATAGTCAGGCGTTGCTTAACCCTAAGAACATCAAACTGAATCAGTACGGAAACCTGCCGCGCAACAAAATGTCGCAACTCAAAGCCAAGCCTGATGTGTTCATTGGTGAAGTAACAACAAGGTATGGCGAAAAGGTTAATGGTGTCTGGCAACGAAAAAAAGCCCAAAAGCTCAAAAAGGGAAAGGTGAAGCGTCGTAAGCGCTCTGCTAACGGTACAAGGCAGGCGCGTCTACAGCAACGGTCACCGAAGTTATTAATTCGTTTTGGTGATGCTTTGTCGGTTAAACCTACGTTGGGTTACATGGACAGAGCTAACACGATGGCGGCAGCATTGATGCCGGGTGAGTTGAGTCGGGCGATAGCAGAAGCGATGAGGACGGCGAAATGATGGCATCAAATGACAACAGTTATCATCTAGAAAAAATGGGTCCTTCCTGGCACTTTTGTAAAGCACGGGCATTGCGCGCCGCGTTGTTTCACTAGCTATCAACTTTTGAATTTGATTCACACTTTACACTTCACAGTTTTGTTGATGGATTGTTGCAAGTCCTTGGTGGCAAGGCGTAGCGGGGAAATAGAACAGTATTTGCTTCACAGTTTGATTCACACTTTTCATTAAAAAGTGTGAATCCTTCACAGATTTTAGTGTGCACAAGTGTGAAGGGTTCACACTCTGCCTGTCAGAGGGAATATTTTTATGTTGATGTCAGTAAGCCAGTACGCCGAACATGCCGGGATGAGTCGCCGGGCATTCTATAACTGGGAGGGCAAAACGGGCTTTCCCGTGCGGGTTAGCGGTAAGGTTGATTCGGATGCCTGTGACGCTTATCTGTCTCGGTATCGTGACAGTCATGATCCGCGAGCACAGAACGCCAAGAGCAAGTCTGTGCTGGCCAGAAAGAAGAAAAAAGCAGGTAACGATCTGGTGGAAATGAGCGTCACTGAGATTAAGCGGCACCTGGCGGATTGTGTTGGTCAGGCGGTTGGCATGGATGGGCATGAACGTGCTGCACTGTCTGCTAAGGCTGTAGGCCTCTATTTGAGTGAAGGGCCGGATAACCCGCCTGTAACGTTCGGCGGCTATCGGCTGTCTATCGTCGAAACGCCGGCGTGTGAAATTGGGGAGATTATTGCTGGCGGCGCTTTTGGCCTGTCAGCTTACGATGTGGTTTACGAGTGCCGGGATTACACTCTGACTCTCATGAGCGATGAAATAGAGGCAACGGCGATACGTGAGGTAGTTCCTTCACTGCTTTATGTTTTGGCTGATGATAATTAGATAGTCATCAATACTTGTTCTCAAATTCCTTCATTGCTTGTTTGCTTTTCTTCAACTGAATAATACGGTGATGCCATCGTTTCTTTCGTACTTCACGGAGCACCTGAAACATACCATCCTTACGTTTCAGATCATCTGTATCTGGTAGTCCTGCAAGTCGTCGCAGACGGGCTGCAAGAATGAAGGCGTTCAGCCCCACGTTGTAGCCCCGGAGCTGTAATTCCCAAAAAACAGTCGGATAATCGGGGTGTTTTTCATTAGTTAATGATGACATCAGCGCTGCGTGAATTGTTTCAAGTGAACGAAGTTTGAAGATCAGCCCAACAGGCAAATTTCGCCAGTCACCAGTCGCGCTTGATAAGTCCAGTTCAGGAAGTGGTTTTCTGCCAGCATTCATATCTATCAGCAACTGTAGTGGTAAGGAAATAAAAGCTGATGCATAGAGTTCCAGCTTAAACGCCAGCTCAGTCGCTAGATAATGAAGCTCTTTTTTTCTCTTGTCTTCCGACGCTATTTTTTCACGGCGCAGAGTAAAATGGTGCGTAAGTGCAACACCCGCAATTGCAATACATCCAGTGATAAGGCCAGTGGCAACACTACCCCATATCCCCGGCCCGTTATTGAATACCTGCACCGTAACTGGGTGTGACGCCGTTGCCGCCACGCCGCTTGCAACCTGATTTGCCAGCATATTGACTTGTTCTTCCCTTCAGTTTGCTCTTCACATTACAGATTTAGAGTGCTCATCTGGAATAAATTTTCCCCCGATGAGTAACCCAAAACGTTAGACATTGCGAACAAGCGGAGCGTCATCGCCTTCATTCTCCCCCAGATCTTACCGGGATCATTTCGGATAGCAAGAACGTAGTCGTATTTGCTGGTAACGCTAAATTGTTTCTCATATTGATGCTTTATTTCTCATAGTATGTGGCCATAACTGGCGGGTGCAATCTCCAGTAACTGTAGCGTTAGTATGCAAAGCTAAGTCGATCGTAAAACTCTATGCCTGTCTTTTTCCACTTGCCCATTACTGGGGAGCCCTAAGCGCTCACGCGGCCTTTTTTGTTCGTGGCGTTTCTGCCGTATACTCTCCTTATCCGTTCCCCTGCTTTCATGTCTGTGCAAAAAGTGGTGGGGTAATCTGTGGGGTAATAAATGAATTTTCATATGTCTATCACAGGTTAAAATCATTATAAATCAATATGGTATGTGAAATATGCTAAGTTACCGCCACAGTTTCCATGCCGGCAATCACGCCGATGTGCTGAAACACACCGTTCAGAGCCTGATCATCACAGCCCTGAAAGAGAAAGAAAAACCTTTCCTGTATCTGGATACCCATGCAGGTGCCGGACGTTATCAGCTTAGCGGCCCACACGCCGAGCGCACAGGCGAGTATCTGGATGGCATCGCGAAGATCTGGCAGCGTGACGATATTCCGGCTGAACTCGAACCTTACATGCAGGCGGTGCACACCTATAACCACAACGGACAACTGCGCTATTACCCCGGTTCTCCGCTGATTGCGCGCCAGCTACTACGCGAGTATGACAAACTCCACCTGACCGAACTGCACCCCAGCGATTTCCCACTGCTGCGCAATGAATTTCAGAAAGATGCGCGTACCAAAGTGTTGCGTGACGATGGCTATCAGCAGTTGAAATCACAGTTGCCGCCGCTTTCTCGTCGCGGATTTGTGCTGATCGACCCGCCTTATGAGCTGAAGACGGACTATCAGGCCGTGGTCAAAGGCATTAAGGAAGGACATAAACGCTTTGGCACGGGCGTATTTGCACTGTGGTATCCCGTGGTGCTACGTCAGCATATCAAGCGCATGCTGAAAGAGCTGGAAGCCACGGGTATTCGCAACATTCTGCAAATTGAGCTGGCGGTGCTGCCGGACAGCGATCGCTACGGCATGACGGCGTCGGGCATGATTGTGATTAACCCGCCGTGGAAGCTGGCGGCGCAGATGAAGAGCGTGCTGCCGTGGCTGCATAGCGTGTTGGTGCCAGAAGGCACCGGACATACGCTGGTGGAGCAAATCGTCCCGGAATAATACGCGGCGATTGCTGTGGGCGACGCGGTCGGTTTTTCCTATTGTAACCATAGGTATAACCTTTATTGGTCACGTGGCTCTGGCGTTACACTCTAGGCAAATTTTATTCACTTAAGCATGGATACACTGATGACCAAACACTATGACTATCTTGCTATTGGCGGCGGCAGCGGCGGTATCGCGTCTATCAACCGCGCGGCGATGCATGGACAAAAATGTGCGTTGATCGAAGCGAAATATCTGGGCGGCACCTGCGTCAATGTCGGCTGTGTGCCGAAGAAAGTGATGTGGCATGCGGCACAGATTGCCGAAGCGATCCATCAGTACGGGCCGGATTATGGGTTCGATACCACGGTGAATCAGTTTAACTGGGGCACGCTGGTCAAGAACCGTAGCGCTTACATCGATCGCATTCACCAGTCCTACGATAACGTGCTAGGCAAGAATAAGGTTGATGTCATCCACGGTTTTGCCCGTTTTGTTGACGCGCACACGGTGGAAGTGAACGGCGAGAAAATTACGGCTGACCATATTCTGATTGCGACGGGCGGACGCCCGGTTCACCCTAACATTCCGGGTGCGGAATACGGTATTGATTCCGACGGCTTCTTTGAACTGGATGCGCTGCCGAAGCGCACCGCTATCGTCGGTGCAGGCTATATCGCAGTGGAGATTGCTGGCGTGCTGAACGGGTTGGGCTCTGAAACCCACCTGTTTGTGCGTAAACATGCACCGCTGCGCAGCTTTGATCCGCTGATTGTCGATACGCTGGTGGAAGTGATGAACACCGAAGGGCCGACGCTGCATACTGAGTCGATCCCGAAGGCAATTGTGAAGAATGCCGATGGTAGCCTGACGCTGGAACTGGAAAACGGGCAGTCACAAACCGTCGATTGCCTGATTTGGGCGATTGGTCGTGAACCGGCGACGGATAACCTGAACCTGAGCGTTACCGGTGTGGAACTGAACGACAAAGGCTACATCAATGTCGATAAATTCCAGAACACCACCGTTCCTGGCATTTACGCTGTCGGCGATAACACGGGAGCCGTCGAGCTAACGCCGGTTGCCGTTGCCGCGGGGCGTCGTTTGTCCGAGCGTCTGTTTAACAACAAGCCGGACGAGCATCTGGACTACAGCAACATCCCGACCGTCGTCTTCAGCCACCCACCGATTGGCACCGTCGGGCTGACCGAACCGCAGGCGCGTGAGCAGTATGGCGACGAACAGGTGAAAGTGTATAAATCTGCCTTCACCGCGATGTATACCGCCGTTACGCAGCACCGCCAGCCGTGCCGCATGAAGCTGGTCTGCGTGGGTAAAGAGGAAAGAATCGTCGGTATCCACGGTATCGGCTTTGGTATGGATGAGATGCTGCAAGGCTTCGCGGTTGCCGTCAAAATGGGCGCAACCAAGAAAGACTTCGACAACACCGTGGCTATCCACCCAACGGCGTCGGAAGAGTTTGTGACGATGCGGTAATCGTGCCTTACTGCTTTTCTGGAAGATGAAAATATGCTGGTTGAATAGTGAGCTATTTGGCCGGCATTTTTTATGAGGGTAATAACCTGGCCTAACTGATTTTTTCAAATGGTACGTGCTCCGTTAGCGCAGTGAGCCGATCCAATCCTCGATTTTTCGCCAATAAATAGAGGGTGAATCGTTTTGAAAGTAGTTGGATAGATGACAAATAGATGCAGGCAAAATAATTTATTTAATTATTTAATTTGGTGCTAATTAATATGTCTATCTTACAATGCTTATTGTATTTTTTTCCTCTGCGGAAATATGATGCCTTATCATTTTTTCTACTAATGGAGTCTATGGGTAGGTTGCTTGTCTTAAATCTGAAAATAATCTATAGCATGAATTGTTTCCCTATCGTTTGCGCGTTGTAAATGTGATGTCATCGAAATTACAGGAACAACACAAGGAATGGTTCTATGAGCTATAAAGAAAGTGCGGCACATAATGATTTTTTCTATGGGCTTGATATAAATAAATTACCTGATCAATTTCAGGAGTTAATTAATATCATGGGGTTGGAGGATGCCTATATTTTTTCAAAAATATTTGGTGGGCAATGTAAATATATCCCTAAATCACCGAAGTGTTTTTGCTCAGATATCAATGGGGATTCTGTAGCACGGTTATGCCAGGAATTTGGTGGTTTAAGTATCGATGTTCCCCATGCTAAAAATATTGATAGGCAGTTACGTAATCGTGAAATAATAAATTTATTAGATAGGGGGAAATCGCGGACGGAAGTTGCTAAAATATATAATCTCGGAGTAAGGCAAGTGGCTAATATCAAGAAGACCGTGTATAAATAAATCTTATGAATAGCATTGATAAATAAAAAGCATCCAAGACAACGTGGATGCTTTTTATTTGTTTATTTTTTAAATTGAAATGGTTTTACCGAATTTGAAATCTCCAGATTTTTGTCCAAAGTCGGTTAACAGGTAGGTTGTTGGTGTTATATGTTCTCCCATTGCGATCAGGTAATCACTTGTTTCGGTATGGTAGAAAAATATACTCACGCTTTTTTGACTATTACCAGAAGAGGCATGTAGCACAGGGTGGTCATCATAGGTGTAGCTGCCTGTCGCTTTCCCTCTTCCAGAGGTAACATCATTCATTGCTTGTTTCATGTTGGCGTAGCGATTTTTCTCAAGGTAGCCTGCTAATTCATTTTCTGCCTGCGTTTGGTTGAAAGGACCGCTTTGTACACCTTGATCAATGATATAAATATCAGACATATTATTTCTCCAAAAGAAAATATAGGGAATGAGGAAGGCAGGAACTCTCCTGCCTTCCGATTGCTGGATCAGGAAACCGTCCAGGTATTGTTTTGTTGCAGTGTAGCGGCAACGCTGTAAATGTTTGGTTCGAACACTAATTCAACGGCATCGCTGATTTGCTCAATATCCAAAATTTCACCTTCTTCATAGTTACCGAATACAATCCAGTAAGAAGGATGTGGGATAAACTCAATATGTAAATTTGGCTGTGCTGCCTGTACGAAAGTTCCTGCATTGCTCATTCCAATACCGACAGCAGCCTGCTTGAGTGGAACATTGCCGCTTTCATCAATATAGAGTGAACCCGCTTGGCCAGTGAATGATGTCGGGCCAAAGAGATACCCTCCATTGTAGTCCAATGTGATGGTATTTGCGGACTGAAGGTTGGCAGGAATTTCTTCCCCGCCTTCAAAAATGACACCAGGTTTAACTTCACCTGTATCTGACCAAACGAAAGAATAATCAATGTTCCAGCGGAAGGTTTCATGCACGTTCGGATTCACGAACTTGCTAAACCATGCCAGTGAGAAAATATTCCGTGCCTTCTGGTCCGGTGCTTTTTGAAAGATTGCTACATTGCCTGAATTACTTGATTTGTTGATAAACTCAACGCTGTATTGATTAGACATAGTGTATTCCTCTTTATTATGAACCCAATATTAGGTTCAAACACTATTATCCATATGCCTATATTAAAAATAATAGGGAAGTAAGTCCTGTTAATTATTATTATGGTTTTTTGGATCTGTAAGTGATTTTTTATTGATATAGTTAGATGGCTCAGTAGTTCCAGTGGGAGAAAATGAAAAATTAACAATTTTTATCGCACAGATATTTATTGTGAATAATTTAGCTTAATGTTAATTCCTTCGCCTTCTTGGGCATAGTGCATCGTAGAGTTAAAAACAGAATTTATAGGGTGATGTCAGATTGGCACGACTGGGAGCAACACTTTGCCTGTCTTGGGTTTCCTATTTTTCTATAATGTCTATGTGTTGCAGTATTTTGGGATGGCAGAGTGATAATGATTATCGTTAGTGTTTTGTTTATGATAAGTTGCGGTGAATGGGTTTTATCCCGCGGACTGATTTTTCTCTTACAAAACATATCGGCTTTCTCACTATGTCTTTAGCTAATCGCACGACGTCTTCAGCCTATCGGTTGTTCAATTTACGCTTAGAGAGCAAGACGTTGCTCTCACCTTCGCTTGTTCGCTGTGTGTTCACCGGCCCGGAAGTGCGCCAGATGAAACTGGACGCGCCGGATCAGCGCATCAAACTGCTGTTCGCCAGTGAAAGCGGGGAGCAGGTGCCTATGGCCGTGAGCGATACATGGTATCAGGACTATCTGGCGCTGCCGCGTGAGCACCGTCCTATTTTACGCACCTATACGCTGCGTTCTGTCTCACGTGAATCACAGCAGGCGGCGATCGATTTTGTGCTGCATGGTGATACCGGGCCAGCCTCAAGCTGGGCGAACCACGCCAAGCCAGGCGATGAGTTACAGATCGTTGCACCCAACGCGGAAGCCGATGGCGACAGCGGAGGCTATGAATGGGCTCCGCACGATGGTGTGGAGCAGGTGCTGTTGATTGCGGATGAAACGGCGCTGCCAGCAGTCATGGGAATTCTTGAACAACTGGCTGACCAACCTTCTCCGCCATCGGTACAGGCTTTTCTTGAAGTGCCGAAAGCGGCCGACTGCGTGACGTCGGGCGACTTCCCTTTTGCCGAGATTCACTGGCTGCCGCGTGAGGAAACTGGCAGCACAATATGGGGCGAACGCCTGCTAGCTGCGGTACAACAGGATGTGAAAATTCCCGCCGGCGCCTGCACAAACTATGATGAAACGGCACAGGAAACGCCGGAAGACGCGCTACTGTGGGAGCGGGCAACGGCGCATCGCCCGTTTTATGCCTGGGCGGCGGGAGAATCTTCTGCCATCAAACGGCTGCGCCGCTATCTGCTCGACGAATGCCATCTTGATAAAGCGACAATCAACTTTATGGCTTACTGGTCGCATCGCTGAGAAAAGTGTCTATGTGTCTGGCTGAAGAGATTTATTTGGTATAGCCAGACTCTGCCGTATATTACGTACAGTTTAATTAGGATAGCTTACTGGCTGCGTGGAGCGCTCATCTCATGAATACACCTTTCCCTTCTTTCCGTTATCACCCTAATCCGTTATCGACCGGGAGTATCAAAGCGGCTGATGATGTCTGCCTATGCTGCAATCAGGCGCGTGGCTATGTTTATACTGCCTCGTGCTATACCGCGCATAAGCTGCCTGAAAAGAAATTTTGCCCTTGGTGTATTGCAGATGGCAGTGCGGCAGCACGCTATGACATGAGCTTTTCTGACGAGTATCCACTGTGCAGTGAAGGTATAGCTGTGGAGATCATCGATGAGGTATGCAGCCGTACACCGGGTTATTCTTCCTGGCAACAGGAAATCTGGCTCTCGTGCTGCGACGATGCCTGTGCATTTGCGGGGGATGCCAGCCGCGAAGAGCTTGTCGCATTGGGGGCTGAGGCGTTAGCGGTGCAATTTGCGGATTTTTCGTGGCCGTTGGAAACGTGGAAGAACGTGGTTGAGTCCTATCAGCCCGGTGGCGAAACGGCGTTTTACCGTTTTGAATGCCTGCACTGTCAGAAGGTACATTACGGAATTGATTTCTCCTGAGTGTGGCGGTGCAGTGCTGACATCAGTAGGGATGCGGTGAAAACCGATGATTACGACGCATTAAATCTGTTTTGTAATAAGATTAAGATGGTGTCGATAGCGCCGTAGCGTCGTATCAATCGTGTCCGCAGGTGTAAAGGAACCCCGATAGGGTTGATTCAACGCACTCATGCAGGAACGTTCATAAATGGACTCTATGTTGTCATTTAATCCATTTATAGTCCGTGAAGTTTTCACTTTTAAGGAGAACTATCATGCCGTCATTTAATCAGCACGACCTGAGTCATTTTGTAGGGAAACATTTGGTATATACCTATGATAATGGCTGGAATTATGAGCTGTATGTCAAAAATGCCAACACAATAGACTACCGCATTCACAGTGGGATTGTGGGTAACCGTTGGGTGAAGGACCAGCAGGTGTATATCGTGCAGGTCGCCCGTGAGGTTTATAAGATTTCATGGACAGAGCCGACAGGAACGGACGTCAGCCTGATTGCGAATATTGCCGATAAGGTCTTCCACGGCACCATCTTCTTCCCGCGTTGGGTCATCAACAACCCAGAGAAAACAGTGTGTTTCCAGAACGAACATATAGCTGAAATGGAAGCATATCGCGATGCTGGCCCTGCGTACCCGACTGAAGTGATCGATGAGTTTGCCACCATCACGTTCATCCGAGACTGTGGTGAAAATGACCACGATGTCATCAATTGCCCTGCCAGCGAACTGCCTGCGGATTTCCCTGCTTACCTGAAAAAATAAAGAGTAACAGGCGACATGGATGTTGTGTCGCCTGATTCGCGATAGTAGATTCTTAGTGAATGTTTTTTTATTAATAAATTAATCAAGCCACTGTGACGCAGTTATAGAATAAGTGAAAAATTTTAATTTTAAATGATTCAGTTGCCATCAACACAGGTTTTGACAGGACCATGAAGCTCCAAAAGCCACCTTGTTTTAAATAAGATGGCCTTTTAACGGATATAATATATTGTGCGTATCAGTTAAGTTTATTCACTAACTGATGCAAATACCCTATCAATAGGTACGAATTTCCATTGCTGAGCGATTGATCCATTAAATTCAAATAGCTGAACACGCGTGCCCGCACCACCGCGAGTTTGATCGTCGATAACATAGGATTTATTCGCTTGGCTAAAAATAAATCCAGGTTTGCTCGCAAAATCCCACTTTTGAGTTGATTCATTCTGATTGGTTAACTGCAAAACGAGATCTGTACCGCTGGCAATATTTTTGTTTTTAATTGCCAGCGCTAGAGCCCCGTCACTTATCGATAGTGAAATTACTCCTGTTCTAGGATCCAAATTCCACAGGATTTTATCGAGAGAAGAGTCTGCGCGGAGAAGAACAGCTGTGGCGTCTTTTTGCTGGTCGGAGACACCCAATGCCAAGTCTTGATTTCCTGCATATTTTAAAATACCAATCATAATAATTTCCTTGCTATTAGTGTTAGTCGGTAGTTTCTGGCTGATTTAATTTTGCCAGTGATTAAACTGTAGTTGTGTTTATTTTTTTTGCCATTTACTTATTAGGGTTAAAATAACAAACCATTGGTTTTATATTTATTTAATAAGTATTTTTATTTTTCAATTAATTCTGTATTTAGTGTAAATTAAATATTAAGCATTTTAGGTTGTATAATGATTTTTTTAATTATGCGTGTGGTAATTGTTTTTATATTGGTATATTCTACGAAATAACATCTATTATTTAAAATAATCCAATCTATTCCGTTATTTAGGGTGCAAGAATGTCATCAAACTCGGATTTAATTCAGAATGGGAGCGATCTGTTCAAGATAATGAAACAGACCGCTTGAGGATTAATGCTCTGGCCAGAACGGTTCGCCTAGCGTGAGCATCAGTCGGTTGGCCCATGAGAAGAAGGCGGCTGACTGCACCACATCGACAATTTCCAGAGTATCCAATCCCTGTTCTTGTAGCTGTTTTACGTCATTTGCATTGACCTGTGCGGGCGTGGCGGAAAGGCGTGCTGAAAAATCGATAATTGCCTGCCAGCGTGGGCTTTGGCCGATACTTAAATCACCGCCGGGAACGACGTCCAGCAGTCGTTGCACGTCGCTATCCTGCTTGGAGAGCTGACTGGCTTTGCGTGCGTGCACTGAGGCGCAATAAATGCAGCCGTTGACCTTGCTGGTGACGGCGGCGATGAGTTCGCGTTCTTTGCGCGGCAGGCCGCCGGAGGTATAGAAAATCCCTTTATCTGTCAGCGTGCGCTGTTCCAGCACTGGGAGATTACGTCCTAACAAACGGAAATAGTCGGAATCGGTGTGGCCAAAGCGCGCCAGAATCGCCTGCTCATCCGCATTGAATGCTGCCAGCGGTTTGGAAGCAACCCACGGTTCCCAGCTTAGTTCCGCTTGGGTGAACGTTTGCGGTGCGGATTTGCCGCTGTACGTCTGCTGCTGGGTATGCCACTGACCCGCAACGGCGGCCTGTGAATGAGGCTGGCTAACACGATGACCCGCAATAAGGCGATAGCCGCGCAGCAAGCGACTTTGAAAATTCACAAACGCGATGAGCTGCGACAGCGTCACGATATCGTCTACCGACCAGCCCGCCTGCTCCAGCGCGCTGACGTGGGATGGTGCGGCCTGCGCGGGAGTCTTCGTCAGGCGCTCAGCGTGATCCAACGCTAACTGTAGCGCGGGTGTCAGCGTCGGTTCCGGGAAGTCCGCCAGTCGCTCGGCATAAAAATGCTGTAGCAGCTCATCCTGCTGCCAGCCGCTGATCTTTGTCGCAAACCAAAAGCGCAGCGATAACGGTAATGTCGCGTTGTCATGTGCCGCGGCGTTAAACAGCGCGTCGTAGCTACCTTGGGTGTGACGGGTTGCCGCTTCACGGGTTTTTCTGGCTTCTGCGAGGGCGGAATCCGGGCTGATGTCGGCCAGCGTATCCAATACGTCATGGGTGTGTAAGGTGTTAGCGTGCGTCATGCAATCTCCTGCCCTAGCGGGCTTTTCTGTTTGACGGCGGGCTTCCAGCCCAAAGCGGGAGCCACCTGAGTAGCAATCAATTCAAGTGAGCGAAGGATCAGCGCGTGTGGTGGGTCGATGGAATGCACCTGGAATGTCACATCCGTCGCCCGTTCTAGCGAACTGTCTGCCCGAAGTGATGCAATCACATCCTGTGCGGTGCCGACATGGCTATCGAAGGCGGCGATCAGTGCTTCTATCGAGTCGTGAGGGATCGCGCGGAACGTGCCGGAACGGGCGGCAGAACGATTAAGCCCTTTCTCTGCCAGACTCAGTGCCAGTTGACGATCGTCAGCCACGAAAACGCTGCGTGAGCTGAGGATACGCGGGGCGATGCCTGCGGGTAGAGCAGCCAGATAGGCGTCGATCATCGGGTTTTGCAAGTCGGCGAGCGTGGCGTCTGGAAAGTGTTCCGGGCGCGGCTGGGTGCGAGAGAGCATCAGGCCATCGCCCGCTTTGCCTGCTCGCTCTGCACCTTCGAGGGAAAACGTAGCCTGCCAGACGCGCTTGTCCAAATGCGGGGCGGCAGGGTAGAGCTGATTGCCGTCTTCACTCAATGCCTCTCCTCGCCACGCGGCGCGCAGTTTCTCTAGATGGCGTCCGAGGATCTGCCCGCGCTGCGCGCTGTCGTGACCGAATGCGGCAAATGAGGACGGCGTGCCGCCAGAACCCACGCCGACTTCCAGCCTGCCGTTGCTGAGTAAATCGAGTACGGCGGTGTCTTCCGCCACGCGCAGCGGTTCTTCCATTGGCAGCGTAATCACGCCGGTGCCGAGTTGGATACATTGGGTACGGGCGGCGACCAGCGCCAGAAACACCAGCGGTGACGGTAATCCGCCTTCATCTGCGTGAAAGTGGTGTTGTGCAACCCAGGCACTGTCGAATCCTAGTTGTTCGGCTTTGACGATTTGCTCCGTCGCCAGTCGGTAGCGCTGCTGAGCGGAAACGTCATCCAGCAACCGTGTGAAAAATCCCAGACGTTTCGTTGCCATTTTACAGTCCTTGGTTGAGTGCGAATGTGGGTTCAGTATGAATTGGCGGTTGGTGTGAACGGGCAAACGCCGGGTGTTGCTGTCCGGGGATAGCCTCGATGAGTTCACGGGTATAGCGATGTTTGGGCTGAGCGAAGATGTGCTCCACTGGGCCGGATTCAAGCTGCTTACCGTGGTACAGCACGGAAACGGTATCGGCGATCTGGCGTACTACCGCCAAATCGTGCGAGATGAACACGTATGTCAGCCCTAGCGACTCCTGTAACTCGGTCAGCAAACGCAGGATCTGTGCCTGCACGGTGACATCCAGTGCAGAAACGGCTTCGTCCAATACCAGCACCTGCGGTTCCAATACCAGCGCCCGAGCGATGGCGACGCGTTGGCGCTGGCCGCCGGACAGCTCACGTGGTTTGCGCGACAGCAGTGCTACCGGCAGGGCGACGCGCTCGAACATTTCATGAATTTTTCGCTCCCGCTGTGCGGAGGTATGGCGATTAAAATTACGCAGCGGCTCCTCGACGATGTCGTACAGCCGCTGCGACGGATCGAGTGAGCCAAAGGGATTTTGATACACCAACTGAATCTTTTGACGGAACTGGCGCAGCGCTTCGCCTTTCAGGTGGGTGATGTCGGTGCCATCGATCAGAATGCGTCCGGAACTGGGATGATGAAACCCGAGCAGGCTGCGCGCCGTGGTGGTTTTACCGGAGCCAGATTCGCCGACAATGGCGTGCGTTGTACCGCGTGCCACGCTGAAAGAAACGTCATCCACAGCGCGAAAATGCTCGTCTTTACGGCCCGACAGAGGAAAGGTCTGCACCAGATTTTCGACCGAAACAATAATCTCGGATGCATGGTTGCGCGGTGGGCGTGGTATCGGGTTGAGTGACGGGACATTCGCCAGCAGCGTGCGGGCATAGTGGCTTGAGGGGGAGCTGAGCACGTCAAGCGTCGGCCCTTGCTCCTGAATGTAGCCGTTCTGGAAAACCAGCAGACGATCGGCACGCTCGGCGGCGACGCCCAGATCGTGAGTGACGAATAGCACCGCCGTGCCATTTTCCCGCCGCAGTTCATCGAGCAGGTCGAGAATACGTTTCTGCACCGTGACATCCAGCGCGCTGGTGGGCTCATCGGCAATAATCAGCGCGGGTTTTAGCGCAATGGCAATTGCTATCAATACGCGCTGTTTCATGCCGCCGGACAGCTCGTGCGGGTACTGCTTCGCCCGCAGCTCTGGCTGATTTAGCCCAACGCGTTCCAGCAGCGCCAGCGTTTTCTGGCGGATAGTCTGGCGATCTTTCCGTTGATGAATACGCAGAATCTCGTCTACCTGCTCGCCGATAGTCTGTACGGGATTCAGGGAACTGGTGGGATCTTGTGGGATCAGGCTGATCTGTGCGCCGCGCACGCTGTCCAACCGCTTCTGCGACCAGCCGCTGATATCTACACCGTTTAGCCGAATAGCGCCGCGTGTGAGCCTACCATTCTCGGCCAGTAAGCCGATGACGGCCTGTGCGGTGGTGGTCTTGCCTGAACCGGATTCCCCTACCAGTGCGACGACTTCGCCGGGCTGAATATGGAAAGAGACGCCTTCCACGACGGTCTGCTCGCGATCGTCGCTGCGGTAGGCAATCGTGACATTTTCCAGGGCCAATACGGGGACTGCCGCGCTGGTTTGTAAGCTGGCTGACAGGCTCATCGTTCTGTTCTCCTGATCGACTGGCTGATGCGGTTGGCGGACAGCACAACAAGTACGACGATCAAGCCGGGGAAGGTGGTCAGCCACCAGGCGGTTGAGATGTAGTTGCGGCCTTCGGCGATGAGCAATCCCCATTCCGGCGTGGGCGGCGGTGCGCCGTAGCCGAGGAAGCTCAGCGTGGAGATAGCCAGAATCGCGCTGCCGAATTGCAGCGCGGCGAAAGCGAAAACGGTGGTCAGTGAATTCGGTAAAATGTGTCGCCACAGCACGCTGAAAAAGGTGCCACCGCTGCCATAGGCGGCTTCGACGTAGTCGCTGTGGCGCACGCGCAGCACTTCTGAACGCACCAGTCGGGTAAAGCTGGCGACGGAAGTGACGCCCACCGCAATTGCAGCGTTGACCGTGCCGAAACCCAGCAGAATGATGACACTCAGCGCCAGCAGCAGACCGGGGATTGCCAGCAAGACATCGATGCTGCGCATGATGACGCTATCCAGCCAGCCGCCAACGGCACCGGCCAAGAGGCCGAACAGGCTACCGAGTAACAGACCTACTCCGACGGCGATAAATGCGCCAGACAGCGAGTGCACTGCGCCATAAACGATGCGTGCGTAGAGATCGCGCCCAAGCTGGTCGGTGCCGAGCCAGTAGCCTGCGTCGGGTGCCAGTCGTTGTGCACCCGCGACGCCTTCTATCGGGCTATAGCTGGTAAACCAGCTAGGGAACAGTGCCCAGAGTGCGACAGTCAGTATGACCAGCCAGGCCAGCAGCAGCCCCGGCTGAAAGGCGTAACGACGCAGAAGCGGTCGCTTGCCCAGAAGGGGAAAGGTGATTTTTTCCAGTTGTACGGTAGTCATAGCGTGGCTCCTGGCGCTCTTTTCAGGCGCGGATCGAGCAGAGGATAGAGCAGGTCGACGGCCAGATTGACGACAACAAAGGCGGTGGCAGAAATCAGCACGATAGCCTGTAATACGCTGCTGTCCTGATAATTCACGGCTTCCTGCGTCAACTGGCCAAGCCCGTTACGGCCAAAAACGGTTTCGGTAATCAGCGCGCCCGCAATCAACTCACCCAGCAGCAAACCGGCGATGGTTAGCGTGGGCAGCATGGCGTTACGGGCGATATGTCGCCAGAGCACCCCGCTGCGGCTAGCCCCTTTCGCGCGGGCAACAGCAACAAACGGCTGGGTTTGCACCTGATCGATGCTACGCATCAGCACCTGAGCCAGTGGGGCGGAGATCGGCAGTGCCAGCGTGAGAACGGGCAAAATCAGCCCTTCCCATTCGCCGGGGTTAATGATGGGAATCAGTCCCAGACGGAAAGAGAAGATCTGAATTAGCACGATGCCCAGCCAGAATGTTGGCACGGAAATAAACAACGACGGCAGGGATTGCAGCACGGTTCGTAGCCACTGAAACGGCGTCAGCGTCGATAAGAACGCAAGGGCAAGCGCCAACAACCCCGCGGCGATGAAGCCCAGTACCGCGAGCAACAGCGTAGGTGGCAGATTCGCCGTGATGAGCTCGGTGACTGGCACGCCAGCCTGAATGGACAGGCCAAGATCGCCACGCAGTATCTGAGCTAGCGCATGAAAATATTGCGTAAGCACTGGTGTGTCGGCACCGTAGGATAAACGCAACTGTGCGATCTGCTCGGCACTGAGGCCGAGATCTGGGTTTTGAAACTTAATCAGTATGGCATCACCCGGCATCGCCTGAAGCAGAATAAAAGATAGGGTGAACGCAGCCCACAGTACGAGCAGTGCCTGGCCGACGCGCAGCACCAGATAGCGGTTCATGATGCTCTCCTCCCTTTTCTTCGGTGTTATTTATCTAGCCAGGTGTTGTAAAAGCTAGGGCGTCCCACGGCTTCAAACGCGATGCCTTTTGTTGTGGGCGCGCCTGCAAACACCTGCGGTTCTTCAAAAATGGGAATGACATAAGCCTGATCGATCAGGTAATTTTGCACCTCTCCCACTAGCGCTAGCCGTTTGTTATGGTCAGTTTCTGTGGCGATGCCATCCAGCAGCGTATTCAGATGGGGGTCAACAAACTCCTTCACCTTGTCGCTGGAGCCACCTTTTTGCAGCAGGACGTTACGCACGGTCGGGTAATACTGACTTTTCAGTACATCCGGGTCGGCGCGGCCGACCATCGACGGTGCGACTCCCGTTTTCAGCGGATCGAGGTTATCCACGGTTTTACTGCCGGCATCGCCCGCCAGTACCGTCAGTTTCACGCCCGCTTTTGCCCACTGTTGAGAAACCAGTTGCAGGGTTTCTTTGTTCTGAGGGTGCTGTACTGATTCATAGGCGGTCAGTTCCAGCGTTTTGCCGTCTTTCTGTCGTAACCCGTGGGGGCCGGTTTTCCAACCGGCTTCATCTAACAGCTTGTTGGCCTGTGCGGGATCGAAGGCTAATTTACTGGAAAGATCGGCATAGCCTGCGGCGGTTTTGGCCAGCGGTGACGTGGCTAACGGATAGTTGTCAGAAAATAGCGTATCAAGAATTTCTTTGGTGTTGGTGGCGTGCAGTAGTGCTTTACGCACGCGGATATCCGCTACCAGCGGGTTATCCGGGCGGAAGACCACGCTGTTATTGACACCGCGCGTGGGTGGGGCATAAAGGTTGAAGCCCTGACTTTGTACCCGCTTTTCATCATAGGCTTGGATCTGACGAATGAAATCCGCCTGACCGGAGACCAACGCGCCGATACGCACACTGTCTTCTGGAGTGACCAGATAAGTAATGCCGTCCAGATAGGCACGCCCCTGATGCTTCGATTTAACCGGAGCCCAGTTGTAATCCTTACGTGCGGTCAGTTTCAGTTCGCGTCCCAGCTTTTCGCTGCTGACCACGAATGGGCCGGAGCCAATAACATTTTTGGCATTACCTAATTGATTGAAGTTACGCTCAAGCGTACTGAGAGAGACCAAACCGGAACCAATTGCCGAGGTGCCTTGTAAAAAACCCGGTGAGGGTTTCTTAAAGTAAAATTTCACCGTCAGCGGGTCGATGACTTCACTACGCAGATAGTTATTGATGACTTCCGAAACCGGCTGGCTGAGCGCGGTGTTTCCTAAGCCATAAGTATCGAGATTTTTCGCTACCGCGTTGGCGTCCAGCGGGGTGCCGTCAGAAAAGCTGATACCGGGGCGGATCTTGAACGTGTATTCCGTGTTATCCGCGTTGATGGTCCAGGATTCTGCAACCCACGGTTCGATCTCCAGCGTTTCCGGGTTCTGGTACGTCAGTTTATCGGTAATCTGGTTGAGAATGCCGCCGTTCGGGTAAAACCCGCCTGCGGGCGTATAGAGATTGGTGTGTGCCTGTTGCTCCAGATAAATCAGCGTGCCGCCAATTTTTGGAGCGTCATTCGCGGCTTGTGCATTCAGTGCGCCGCCCATAAGGAGCAATGAGGAAAAAATAGTGAGTTTCTGATGAGGATGTAAAAAAGTCGCCACGATGATTGTCCCTACATGTGATTATTTTTATTAAATTTATTGGTTTATACCCCAAATAATTCGAGTTGCAGGAAGGCGGCAAGAGAGGGTCAAATTCGTCGGGAACGAATTTGACCAGCCAACGGCTGGCCTCCGGTGAGAGATAGGATGTCTCTCATTTCATCCCGATGAGCTTACCCAAGTAAGTGATTCGGGTGAGCGACAAATCTGCCAGAGGTAGATTTGAACGCTGCTTGCAGCGGCCCCATCGGGGCGAGGTCCACGTAAGTGGGCCGAGTAGCGCGCCAACGCACATGCAGCTTGAAGTATTACGGGTATATCAGGTGAATAGGCGGATCGATTACGTCCTGAAACGGGATAAAGCAGGAAACGTTAACCGCTCGTTAAGGCCGATATTTCCATAGGTGGTAGGAAACAGCAAAGAACAATACCGGTATTGGTTATCCAATTTTGGGTAGAAAGAAAGGGAATAACATTAATGTATTGGGATATATCTAAGCGTGATAAATATATTGATAGTGCTTTTTGAGCAGACCTTTTAATATCGGAAAAATTTAACGTCCGTCTCTTTAATTTAAGACATTTTTATTATGCGTTTACGCTTTCGACTTGTACTAAGTACGGCAGCATTATTGATGCTTTCAGGGTGTGGCGCATTATCAAACATGTCTATTGATGAATCGAATGCTGATGTTTCGCGGCTTGCCTGCTACCAAGATTTAACCGCTGAAGTCGATCGTCTGGCTGTCCCTTTTCTTAAACAAAAAGCGATACCGGGCCTTGTTGTTGGGGTGTTAACGGCTGACGGAAATAGGCGTAGTTGGGGATATGGCTTTACAGATAGCCATCACGGTTATCCTATTACGGGAGATACCCTGTTTGCCGTTGGGTCGGTGAGCAAAGGGTTTATGGCGGAAACCACGGGTATTCTGGTGAAACGAGGTATATTTCGCTGGGAAAATACGCTTGAAGAACTCCTGCCTCGTCAGATCCCCTTAAGTGATAGCGCAAAAAAGATCACGTTACTACAACTGGTTACTCATACTTCCGGTTTACCTCGTCAGATGATGGATATGCAGATGCTGGGGCTTTTTGCCGAGTATCTATTCACCGGAAATAATTTCTATACGCTATTGGATGACGATCGGGTATTGGATTATCTGGCTGACTTTACGGTGCCGGCCCATCCAACGCCGACGTATTCGAATCTTGGCTATGCCATTCTGGGGTATATCTTACAGTTGAAGACGGGGCAATCCATTGATCAGTTGGTGAATGAAACGATTATCGAGCCACTAAGACTGGAAAGTACCAGTTTTACCCCACAAAAATTAACGCGCTTTCCTTATCGAGCGATTGGCCACGCTGGCGATCAGCCCAAATTCATTATGCGTGGCAAGCCGATACCTGACTGGCACTTTTCTTCCAATATGGTAGGTGCAGCCAGTTTGTACACCAGTGCCAACGATCTGTTGAAATTTGCCCGTGCACATCTCTATCCGACAGGCCATCACGCGCTGGACGAAGCCATAAATGATTCAATGAAGACCTATTACAACCGTACCAAACAGGCTGCCAATATTGCTTGGATCACCGATGAGGTAGGCACACAATATATTACCTATCAGGTGGGGTACATCGGCGGCTATTCAAGTTATATCGGGTTAGATCGCCACAACCGCATTGCCGTCGTCGTACTGCAAAATAGCTTCAATTGGGACAATAACCTCGGACATACACTTATTTCGCGCATTGGACAGGCAATGCATTATCAGGGCGTGTGTAAGGTTTAAAAAATCACGTCGACCCCGCACGTCTCCAGCAATATAGCTGGAGCGTGACGGACGTTTTGCAAGCAAACGGTTATGCCATAGATGATTGAGGGCTATTTCAAAACCTGCGGATTCACGCAGTTTTCTTTTACCTGACCGCTCAGAGCGGCAATCAGGTTGTCAACGGCACAGGCGGCCATACCGTAACGGGTTTCATGCGTAGCAGAACCGATATGCGGCAGTGCCACCACATTGGGTAAATCCAGCAGTGGAGAATCGACAGGCAGCGGTTCTTTGACAAAAACGTCCAGACCTGCGCCCTGAATGGTTCCTTTTACCAATGCTTCCGTCAGTGCTTCTTCATCCACGACGGCACCCCGGCCGATATTAATCAAAATGGCGCTGGGTTTCATTTTTGCCAACTGCTCGCGCCCAATAAGATGATGAGTTTCCGCCGTTAGCGGTAGCGTGATACAGAGGAAATCAGATTCGGCCAATAGCGTATCGAGATCGCAGTGACGGGCGCTAAAGCGCTGCTCTGCTTCAGCATGATGGCGACGGGCGTTGTACAGCACCGGCATGCTGAAACCAAAGTGGGCGCGTTGTGCGACGGCCAGACCGATACGCCCCATCCCCAGAATACCGATGGTTTTATGGTGAACGTCGCTCCCAAACCAGTCGCTGCCGACCCCCCCTTTCCATTCTCCCGCTTTGACTCGCTCAGCCACTTCCACGACTCGACGTGCGCTGGCGAGCATGAGTGCCAGAACCGTATCCGCCACGGTTTCCGTTAGCACGGTTGGGGTGTGCATGAGAATGACCCCTTTTTCATTCAGCGCGTCGACGTTGAAGGTGTCGTAACCGACAGAAATGGTGGAGGCCGCACGTAAACGCGGTGCGTGTTGCAGGAAATCTTTATCGACTTTACCGCCGGAACCAATGATGCCTTCGGCTGTTGCCAGAGCAGGGTGGTCGAGGGCGGGAAAGGCGTCAAGTTCAGTGACCGTGAAGTGTTGGTCTAAACGAGCGCGTAGGTCGTCAGCAATTGTTTTATACAGGATAACGCTAGGTTTCATCACAAACTCCAGCAGATTAAGGAAGTTAACGTAGAAATCGCTCATCGAATAATCGCGTAGCTGGCGAGAGACTGCAAGTGATACCGCCCCCGCATTTGCCCAAGGTTAACCGCGATTAATGGGGGATTTGCACGATTTGCGCAAGAAGGGGTGGCATGACAGCCGCACCAAGCGTACAGAATGCGCCTACGGCATGAACGATGCATTAGCTGCATCGTTTTTGATTAAAATAATTCCTTTGTGATTGCTATCACTCATTTTCTTGTAAAGCATTGCTGCAAAAAACCGATAACTCTATTTACGGGTAGGGATGTTTTAGAAATGGTGCGGTTATTTAACACAGTGTTGTTAACGGGGGCATAAATGCATTTTTTTACCAGGATTATGAGTAATCTCAAGGTTTCTCATAAGCTGTATGGCGGGTTTGGTATTGTCCTGCTGTTAGTGATGATGGCGTCCGGCGTTGGCGCTATACGGTTTTTTATCATCCATGATCTGTATGTTAAAACGACCATTTTGAATGAAATGAATCATTACCTCGATCAGTCAAAAATGGCGAGAGTCAAATATTCATTCACCTTTGCAGATGACAATATCAAGAATCTTAATACCTACATCAATCAGGCAAGTCAGCAAAAAGAAAAAGCGAAAGCGCTAACATGGGAAGACGATTATCTCTCTGATTTTAATAAGCTTGATCAGGATTTCGTAGATTATGATACCGATCTGAATACCATGAAATCAGCCGCGAGCGCGGTGGTCGATACGGCAAAGAAAATCAACCAGATGAATGCCTCCGATGCGTTAACGGCATTTATGACCCAACTCTCTGTCGATGCGGATGAAAATACGCTGGCTGTGCAGAAGGAAGCCCTCTCACTGCAGTTTCTGAAACTGGTTAATAGCACCTATATCTTACAAAGAGAGAACAGCGAAGCTGCGTTTAATGTGCAGAAACAGGTCTATGCCGAATCGAAGGCATCTTATGATGCACTGGCATCATCGGTCAGTGACGATCGTCGTCGTGTCGTAGATTCTTTTTGGCAAATATTTGAAAAATATCATCAAACGGCAGAACAATATTACAAGCAACTGGGGCTACTGAAAACCACAGATGTCAAATTCCGGGCAACCGGAGACAAAATGACGAGCGATATCGGCAGCATTCTGCAAAAGCTCGGCGCGAGGAATGATGACATTATCAATAGCTCTGTACTGCAAACGCTGATTTTAGGGGCGATCGCCATCGTCTTTGGATTGCTGATTGCATGGTCTGTCACCCGACAAATCACTCGGCCTATTATCACCAACCTGAAGCTGGCGGAGCGGATAGCGGGCGGCGATCTCTCTGCAAATGTCACGGTGGAACGGCATGACGAGCTGGGGCAATTAACGACGGCGATGATGGTGATGACGGAGAAATTACGTCATTTAATGACTGATATTCGTCAGAGTGTGTACAGCGTTGAGAGTGCTTCTTCTGACATTGCATCAGGCAATAATGATTTGTCATCACGTACCGAGCAGCAATCGGCGGCGATTGTAGAAACGGCAGCCAGCATGGAAGAGTTAACGGCGACCGTGAAGAACAACGCCGATAATGCCCGACATGCCAGCCAGATTGCCGGAGAAGCGTCAACTAATGCCAATCGCGGCGGGGATATTATTAACCGCGTGATTAGTACCATGAGCGATATTTCAGGCAGTTCGAAGAAGATCTCTGATATCACGAGCGTTATTAACAGCATCGCTTTCCAGACCAATATTTTGGCATTGAATGCGGCAGTGGAAGCGGCGCGGGCCGGTGAACAAGGGCGGGGATTTGCAGTGGTCGCCAGCGAGGTTCGCAGTCTTGCTCAGCGCAGTTCACAGGCGGCAAAAGAGATCGAAAGCCTGATTTCAGAGTCGGTTTCTCGCGTGGATACAGGAACGGATCTGGTTTCTCAGGCGGGAGCGACGATGGATGACATTGTGGCTTCCGTAAGCCGCGTGAATGACATCATGGGGGAAATCGCCTCAGCATCGGATGAGCAGAGCCGTGGTATTGCACAAATTGGCAGTGCGGTGGCTGAAATGGATACCACTATCCAGCAGAATGCCTCAATGGTGAGCGAATCCTCCGTTGCGGCGAATTCGTTGCAGGAGCAGGCCTCGAAGTTGGCAAAAATAATGTCGGTTTTCCGCATATCCGATGCGGATGTCGCCAGGTTGCCAAGACTGCAAGGGGGTAACGCCGGTAATGGGCATTCGGGCAATCAGGCTACGGCTCGTCTATCGACGCTTGCGTCACGGGATAATGGTAACGATAACTGGACAACGTTCTGATATCTCGTTAAGCCGATGGCTCAGAGGTAACTGATTGAACTGGAGGGAGCGGTATTTACTGCTCCTTCACTCGTTCCACCCACTGCATGATCAGCGCTGTTGCCTGTGTATCCTGATTGACGTTTTCCTCAACAACGACAAACCCCTGCTTATGGTAGAACCGGCAGGCGCGAGTATTCTGCTGATACACTTCCAGACTGAGTAAGGGGAACCGCGCCTGAACATGCTGGATTAACGCTGCACCAACCTGTTTGCCATAATAGGCTTGTTCCACAAACAGCGCGCCGATAAACCGTGCTTCTAATACGCTGATAAAACCAATAAGGCTTCCTTGTTCTTCATAAACCCAGGTTTGCGATTGGGGAATATAGATCTCACGTACCGCACTGGCGCTTTCTCGCCAGTAATCTTCACGGATAAAGGGATGTGCCAGAATGGTGCTCGTTAGCCAAAGCGGCATCAGCAGCTCGAGATCGCGGTCGCAGTAAGGGCGGATCATGACGCGCTTTCCTGATGACAAAAACAGTCAACGACATGGTCGTTGACCAATCCACCCGCTTGCATGAAGGCATAGCAGATAGTCGAACCGATAAATTTGAAGCCGCGTTTCTTCAAAGCTTTGGACATGGCATCTGAAACGTCCGTTTTGGCGGGAACGTCTGCGAGTGAAACGGGATGATTGAGACGCGGCTGGTGTTCGACAAAAGACCAAATGAAATCCGCGAAGCTCTCTCCCTGACTCTCCATCGCCACCCACACTTTTGCATTGGTGATAATCGCTTCGATTTTCCCGCGATGGCGGATAATACCGCTGTCCTGCACTAACCGATCTACGTCATCCTGCGTCATTTTCGCCACTTTCTCAGGATGGAACTGGTGGAAGCAACGGCGATAGTTTTCGCGTTTCTTCAGGACAGTGATCCAGGAAAGGCCCGCCTGCTGGCCCTCCAGACACAGTAGTTCAAACAGTTTCTGGCTATCAGTGCAGGGTTTTCCCCACTCGTTATCGTGGTAATCCTGATATAAGGTGTCTTGTGTAACCCAGCCGCAGCGTTGCATTCCTCTCTCCTGATTCGGTTGTGCCGTTGGTGTTTGAACACACCGTTCATTGTAATGCGGTCTGCCGCAATGTGGGGCGATCATGACATTCATAATGCTGTATATGCAACCAGCATTTTGCGGGCGTGCTCGCAGATATGAAAGGTTGTGTGCGGATGGGGCGGAAAGTCGTCGTGGAATCGTGAATAATGCTTTGCCAACAGCTCAACGCTGTTCATTGAACATAAGAAAAACATAAACAGAGATAGGGGTACAGGGAATGGCAGTGGAGTGGGTAGCAGCCTATCTGGCACTAGGTGCGGTGGTTGGCTTTATGGCGGGATTATTAGGTATTGGGGGCGGCGGCATTATGGTGCCGGTGCTGACGGCGCTGTTTGCCGCACAGGGCGTGGATAATACACATCTGGTACATCTGGCATTGGGAACGTCAATGGCGGCGATTGTTGTTACGGCAATTTCCAGTCTGCGCACTCACCATCAGCATCAGGCGGTGCTTTGGCCTGTCGTGATGAGGATTACGCCTGCCATTCTGATCGGGACATTTACCGCTACCTGGCTGGCAACGCTGTTGCCGACGCGGACGCTGGCGATCTTTTTTTCCTGCTTTATGGCCTACGTTTCGCTGCAAATGGTGTTGAATATCAAGCCAAAACCGCAGCGCCAGTTACCTGGTACGGCCGGTGTTTCGTTCGCAGGGCTGGTGATTGGCAGTATTTCGGCGCTGGTGGCCATCGGCGGTGGGTCGCTTACGGTGCCGTTCCTGACGTGGTGCAATGTGCGTATCCAGCAGGCGATCGGTACATCGGCGGCAGTCGGGTTACCGATTGCCCTTTCCGGTGCGTTGGGCTACATGATCAACGGTTGGTCGGCAAACGGGCTGCCTGATTACAGCGTCGGTTATGTTTCTCTGCCTGCTGTTCTCTTGATTTCTGCCGTCAGCTTCTTCACTGCGCCTGTCGGCGCTCGTTTGGCGCACCGTCTGCCGGTTGCGACGCTGAAAAAGGCCTTTGCGGCATTGTTACTACTGCTGAGCCTGAAGATGTTGCAGACCGTTTTTTACGGCTGATCCCGGAATTTGAAAGATGATAACGGGGATTTGCACTTGTTGCCGCATTCTGGCTGTATATCTTGCGGTCAGAGGGTATACTGGCGCATTCCTTATAAATCCACTTGTATCGTGCGCGAATCCAACATGCAAAAGTTTGATACCAAGACCTTCCAGGGCCTGATCCTGACATTACAGGATTATTGGGCTCGCCAGGGCTGCACCATTGTTCAACCATTGGACATGGAAGTCGGCGCAGGCACTTCACATCCTATGACCTGCCTGCGGGCACTGGGGCCGGAGCCGATGGCAACCGCCTATGTGCAGCCTTCTCGTCGTCCGACTGACGGGCGCTATGGCGAGAACCCGAACCGCTTACAGCACTATTACCAGTTTCAGGTCGTCATTAAGCCATCACCGGAGAATATTCAGGAGCTGTACCTCGGTTCTCTGAAAGAGCTGGGTATGGATCCGACCATTCACGATATCCGCTTCGTGGAAGACAACTGGGAAAACCCAACGCTGGGCGCATGGGGCCTGGGCTGGGAAGTCTGGTTGAACGGTATGGAAGTGACGCAGTTTACCTACTTCCAGCAGGTTGGCGGCTTGGAATGTAAACCCGTGACCGGTGAGATTACCTACGGTCTGGAACGTCTGGCGATGTACATTCAGGGCGTGGATAGCGTTTACGATCTGGTGTGGAGCGATGGCCCGTTAGGTAAAACCACCTACGGCGACGTGTTCCATCAAAACGAAGTCGAGCAGTCGACTTACAACTTTGAACACGCTGATGTCGATTTCCTGTTCAGTTGTTTCGAGCAATATGAGAAAGAAGCGCAGCACCTGCTCGCGCTGGAAAAACCGCTGCCTTTGCCAGCTTACGAACGTATTCTGAAAGCGGCGCACAGCTTTAACCTGCTGGACGCGCGTAAAGCGATCTCGGTTACCGAGCGCCAGCGCTATATTCTGCGTATTCGTACCCTGACCAAAGCGGTTGCGGAAGCCTACTATGCCTCTCGTGAGGCGCTGGGTTTCCCCATGTGTCACAAAAACGTGTGCAATAAGAAAGAGAGCTAAGAGGCAGCCATGACTGACAAGACTTTTCTGGTGGAAATTGGCACGGAAGAGCTGCCGCCGAAGGCTCTCCGTAATCTGGCAGAATCCTTTGCCGCTAATTTCACGGCGGAGCTGGATGCCGCTAATCTGGTGCACGGGGACGTAAGCTGGTTTGCTGCGCCGCGCCGTCTGGCGCTGAAGGTTGCACGCTTAAACGCTTCTCAGCCCGATCGTGAAGTAGAAAAACGTGGCCCGGCGATTTCCCAAGCGTTTGATGCGGAAGGCAAGCCGACCAAAGCGGCAGAAGGCTGGGCGCGTGGCTGTGGTATCACCGTTGAGCAAGCTGAACGTTTGACGACCGACAAAGGCGAATGGCTGCTGTATCGTGCCCACGCTAAAGGTGAACAGGCGCAGGCGCTGCTGGCGGGTATGGTAAGCACCGCATTATCGAAGTTGCCGATCCCAAAATTGATGCGCTGGAGCGACAAAGAGACGCAGTTTGTGCGTCCGGTACACACCGTAACCATGCTGTTGGGTGAAGAATTGATCCCCGGTCAGGTATTGGGTATCGATTCCGCTCGTACTATTCGCGGCCACCGCTTTATGGGTGAAGCTGAATTTACGATCGACAATGCAGAGCAGTATCCACAGATTCTGCTGGAACGCGGTAAAGTCGTTGCCGACTACGATGCGCGTAAAGCCAAAATCAAAGCCGATGCGGAGGACGCCGCACGCAAGATTGGCGGTAATGCCGATCTGAGCGACAGCCTGCTGGAGGAAGTCACCTCGCTGGTGGAATGGCCGGTGGTACTGACCGCGAAATTTGAAGAAAAATTCCTTGCTGTGCCGTCCGAAGCGCTGGTTTACACCATGAAAGGTGACCAGAAGTATTTCCCGGTTTACGACAACAGCGGCAATCTGCTGCCGAACTTCATCTTTGTTGCCAATATCGAATCCAAAGATCCACAACAGATTATCTCCGGTAACGAAAAAGTGGTGCGCCCGCGCTTAGCTGACGCCGAATTCTTTTTTAATACCGACCGCAAGAAGCGTTTGGAAGATCACCTGCCGCGTCTGGAAACCGTGTTGTTCCAGCAACAGTTGGGTTCGTTGCGCGACAAAACTGACCGAATTCAGGCGCTGGCAGGCTGGATTGCTGGTCAAATTGGCGCTGACGTGAATCACGCAACGCGTGCGGGTCTGTTGTCCAAGTGTGACCTGATGACCAACATGGTGTTCGAATTCACCGACACGCAGGGCGTGATGGGAATGCACTATGCGCGTCATGATGGCGAAGCCGAAGATGTTGCGGTCGCGTTGAATGAGCAATATCAGCCGCGCTTTGCGGGTGATGAACTGCCGTCTTCTGCGGTGGCCTGTGCGCTGGCGATTGCTGACAAAATGGACTCGCTGGCAGGAATTTTTGGCATCGGTCAACATCCAAAAGGCGACAAAGACCCATTTGCGCTGCGTCGTGCCGCCCTCGGTGTGTTGCGCATCATCGTCGAAAAACGTCTGCCGCTCGATTTGCAGACGCTGACCGAAGAAGCGGTGCGCCTGTATGGCACCAAGCTGACTAATGCCAAGGTTGTGGATGACGTGATTGAGTTTATGCTCGGTCGCTTCCGCGCCTGGTATCAGGAAGAAGGTCACAGCGTGGATACCATTCAGGCGGTATTGGCGCGTCGTCCAACCCGTCCGGCCGATTTCGATGCCCGCGTGAAAGCGGTCAGCCACTTCCGCTCTCTGGATGCAGCAGCGGCGCTGGCAGCGGCTAACAAGCGTGTCTCCAACATTCTGGCGAAGTCTACCGACACGCTGAATGAGAGCGTTAATGCTGCCGTATTGAAAGACGCGGCAGAAATTACGTTGGCAACGCACCTTGTCGTGTTGCGTGACAAACTGACACCGCTGTTTGCTGAAGGTCGCTACCAGGAAGCGTTGGTTGAGCTGGCCTCACTGCGTGAACCGGTCGATGCATTCTTCGATCAGGTCATGGTTATGGCGGAAGATGAGCAGGTTCGAGTGAACCGCTTGACGCTGCTAAGCCAACTGCGTGAGTTGTTCTTGCAGGTTGCGGATATTTCCGTTCTGCAATAACGACAATAGCATTATCGTCATCTCAACCCCCGAATAGGTTCTCCTGTTCGGGGGTTCTTTTTTCCGCATTCCAGAACATCTCCATCCTACTGTTACGACCCGCATCGACGGACTACGCTGTGGGTAAAAACCCTGCGATCGTCCCGTGTATCTCAATGCTTAAACGATGGGTGTTAGTTGTCAGGTCTGGCCTTTTTCTACACAGCCAGCCTGATTCGACTATGCTTATATCGTAGAAAATCTTGTCATGGAAAGCGTGTTTTTATCTGAATAAAGCACGGCTGGCGGGGCAGTAAGCATAACAGGAGTAGGGAATGAGAAGGCTGATGACATACCGTTCACGCTGGCTGCTGCCAGTTCTGGTTATTCTGGCGGCATTGCAGCTTGCTGCCTGTGGTGACAGCGAAGCCGACCAGCGCAAGGCATTCATTGCGTTCCTGCAAAGTGTACAGTCGCAGCAGGATGGGAGATTGCCAGCCTTAACGGAGGAGCAGAAGAAGGATTTTGGTAATTTCACCAACGATTACGCCATTTTAACCACCTTTTCTCAGCAGTTTAATCAGGCGGTGTCCGTCAGTTTGACGCCGATGCTGGTGCAAATTTCCCGTATTCGCGTCCCTAAAGACTATCTGACGCAGCGTGATGCGCTAAGGCAATCTGTCGGAACCATGAGCCTGTTAGCGCAGCATGTTCAGGCGGCAAAAACACAGGCCGACAATGCCCACAGTACGTTAAAGCAGCCTGAAGAGGTGCAAATTCCTTATGAGCGGCTCTATGCGCGCACGGTAATACAGCCGACGAATGCGCTGCTACCTGCTATTCCGAATGCCACGTCGTTTGCACAAAGCCTGATCCAGGTTGGGGATTTCCTTCAGGCTCAGGGCGATCAGCCGATATTTAACGGCGCGTCGGTGCAATTCCGTACGCCACAGCAGGCTGCGCAATATAACAGTATGGTGGCGGCACTACCTGTGCAACAGCGGAATGTAATGAATGCACTCAGAGGGGTAAATGGCGTGAATTATCCCTAATAACCTCCTTTAGCGAGTCAATATGAGCGGGGCGGTATTCTGGATAAGATGAGTTTGGCAGGCGAGAGAGGAAAATAAATTGTGATACATATCACATAAATAAAACAAATGCCGACCTTTAAAGTGTGATTTAAATCACATTTAAGGTGCTGTATTTGTCTACAAATCTGTTTAGTTTTTCATTTTTAACGGTTTTTTGTGAAGTAAATCACCTATTTGTATCGTTGATGTAGGGTGGTTGTGTGATTTTTGTCACGTTGCTGCCATGAGGTTGCGGTATGAAAACAGCGTGTTAGAGTCCGCGCTGCATACAGTAATAATGACGGAAATATTCTTGTGGCAATCGGTGTTTTTATAGCCACGCCGTCTCACGATAATTACCACGCGCTCTTATTGTCAGCGCGTTTCAATAGGGGTGTGTTTTTATGCTTTCACCAGATATTAAGATCAAGGTGCAAAACTTTGGTCGCTTCCTGAGTAATATGGTGATGCCCAATATTGGCGCATTTATCGCCTGGGGTATCATTACCGCGCTGTTTATCCCAACGGGCTGGATTCCCAATGACACGTTGGCGAAGCTCGTTGGCCCGATGATCACGTATTTGCTGCCATTGCTGATTGGTTATACCGGCGGACGCTTGGTATTTGGTGAGCGTGGTGGTGTAGTGGGTGCAATTACGACGATGGGTGTGATCGTCGGGACCGATATCCCGATGTTCCTCGGCGCGATGATCGTCGGTCCGTTAGGCGGCTGGACGATCAAGCGTTTTGACCGCATGGTTGACGGTAAAATCAAAAGCGGCTTTGAAATGCTGGTCAACAACTTCTCTGCCGGTATTATCGGTATGTTGTTGGCAATTCTGTCGTTTTTGGCGATTGGCCCGCTGGTTGAAGTCTTCTCTCAGGTGCTGGCTTCCGGCGTTAACCTGATGGTACAGAACAACCTGCTGCCGTTTACGTCCATCTTCGTTGAACCCGCGAAAATTCTGTTCCTGAATAACGCCATCAACCACGGTATCTTCTCACCGCTGGGCATTCAACAGGCGACAGAAACCGGCAAATCTATTTTCTTCCTGATCGAAGCGAACCCAGGCCCGGGTATGGGCGTGCTGATGGCTTACATGTTCTTCGGTCGTGGTAATGCGAAAGAATCAGCTCCGGGCGCGGCAATTATTCACTTCCTAGGCGGGATCCACGAAATCTACTTCCCTTATGTATTGATGAATCCGCGCCTGATTATCGCGGTGATTCTGGGCGGGATGACTGGCGTATTTACGCTGAGCGTGTTGGGTGGCGGTTTGGTTTCTCCTGCCTCTCCGGGGTCTATTCTGGCCGTGTTAGCGATGACGCCAAAAGGCGCTTACTTCGCTAACCTCGCGGCCATCGCAGCCGCTTTCGCGGTGTCCTTCATTGTGTCAGCGATTTTGCTGAAAAGTACCAAGCAAAAAGAAGAAGACCTGGGCGACGCGACACGCCGCGTGCAGGAAATGAAAGCCTCTTCCAAAGGTGCGGCGACTAACACGGGTGTCAGCGGCGACATGAGCACCGTGCGTAAAATCATCGTAGCCTGTGACGCCGGTATGGGTTCCAGCGCGATGGGGGCTGGTGTGCTGCGTAAGAAAGTTCAGGATGCCGGGCTGACCAACATTTCGGTGACCAACAGCGCGATCAATAGCTTGCCGGACGATGTCGATCTGGTGATTACGCACCGCGACCTGACCGAACGGGCGATGCGCCATGCGCCGCAGGCACAGCACATTTCGCTGACCAACTTCCTTGATAGTGGCTTGTATAGTGACTTGGCAGCCCGTCTTGTTGCAGCGCAGGGTGCTGCGAAACCTGAAACGGTAGCGACACCAGCACCAGCCGTAGCCGATGCGCAGACGAACCTGTTCCAACTGGGTGCGGGTAATGTCTTCCTGAATCAGCATGCGACACATAAAGAGCAGGCAATCCGTTTTGCCGGTGAGCAACTGGTAAAAGGCGGTTACGTCGAGCCTGAGTATGTTGAAGCGATGCTGGAGCGCGAAAAGCTGACTTCTACCTATCTGGGCGAATCAATTGCCGTACCACACGGTACGATTGAAGCGAAAGACCGCGTGCTGAAAACGGGCGTTGTCTTCTGCCAATATCCTGAAGGTGTTCGCTTTGGCGATGAAGAAGACGAGGTGGCGCGCCTGGTTATCGGTATTGCTGCCCGTAACAACGAACATATTCAGGTCATCACCAGCCTGACTAACGCGCTGGATGATGATGCCGTCATTGAACGTCTGGCGCATACCCAAGATGTTCAGGAAGTACTCGACTTACTCTCTGGTAAAAAGAGTGCCTAATTGATGTGGCTAGTGCCGCCTTCGGGCGGCCTCTTTTTATGTCTTTTTAAGGTTATGTCTCATGAAAGCATTACATTTTGGCGCAGGTAACATTGGCCGTGGATTTATTGGTAAATTGCTGGCGGATGCCAACGTCGAACTGACATTCGCTGACGTCAATCAGCCGCTGTTGGATGCACTCAACAGCCGTAAAAGCTATTCCGTACGGATTGTTGGTGATAACACTCAGGTCGATACCGTCAGTAACGTCAGCGCCGTTCACAGCGGCAGTCAGGATGCCGTTGCGCTTATTGCCGTCGCCGATCTGGTGACGACCGCTGTGGGGCCGCAGATTCTGGAAAAAATCGCCGGAACTATCGCTCAGGGGCTGGTTAAACGTCATGACGACGGTAATACCCGGCCGTTGAACATTATCGCCTGTGAAAATATGGTGCGTGGCACCAGCCAGTTAAAACAGCATGTGCTGAAACTGCTGCCGGAAGGTCATCAGGAATGGGTGGTCGAGCATGTGGGATTCGTGGATTCCGCTGTGGACCGTATCGTGCCGCCTTCCGAAGCGGGCAGCGATGATGTGCTGGCGGTGACGGTAGAAACCTTCAGCGAATGGATCGTCGATAAAACCCAGTTCTGTGGCGAGTTGCCAGCGATCCCCGGTATGGAACTGACCGACAACCTGATGGCGTTCGTTGAGCGTAAGCTGTTCACACTCAATACCGGCCATGCGATTACGGCTTACCTCGGCCAGCAGGCACGCCATCAAACGATCCGCGATGCGATTCTTGACCCGAAAGTTAGAGCCGTGGTCAAAGGCGCAATGGAAGAGAGCGGTGCAGTACTCATCAAACGCTATGGTTTTGATGCAGATAAACACGCCGCCTATATTAACAAGATTCTCAGCCGCTTTGAAAACCCCCATCTGCATGATGATGTAGAGCGCGTTGGCCGTCAGCCGCTGCGCAAGCTGAGTGCTGGTGACCGTCTAATCAAGCCGCTGCTCGGAACACTGGAATACCATTTGCCGCATGACAACCTGATTACCGGCATTGCTGCCGCGATGCATTATCGCAGTGAACAAGATCCGCAAGTGCTGGAGCTGGCCGAGTTAATCCACACACAGGGTGTGCAGGCGGCGCTGGTGCAGATTTCTGGCCTGGATGCTGACAGCGAGGTTGTCGCGCAAGCAGTGAATGTGTATAACGCCATGCAGTAATCGGCGCGTCTCGTCACCAGGCAGGTGTGGTCTTTTCGACACGGTGTAAAGGTATACGGGCGACGTCGGGAATGCGATGTCGCCACACCTGCCGGTAAGCATGCTACCGAGATGGGTATGCTGTGTGCGGGTTTAAAGGGTCGAGAAGTGACGATGGAAGAAACACAGGCGTTTGAAAACCGGGTTCTGGAAGCGCTGAACTCAGGGAAGACCGTGCGCGATTTTATGCTCTGCGCCGTTGAATTGCTGGCTGAAGCGGCTAGCATCCTGATGTTGCAGGTGTTCCGTAAAGATGACTATGCGGTGAAATATGCCGTTGAACCCCTGATGACGGGAACGGGGCCACTGGGCGACCTTTCCGTGCGCCTGAAACTGATTTATGGCCTGGGGATGATCAGCCGTAAAGAGTATGAAGATGCGGAATTATTAATGGCGCTGGGCGAAGAGCTAGCACATGACGATCGGCACTATCGTTTTACCGATGATGAAATTCTGGGGCCTATCGGCGAGTTGCACTGCGTTGCGGCATTGCCCGCAGAGCCGGCTTTGCCTCTGGGGGCTGATGCCGATCCGCTTCTGGTGAGTATGCAACAGCAGCGTTATCAGCAGATGGTGCGTTCCACGCTGGTTTTATCCTTAACCACATTGATTGCGCAAATCAGTCTGAAAAAGGCGTTTTAACCCCATTCTGCAACATTACCCTACTACGCCGTCAGGCGTTTATACTCGTCATACTTCACGCTGTTTGTGCGTTGGCTACTCTTCCAACAACTCGAATTATTTAGCGTATAGTGTATGCTGTGCCCCGCATTATTCTCCCGTTATATAGGTTATCTTTTATGAAAGAGCAGGAAAAAGCAGAGATCAAACGCCTTAGCGACCAATTGGATAAGCTGACGCATAAGCAGACCACGCTGCTGGCACAAGGTGATGCCGAAGCAATCGCCCTCAATCTGGAAGCCTGCGAGAAGCTAACGGCTGAGATTGAGCGCCTGCGTAACGTGAGAGAACAAAAACTTAGCAAAGAAGCGCAGAAACTGGCGGACCTACCTTTCAACCGTGCGATTACGAAAAAAGAGCAGGCTGATATGGGGACGTTGAAGAAGAGCGTTCGCGGTTTGGTGATTGTGCACCCGATGACCGCACTCGGGCGCGAAATGGGCTTAAAAGAGATGACAGGCTACGCGCCGAAATCGTTCTGAAGCTTTTTCTCTGCGTAGACAGAGGATAAGTGATGGATGCTTGATAGTACTGATTAACTGACAAAGCCCCTAATTAAATAGGGGCTTTGTCATTTTTGCCGTTTTTGATTTTAGCTCGGCGCGTGCAGACGATGCGTTTGGTTGTTAAACGCGATACCGGCGGGGGTATCATCATGCTGTGCGTTGGCCAGACGGAAGACGGAAACGGCCTGCTTCAACAGTCTCGCCTGCTCTTCCAGCGAGTCGGCGGCGGCAGAGGATTGTTCGACCAGTGCGGCGTTCTGCTGCGTGGTGCTATCCATCTCAACAATCGCCTGGCTAACCTGAGTAATGCCCCGGCTTTGTTCATCCGATGCGGTGGCAATTTCCCCCATAATGTCATGCACCTGCGTGATGGAAGTGACGATATCGTTCATCGTTTTGCCCGCATTGCCGACCAGCGTCGCACCGTGTGATACCTGACTAACGGATTCAGAGATCAGGCCTTCAATTTCCTTCGCAGCCTGAGAACTACGCTGAGCAAGACTACGGACTTCGCTGGCGACAACAGCAAAGCCACGGCCTTGCTCACCAGCGCGGGCGGCTTCTACAGCGGCGTTCAATGCCAGAATGTTAGTCTGGAAAGCGATACTGTTGATGACGGATGTGATTTCCGCGATACGTTTGGAGCTGTTCTCAATCGCGGTCATGGTTTGCACCACGTTATTCACCTGCTCGCCACCCTGTTTTGCGGTTTGGGACGCGCTAATAGCCAACTTGTTGGCATGGTGTGCGTTGTCTGCGTTTTGCTTAACCGTTGCGGTGAGCTGCTCCATGCTGGCGGCGGTTTGTTCAACGGCAGCGGCCTGTTGCTCGGTACGTGAAGATAAGTCTGTGTTGCCTGCTACGATTTCGCCAGACGCGTTAGAAATCTGGCTGACGCCGACGCGAATGTCATCGATCATATTGTGTAGGTTGTCATTCATTTTCGACATCGCACTCATCAACTGGCCCAGTTCATCTTTACGGGTGGTATTGATGGACATGGTGAGGTCGCCTGTTGCAATTTTTTCAGCCATGCTCAATGTGCTACCCAGTGGCGTGGTGATTTGACGCGAAATAAACCAGGAGATTAGCAGGCCAAGCAGTAGCGTAACCAGTGCCGCGATGCTCATTTGTAGCGTGGCGTTGTAAATATCGGCCTGTGAGGCGGCAAGCTGATCGCTGGCGAGGGATTTGATAACGACATTCAACTGATCGGCAACAACTCGCATTTGCCCGGCCTGTGCCATTTCGTCCTGATAGGCTGGCATATAGGCCAAGATCTGCTCTTCATAGTTGTTCACGATCGTCATAACTGGCGCCAGTGTGTCACGCTGTTCGGCAGACAGACTCTGATAAAGGAAAGTCAGTGACGTTTGTGCGGCGTTGATAGCATCCGTCAACTTTTCTTCGGATTCTTTATCCGTTGAGAGTAATAAACCGCGAACATGGTAACGAACGGAAATCAGCTTTTGATTTAAGTCAGAAAGTAATAATTGAAGATTAGCACTATTGTTGTCTATCTTTAATTGGTCGTTGAGCTGTTCCAGAGGTTTTTCCGTTGTTGAAATATTCCAACTTTTTCTAACGGCATCTTTGGTGTTCACTGCATTAATATAATTTTTTTGTTTTTCCTGATAACTGGCAATTAATGTAGGAATACTGACTATTTTCTCTGCATCATTTTCCGGCCAGCTAAACATTTTTGCTTTTTCGGCGAGTGTACTGATGTTTGAAATATGCTCAATGTTCTTTTTTATATCATCAGGATTATAATTGGCCCCGTATAATGCGCGATAATACTTAGCCTGGTTGATCTCATCATTGATATTGTTGCTTAAATTAACTTTATCAATACTGTCTTTTAGCGAGCCTATATGCATAATGCCGGCACCAGCAATTACCATGGTCATCAGCAGGATCAGGAAAAAGCCCAATCCTAATTTTTTACCGACTTTTAGATTGTCAAAATTTATAGCCATCACATTTCACCACTATCTCGTATTGAGCCAAATTCATTATCCTGATGCACACTTGATTAGCGGTGTTAGCATCTCGGATTACCACGCGCCAAGCCAATCCTGCAAAACAGCATGATAAAAACCCGCAGTAGATATCGGCACTCTACTCTGAAACTTTACGCGTTGCCTTTTTTTCGGGCTTGAAGCCTATGCACTAACAGGGATGCGTAAACTGTGCGAGATCGTGGCGATTGGGTTGTGTGTGGCGGTGGGGAATTGTGAGGAAAGCCAGGGTATATGTGGTTTGAAGTATGAAAGGGATAATAAAAAGCTGGAATAACACGTTGTTATCCCAGCCTTGATTCAAACGCAGAAGTCACCTGATCGTATCAGGCATCCAGCGGTTTTATTTTTTCGCGCCAGCGAAGCGAGCAGATGCTTCGTCCCAGTTCAGCACGTTCCAGAATGCTTTAGCGTAATCTGGGCGACGGTTCTGGTATTTCAGGTAGTAAGCGTGTTCCCACACATCCAGACCGACGATCGGGTAGCCAGATGCGCCAGAAACCGCTTCACCCATCAGTGGGCTGTCTTGGTTTGCGGTAGAAACCACAGCCAGCTTGCCGTCGTCTTTCAGAACCAGCCAGGCCCAGCCAGAACCGAAACGGGTTGCTGCTGCCTGCTCAAATTTCTCTTTAAACGCATCAACGCTGCCGAAATCACGTTCGATTGCTGCTTTCAGATCGCCAGTCAGCGTAGTGCCTAATTTCAGGCCTTTCCAGAACAGGCTGTGGTTAGCGTGGCCGCCGGCGTTGTTACGCAGTGCTGCTTTTTTCTCAGCAGGGACCTTATCCAGTTGAGCAATCAGCTCTTCAACCGATAATTTAGCCAGCTCAGGCAGGGATTCCAGCGCGGCATTAGCATTATTGACGTAAGCCTGATGGTGTTTGGAATGGTGAATTTCCATCGTTTCTTTGTCGAAATGCGGTTCCAGTGCGTCATAAGCATAAGGCAGCGATGGCAGTGAATAACTCATGTTTAGCATCTCCATGGTAAAAAAAATGTTACGGCACTGTTCTGTTAGTACCGCGTAAGCAATACGTTCATTATAGTTAATTAAATGATATTGAAAATGATTATTCTCGATCTGGTGCGATGAACCATATTGCTTTACCTCATGATAACAAACGGTTATGTCGTTATTGCATTATGTAAAAACAAATTAATCTATACCGTCATGCTTCAAATAGCTTGTGTGCCTGTGGAGAGCTATCGTGATTCTGACGGCAATAGCTTACTCGCTCAGGCGTTGCGGATGCGTGTAAATTGTCGCATGTCCTGGTCGACAAAAACCCACCAGCGTCAGGTTGCAGCGCTGTGCAACGTCAACGGCCAGCGAAGTGGCTGCCGAGACAGCAAACAGGATTTCCACGCCACACATGGCAGATTTTTGTACCATTTCATAGCTGGCTCGGCTGGAAACCAGTGCCGCCCCTTGCTGCCACCCTTGCTTTGCTCGAGTGCCAAGCAATTTATCCAGCGCGACATGGCGGCCGACATCTTCACTCCCCCCGCACAGCGTGCCGTCTGGTGCTACCCAGCTTGCGGCATGAGTGCAACCGGTCATCTGGCCGATCTTCTGCACATCGCGCAGTCGCGCCAGCGCATTTTCAAGTTTGCTGAGGGAAAATGTCTGAGTGAAAGGCAGAGGCACCACCGGTTTGCCGATTTCCGCAAGCTGCTCTACGCCACATACGCCGCAGCCTGTGCGCCCATCCATCGATCTGCGTCGTTCTTTTAGCCCGGCAAAGCGTCGGCTAGAAAGCTCAATATGAACTTCAATACCGTTACAGGCGGGTTGCACATCAATACCGTAGATATCTGCTGGTGATTGGATAATACCTTCAGATAAGGAAAATCCGAGAGCGAATGGTTCCAACTCTTTCGGTGAAGCCATCATCACAACATGTGAGATGCCGTTATAAACCAGCGCCACGGGCACCTCTTCCGCCAGCCAGTCAGACTGTGGCTGATGCAGCGAATCGGGATGATAGACCGAATGTTGCGTTGCGCCTTCAAGGGCGGCATCTGCTCGTAAATGAACCTCTTCCACCTGAAATACCTGCATGTTAGTAACCCTGGAAATTAAAAGTATTATTTCACCGAGCCTGAAGGGATGCGAATTTTTCTCCAGGAACAGCGAGTGTGCTCGCATAGCAATGTGTATTTTTCCTGCAACAGGAAAGAAACTGTGCGTCAACTCGAAGAGTTGCCTTCTTCTCTGGCCGAATCCTGTCGCTAACGTCATACCCCGTATAGGCTTTATGTAGCGGCTTACTGCTTGCCTCTTTTTTTCACTGCGGCATGGCCGCTCACCCGGAAATGAAAAGGAGACTGAAATGGCGCACGATAATCTCGAAGGCCGATCTGCATCTGGTGATGTCGGCTCTCTTAATCTGAAAAAACGCTATGACAATTTTATCGGCGGAGCTTGGGTTCCACCTGATGCGGGTCAGTATTTTGTCAATTTGACGCCAGTAACGGGTCAACCTATGTGTGAAGTAGCCAGTTCGACAACGCGAGATATTGACCATGCGTTGGATGCGGCTCATAACGCAAAAGCGAAATGGGGTGGTCTGTCGGTGCAGGAGCGGGCGCTGGTGCTTAATCGTATTGCCGACCGGATGGAACAAAACCTTGAACGGCTGGCGCAGGTGGAAACCTGGGATAACGGTAAACCGATACGTGAAACCAGCGGGGCGGATGTGCCGCTGGCGATTGACCACTTCCGCTATTTCGCGGCCTGTATCCGTGCGCAAGAGGGGGCGATTAGCGAAATTGACGGCGATACCGTGGCCTATCATTTTCATGAGCCTCTCGGCGTTGTTGCGCAGATTATTCCCTGGAACTTCCCGCTGCTGATGGCCTGTTGGAAGATGGCACCAGCACTGGCTGCCGGTAACTGTATTGTGCTGAAGCCTGCCAAGCTGACGCCGATGTCGGTGCTAATTTTGATGGAGTTGATTCAGGATCTACTCCCCGCGGGGGTCATTAATGTCGTCAATGGGTCGGGGAGCGAGATTGGCGAGTATCTGGCAACATCGAAACGCGTTGCGAAAGTCGCGTTCACCGGGTCGACCGAAGTGGGCCAGCAGATCATGAGCTATGCGGCGCAGAACGTGACGCCAGTGACGCTGGAGTTGGGCGGAAAATCGCCGAACATCTTCTTTGCCGATGTGATGGATAAGGAAGACAGCTTCTTTGACAAAGCACTCGAAGGTTTCACGCTGTTTGCCTTCAATCAGGGAGAGGTTTGTACCTGCCCGAGCCGCGCGCTGGTGCAGGAATCGATCTACGATCGCTTTATGGAGCGGGCAATCAAGCGCGTTGAGGCTATCCGTACCGGTAACCCGCTGGACAGCAAAACCATGATGGGCGCACAGGTGTCAGCCGGCCAGCTTGACACCATCCTTAACTATATTGATATCGGTAAGAAAGAGGGCGCGCGGGTGCTCACGGGCGGCCAGCGTAAGGCGATGCCTGGTGGGCTGGCAGAAGGTTACTATCTGGAGCCAACGATATTGTTCGGTAAAAACAGTATGCGCGTCTTCCAGGAGGAAATTTTCGGCCCGGTGCTGGCGGTAACGACGTTCAAGACGATGGAAGATGCGCTGGAGATTGCCAACGATACAGAATACGGCCTGGGCGCTGGCGTGTGGAGCCGTAACGGCAACATCGCTTACCGAATGGGGCGCGGCATTCAGGCTGGTCGAGTCTGGACCAACTGCTATCACGCCTACCCGGCGCATGCGGCATTTGGGGGCTACAAGCAGTCTGGTATCGGGCGTGAAAACCATAAAATGATGTTGGAACACTATCAACAAACCAAATGCCTGCTGGTGAGTTACTCTGATAAGCCGATGGGATTGTTCTAACAGCATACTTCCTTAAAACCCTGCGCGCCTGCCACTGCGGGTGGGTGCGCATGCGTAGCCTAAATCGATGTGGATTTTCTGCGTTAATTCGTCCTAAGCACTCAGATTTGCCCGATGGTTAGTCGCTGATCGTTGATAGTAGATTGTGTCAGCGCTTAACAACGGCTACGCTGTTTTGAATAGCGCTTTGCTTTCAAGAGGTTGTGCATGACAGATAAGATCGGCTGGATTGATAACCTGCGGGCGCTGGCCTGCATGATGGTCGTTCTGATTCATAGCACAACCTACTATATTACTGCGGGCGGCATACCGGGCGACGGGCACTGGGATGTGGCGAATGTCCTGAACTCTGCTTCACGCGTCTGCGTCCCGCTGTTTTTCATGATCTCGGGCTACTTATTTTTTGGTGAGCGTAGTGCGGGGAAAAAACATTTTCTGCGTATCGGCTTATGTCTGCTTTTTTATAGTACGGTCGCGCTGATCTATATTGCGACACTCACACCGATTAATGGCCTGAATTCATTGCACCATGCGCTACAAAAACCGGTCTTTTATCACTTATGGTTTTTCTACGCCATTGTAGTGATTTATCTGCTCTCTCCACTTATTACAATCAAGCCAGTATCGGGCAAATATTTGGCGGTCTTGATTATCTTATTAGCTGTTGTCGCCAACCCCAATACGGGGCGAGTGGGGTTTGAAGGGTTTAAATTACTACCCGTTAATCTCTATATTTACGGCGATACGTTTTACTACGTGCTGTATGCCGCGCTGGGGCGAGCGTTGGGCATGTTGGACGTGCCAAAGAAAGTCGTGCTGGCCGCTATCCCTTTCTTCATTGCGTGTGTCGCGCTGATTGCGATGGGGACGAAGCATCACACATTATTGAATGACACGTTCACTCAGACGTTTTATATCTACTGTGGCCCGTTAGTTTTCCTGGCTGCGGTCAGCCTGTTGATCGTGTTTAAGCAGTATTTTAGCCAGCGGGTTCTACCCGGTTTTGCTATCATTTCGCGCCATTCGCTGGCGATTTACGGTTTCCATGCGTTGATTATTCACTATCTGCGAACGCATGATGTCGCGTTACCATCTCACCCGGTTCTCGATATTTTTTATGTTTTTTCCATCGCGCTGGCGGGTAGCCTGCTGCTTTCGATGGCGCTACAGAAGATTGATGCGCGGCGCTGGGTGAGTTGATGAACTGTCCAGTACATTGGACGAACAGTGTTACATCAACGGACTAAGCTGTTGGTAGAGCGCTTTAAATGTGCGCCGCCGTTCGGCATAGTCGGCATGACGCTGAGGATCCGGCTGATGAACCTGTTCCAGCGGTAGCGGTGGTAAGATCTCCGCCAGTGGCGTATGGGGATGCATAGCGATTTGTGCCAGACGTGCAGCACCTAGCGCTGGGCCGACATCCCCTCCTGTACGGTACTTCAGCGTTTGACCACTGATATCCGCCAGCATTTGCCGCCAGTAGGCGCTGCGCGCACCACCACCAATCAGCGTGATGCTATCGGGTTTGAGCCCCGTCATATGCAGTGCATCCATCCCGTCAGCAAGCGCAAACCCCACGCCTTCCAGTACCGCTTTTGCCAGTTCTGGGCGGCCGTGTTGATGGGTAAGTCCCCAGAATGCCCCTTTGGCATCGGGATTATTGTGCGGTGTGCGTTCACCGGATAAATAGGGCAAGAACCACACCGGTGTGATGGCATTATCGGCTGGCGTTGAGGCGACCTCCTGCAACAGTGCAGATACGCTCTCGGCGTGTGTCAGGCGGGCGACCCAATCCAGGCAGGATGCTGCGCTTAACATCACGGACATCAGGTGCCAGGTATTTGGCAGTGCATGGCAGAAACTGTGGACGGCATGCTGTGGATTGCTGAGAAAGCCGTCACTGACGGCGAAGTAAACGCCGGATGTGCCGAGAGACAGCATTGCCTGACCGGTTTGATACAGCCCGACGCCAATCGCGCCGGCTGCGTTATCTCCACCGCCAGCAATAACAGGGATGGTATCCATACCCCAGCGACTGGCAATGTCCGGTCGCAGATAACCGGTAATTTGGCTGCCTTCATACAGTGTGGGCATGTGTTCACGGGTCAGCGAACAGGCTTCCAGCAGAGCGTCGCTCCAGTCCCGTTTGGCGACGTCTAGCCAAAGGGTTCCGGCCGCATCGGACATATCACTGGCGAATTCCCCTGTCAGACGCCAGCGGAGGTAGTCTTTTGGCAGCAGAACCTTGTCGATTTGACGAAAGATAGCGTTTTCATTTTCCTGCACCCATTTTAGTTTGGGGGCGGTAAAGCCTGGCATCATCAGGTTGCCAGTAATCTGGCGTGATGTAGGTACTAACTGTTCCAGCGTTCGACATTGCGCTGCGCTACGTCCGTCATTCCAGAGAATCGCAGGGCGCAGCACGTTCTGGCGGGCGTCCAATAAGGTGGCTCCGTGCATTTGTCCTGTCAGCCCTAGCGCCTTCACCGCACGGAGGCTATGCGTTGCCGCCAGCGCCTGTAGTGTCTGGTCGGTTGCCTGCCACCAGTCTTCAGGCGCTTGTTCCGACCAGAGCGGGTGCGGACGCGAAATGCTCAACGCGGCGCTATGGCTGGCAATCACCTCTCCAGCTTCATCCAGCAGGATGGCTTTAACGCCAGACGTACCCAGATCAATACCGATATACATAGTGGCTCCTGATAACCTCGTGTTACGGCAGTTTTTTAACCTGCCGTAGCAGGCAAGCGTACCGCTCTAGCCAAATATACCCGTCATACTTCAAGTTGCATGTGCGTTGGCTACGTCCAAATACTCGGCCCGTCGTGGCCTCGCCCTGAAGGGCCGCTGCAAGCAGCGTTCAAATCTGCTCCCGGCAGATTTGTCACCCGAATCACTTACCTGAGTAAGCTCATCGGGATACCTTCGCTTGCCATGTTACGATGCTCATTGATGAGCATCGCCCTAAAGGGCTAACGCTTCGCGTTATTCAAAACGAATACGTTTTGTCCTGAAACTCGAATTATTTAGGGTATAGGTGGCGGTTAACCAGATTTTCCAGCAATTCTTGCTGGCCGCTCTGGTGCTGTGGTGCCAGTTGGTGGTTTTCCGCGTAGTGGGCGAGCGATTCCAGCGATGAATTACCCTGTAGAATTTGCTGACCCAGTTCTCCGTTCCAGCCCGCATAGCGCTTGGCGACCAGTTGATTGAGCTTATCATCTTCAATCATTCTGGCAGCAGCCTTGAGCGCCAGCGCCATCGTATCCATCGCGCCGATATGCGCATGGAAAAGGTCATAGCGATCGGTGCTCTGGCGACGAACTTTGGCGTCAAAGTTCAGGCCACCCGTCGTAAAGCCGCCCGCTTTGAGAATCTCATACATGATCAGCGCGTTCTCTTCCACGCTGTTAGGGAACTGATCGGTGTCCCAGCCAAGCTGCGGGTCGCCGCGATTCGCATCGACCGATCCGAAAACGCCCAGCGCGACAGCGGTGGCGATTTCATGGTGGAACGAGTGGCCAGCCAGTGTCGCGTGGTTGGCTTCCACGTTAACTTTAATCTCTTTTTCCAGCCCAAACTGTTTGAGGAAGCCATAAACGGTGGCGACATCGTAATCGTACTGGTGTTTGGTCGGTTCCTGCGGCTTTGGCTCGATGAGCAGTGTGCCCTGAAAACCGATTTTGTGTTTATGCTCGACAACCATCTGCATGAAGCGGCCGATCTGTTCACGTTCCTGACGCAGATCGGTATTGAGCAGCGTTTCATATCCTTCACGCCCGCCCCACAGTACATAGTTTTCACCGCCCAGTTTTTGGGTTGCGTTCATCGCGGTGAACACCTGTGTTGCCGCCCAGGCAAACACATCAGGGTCAGGGTTGGTGGCTGCACCAGCGCCATAACGGGGATTGGTGAAGCAGTTGGCGGTGCCCCACAGCAGCTTTACACCGCTAGCCTGCTGCTTTTCCGCCAGCACATCGGTGATCACGGCAAAGTTGTGTAAATACTCTTTCAGTGAGTTCCCTTCTGGAGCGACATCGACGTCATGAAAGCAGTAGTAAGGCACGCTCAGTTTTTGAAAGAATTCGAATGCGATGTCCGCCTTGCGCTTCGCTAACTCCAGTGCCTCTCCCGACTGCTGCCACGGACGGGCAAAGGAGCCGACGCCAAACATGTCCGCTCCGTTCCAGCAGAATGTGTGCCAATAAGCGACGGCAAAACGCAAATGGTCCGCCATACGTTTACCGAGAATTTCCTGATCGGGATTGTAGTGACGAAAGGCGAAGGGATTGTTGCTTTGGCTACCTTCATAACGGACTTTTTCGATCTGTTCAAAATAGGCTTGCATCGTTGACTCCTTAGAAACCACCCAGACGGAAGAGACGGTAATGCGATTAATTTTCGGAGCGGATGAGCATTTCCTCAATTACGTTATTTCACACTGAAATTCAGAGAATTATTAAATGTGTGCTGTGTCGCAAAAATGACGGTATTTTAATCTGAATACGCTCCGCAATAAGTAACAACATGAATATGTCGTTCAACAATAAAATATGACCCGTATCAAAAAACGGAAATTAAACCAAAAAACATAATTGGAGGATAAAAATCTGTAATTGATGGGGGGGTATTTAGCGACAATACTCATCTGGCTATTGGAGTCCTCAGCCCTGCATTTTAAATAAAAAGGTACGCTATGATGAAAGTTAAACATTTTTTACTCTCAGCTTGTGCCGTATTCACTTTAGCCTGTCAGCCCGGCTTCGCGAAGGATGTTAAAATAGGCATGGCGATTGATGATTTACGTCTTGAACGCTGGCAGAAAGATCGCGATCTTTTTGTTGAACAAGCCAAAAAACAGGGCGCGGATGTTTTTGTCCAATCGGCAAACGGCAATGAAGCCACGCAAATTTCTCAAATAGAAAACATGATCAATCGCGGTGTCGATGTATTAGTTATTATTCCTTATAACGGACAGGTGCTTGGCAATGTTATTGCAGAAGCAAAACGTGAGGGAATAAAAGTGCTTGCTTACGATCGCATGATTAATAATGCGGATGTGGATTTTTATATTTCATTTGATAATGAAAAGGTTGGCGAGCTACAGGCGAAATATCTCGTCGATAAGGTGCCAGGCGGGAACTACTTCTTAATGGGCGGTTCACCAGTCGATAATAACGCGAAGCTGTTTCGTCAGGGGCAAATGAAAGTGCTCACGCCGTTGATCGAGAGTGGGAAGATCAAGGTGGTTGGCGATCAGTGGGTCGATGCCTGGCTACCGGAGAACGCGCTGAAAATTATGGAAAATGCGCTAACGGCGAACAGCAATAAGATTGATGCTGTCGTCGCGTCGAATGATGCCACGGCGGGTGGGGCGATTCAGGCGCTGGCCGCACAGGGATTAGCGGGGAAAGTGGCTATTTCCGGTCAGGATGCCGATCTGGCGGCGATCAAACGTATTGTCGCTGGGACACAGACCATGACGGTCTATAAACCGATCAGCAAACTGGCGAAAGATGCCGCAGATATCGCAGTGGCACTGGGGTCAGGTAAAGCGCCGGAGTCTAACGCTAAACTAAACAATGGGTTGAAAGATATCCCTTCCTTCTTACTGACGCCGATTCCCGTCGATAAGTCCAATATCGATTCCACCATCATTGTCGATGGCTTCCACAAAAAGGCGGATGTGTATTAACACATTTCGCGGCCAATAGATTTCAGGATGTAGGAAAGAGGTTACCGGGCCACGACATGAGGTTGTGGCTCGCCACTGTCGCTGACGTTAGGTCTGATACACCTGAATCATGGAGGTCATGATGCCGCATCTGTTAGAAATGAAAAACATCACGAAGGCGTTTGGTACGGTGAAAGCCGTCGATAACGTCAGCCTGATGCTGGAGGCCGGTCAGGTTTTGTCGCTGTGCGGTGAGAATGGCTCAGGGAAATCGACCTTAATGAAGGTGCTGTGTGCCATCTACCCACATGGCAGCTATGACGGGCAGATTATCTTCTCCGGTGATGAACTGCGTGCCAACCATATCCGCGATACGGAGCAAAAAGGCATCGCGATTATTCATCAGGAGCTGGCGCTGGTGAAAGAGATGACGGTGCTGGAGAACATGTTCCTGGGCAATGAGTGGACGCGTTTTGGCGTGATGGATTACGACAATATGTATCTACGCTGCCAGCGCATGTTGGAACAGGTCAAGCTGGCTGTCGACCCGAATACCAAAGTGGGAGAACTCGGATTAGGTCAGCAGCAACTGGTGGAAATCGCCAAGGCGCTCAACAAGCAGGTGCGTCTGCTGGTGCTGGATGAACCTACCGCCTCATTGACTGAACGGGAAACGGGCATCCTGCTTGAGATCATTCAGGATCTGCGCGATCACGGTATCGCCTGCATCTATATTTCGCACAAGCTCAACGAAGTTAAAGCCATTTCTGATGTGATTTGCGTCATTCGCGATGGGAAGCATATCGGCACGCGTCCGGCGGCTGAGCTGAGTGAGGATCAGATCATTGCCATGATGGTGGGGCGAGAACTGACAGAGCTTTACCCCAATGAACCGCATGTCATTGGTGAAGAAGTGCTGCGTGTAGAACACCTTACCGCCTGGCACCCGGTCAATCGCCACATTCGCCGGGTGGATGATGTCTCGTTCTCGCTACATCGGGGAGAAATTCTGGGTATCGCTGGGCTGGTCGGGTCAGGGCGGACAGAGACGGTGCAGTGCCTGTTCGGTGCCTATCACGGCCGCTGGCAGGGCAACGTAGTTATCGACGGCAAGCGGGTGACTATCAGCAACTGCCAGCAGGCTATGGCACAAGGCATTGCAATGGTGCCAGAGGATCGTAAGAAGGACGGCATCGTCCCAGTGATGAGCGTAGCGCAGAATATGACGCTGGCGGCGCTCGATCAATTCACAGGGGCACTTTCCACGCTGGATGATGCGCGTGAGCAGGACATCATCCGGCAGTCGCTAGTAAATCTGAAAGTGAAAACCTCCAGCCCAGAACTGGCGATCGCCCGCTTAAGCGGCGGTAACCAGCAAAAAGCGGTGTTGGCGAAATGCCTGCTGCTGAATCCTCGTATTCTCATCCTTGATGAACCCACGCGTGGCATCGATATCGGTGCCAAATATGAAATCTATAAACTCATTAATGCGCTGGTAAAACAGCACATTGCCGTCATTGTCATTTCTTCCGAACTGCCCGAAGTGCTGGGGTTGAGCGATCGGGTGCTGGTGATGCATCAGGGGCGTATCAAAGCGGATTTGATCAATCGTGATTTAACCCAGGAACAGGTTATGGAAGCTGCATTAAGGAGTGAACACCGTGCTGAAAACATCGCAGTCTGAACAACAACATATCGCCGGATCTGTCTCGATGCTGCAACGGCTGAAAAGCATCAACCTTCAGGTCTACGTGATGATTGCCGCCATCATCGCCATCATGCTCTTTTTCACCTACATGACCGATGGGGCGTACCTTAGTGCGCGCAATCTCTCCAACCTGCTGAGGCAAACGGCGATCACCGGCATTCTGGCGGTCGGTATGGTGTTCGTCATTATCTCTGCTGAGATTGACCTGTCGGTTGGCTCGATGATGGGGCTATTAGGGGGCGCGGCGGCTATTTTTGATGTTTGGTTTGGCTGGCCTTTGCCGTTGACCATCGTTGTGACACTTGCGCTGGGATTATTGCTTGGTGCCTGGAACGGCTGGTGGATCGCCTACCGGAAAGTCCCTTCTTTTATCGTGACGCTGGCGGGAATGCTGGCTTTTCGCGGCATTCTGATCGGCATTACCAATGGGACGACGGTTTCCCCGACCAGTGAGGCAATGTCGCAGATCGGACAGAGCTATCTGCCTTCCGGCATCGGTTTTATGTTCGGTGCCATCGGGCTGATGGTGTTTATTGGCTGGCAGTGGCGCCGGCGCAGTCGCCGTGCTCGGTTAGGATTACCGATAAATCCACCTTCTGGCGACATTGGCCGTCAGACAGTGACGGCACTGGTCGTACTGGGGGCCATCTATCTGCTAAATGACTACCGTGGCGTGCCAACGCCGGTTCTGGTGCTGACGCTGTTGATGTTGGGCGGTATTTTTCTGGCGACGCGAACCGCGTTTGGTCGCCGTATCTATGCGGTGGGCGGGAACATCGATGCTGCACGTTTATCGGGAGTGAATGTCGAACGCACCAAAATGGCGGTGTTTGCGATTAACGGCCTGATGGTCGCGGTCGCTGGGTTGATTCTCAGTTCACGATTGGGGGCGGGGTCGCCATCCGCCGGGAATATTGCCGAGCTGGATGCGATTGCGGCCTGCGTGATTGGCGGAACCAGTCTGGCGGGCGGTATTGGCAGCGTGGCGGGTGCGGTGATGGGGGCATTTATCATGGCGTCGCTGGATAATGGGATGAGCATGCTGGATGTGCCGACGTTCTGGCAATACGTCGTGAAAGGCGGGATCCTGCTGCTGGCGGTGTGGATGGATACTGCCACAAAACGGCGAGTATGATGTGATGCGGGGTCTGTGGAGGAAACACGTGGCGGCTCGCAATAATCAGCAAATTATTTTGGCCTCTGGGGGCGCTGTGCTATTCAAGAAAGAGGGTTTTATTCAAGGAACTTGCGATTAATGAGCACCAATAACCATGTTTGAAAAACGCTATCGCATCACGCTGCTGTTTAATGCCAACAAAGTGTATGACCGTCAGGTGGTTGAGGGAGTTGGCGAATATTTACAGGCTTCTCAGTGTGATTGGGACATCTTCATTGAAGAGGACTTCCGTTGCCGTATTGATAACATCAAAGAATGGCTAGGCGATGGCGTGATTGCTGATTTTGACGATAGCCAGATCAAACAGCTATTACAGGATGTGAACGTGCCATTGGTGGGAGTTGGTGGTTCCTACCATCAGCCCGAGGATTACCCACCAGTGCATTACATCGCTACAGATAATTATGCACTGGTGGAAAGCGCGTTTATGCATCTCAAAGAGAAAGGGCTGAACCGCTTTGCTTTTTATGGCCTGCCAGCATCGGGTGGGAAAGGCTGGGCACAGGAGCGGGAGCATGCTTTCCGGCAGTTGGTGGCGGCAGAAAAGTATCAGGGCGTGGTGTATCAGGGAATGGAAACCTCACCGGATAACTGGCAATACGCACAAAATCGGCTGGCCGACTGGGTACAAGGGCTGCCGCCGCAGACGGGAATTATCGCGGTGACGGATTCCCGCGCGCGCCACCTGTTACAGGTCTGCGAGCATTTGAATATTGCCGTACCAGAAAAGCTGTGCGTCATCGGGATCGATAACGAAGATCTGATTCGCTATCTTTCACGCGTGGCGTTGTCATCAGTGGCGCAAGGTACGCGCCAAATGGGATATCGTGCTGCGAAACTGCTGCATCAGCTATTGCTGAATCAGGCCGATTTGCCGCTGCAACGTATTCTGGTGCCGCCGGTTCGAGTGGTCGAGCGTCGCTCTACGGACTATCGCTCCGTGCACGATCCTGCCGTTATTCAGGCGATGCACTTTATCCGCTATCACGCCTGTAAAGGCATTAAGGTCGAGCAGGTGCTGGATGCGGTAGGGATTTCCCGCTCAAATTTAGAAAAGCGCTTCAAAGATGAGGTTGGTCAGACGATCCACGGTGTGATTCACGCGGAGAAGTTGGATCGGGCGCGAAATTTGCTGATCTCGACCTCGCTCTCGATTAGTGAGATCTCGTTGATGTGTGGCTACCCTTCATTGCCTTACTTTTACGCTGTCTTTAAGAAAGGGTATGACATCACGCCGAAAGAGTACCGAGAGCGCTATGGGGAAGGCTATTAAGACTATTCAGTTTATTCAAGTAGGAAGGTCAAGCAGGAAGGCGCGATGGTGCGCGCCTTATCATTAGGCTGGTGAACGGTTACGCTGGCACGCGCCAGTAATCGTAATCGATGTGCTCAACCTGGAAGTTGGCGTCTTCCTTGTCACCGGTCAGACGGGTGGCGATGGTAAAGGCAAAATCAAATGACACGCCCAGCCCTTTGCCGCTGATCAGATTGCCGTCTTCCACGACTTTCTCGTTGACATAAACGCCATCGGTCACGTCTTGCCATAAATCCCCGGAGCAGACGTAGCGACGGCCTTTAAGCAGTTTGTTGCCACCCAGTACGCGTGCGGCTGCGGAGCACAGTGGGCAGATCAGCTTGCCCGCCTCGTCATGGCGGCGGATGAACTCGACAACCATCGGGTTTGCGGCCAGGTTCACTGTACCCTGCGGGCCGCCAGGAATAACCACGGCATCAAACAGCGTGTCCTGGTTTCTTTCCAGCAGCGCATCGGCAAACATGCGAATATTGTGATAACTGTGTAACTCCAGTCTGTCATAGCATGACAGCATGGTGACTTCTATCTTCATACGGTGCAGTACATCAATCACCATAATCGCTTCCGCTTCTTCAAACCCAGGGGCTAGCAGAACGGCGACTTTCTTAGACATAGCATCTCCAGCAATATGCAAGGGAAGGTGTTAACCGCCAGAGGATAGCAAAGAAATGTCGTAAAAATGAAACGATGTTTTATTAGTGTCGAGTGAGTCGCGTAAACGATTTTTGCTGCTTAGCCTAAAGAGAAGATGGCGCTATACTCGCTAACTTGGTCGTGAATTAGCCACGAATTTTTTTGCACGAAAGCATGACTCTTCTCTTCCTGTCCCGCCAAAAAGATGTTTAAATTATCACTCACTTATTTTGCATAAATATGCATTTGTGAGCGTGTCAATTTTGGTCATCGACCGGCCCGTTTGGTGTAGTGATGTACACAGGGCATGAACGCTCAGGAATGTATGGCGTAACATAATGGTGTGAGCGACTACGCTTCTATCCATAGATCTTTCGAGCAGGGATTACATTTATGACAACGATTCTCAAGCATCTTCCGGTTGGTCAGCGTATTGGTATTGCGTTCTCGGGTGGTCTGGATACCAGCGCTGCGCTGCTTTGGATGCGTCAAAAGGGCGCGGTTCCTTATGCGTATACCGCAAATCTGGGACAGCCAGACGAGGATGACTACGAGGAAATCCCACGTCGGGCTATGGAATATGGCGCAGAAAATGCTCGCCTTATCGATTGCCGTAAACAGTTGGTCGCCGAAGGTATCGCTGCCATTCAGTGTGGCGCATTCCATAACACAACGGCAGGCGTGACCTATTTCAACACCACACCGCTGGGCCGTGCCGTGACCGGTACGATGCTGGTTGCCGCGATGAAAGAAGACGGCGTGAACATCTGGGGCGACGGCAGTACTTACAAAGGAAACGATATTGAGCGTTTCTATCGCTACGGCCTGCTGACCAATGCTGAACTGAAGATTTACAAGCCGTGGCTGGATACCGATTTTATTGATGAGTTGGGCGGCCGTCAGGAAATGTCCGAGTTTATGTCACAGGCAGGGTTCGGCTATAAAATGTCGGCTGAAAAAGCCTATTCGACTGACTCCAACATTCTGGGTGCGACGCACGAAGCGAAGGATCTGGAATTCCTGAATTCCAGCGTCAAAATCGTTAACCCGATTATGGGCGTGAAATTCTGGGATGAGAACGTCAAAGTCCCGGCAGAAGAAGTGACCATCCGCTTTGAGCGTGGCCATCCGGTTGCGCTGAACGGCAAGACCTTTACCGATGATGTTGAACTGATGCTGGAAGCGAACCGCATCGGCGGTCGTCACGGTCTGGGCATGAGCGACCAGATCGAAAACCGGATCATCGAAGCAAAAAGCCGCGGCATCTATGAAGCGCCGGGAATGGCACTGCTGCACATTGCCTATGAGCGTCTGGTTACTGGTATCCACAACGAAGACACCATCGAGCAATATCACGCGAATGGCCGTCAACTGGGTCGTTTCCTGTATCAGGGGCGCTGGTTTGACTCTCAGGCGTTGATGCTGCGTGATTCTTCTCAGCGTTGGATTGCCAGTGCTATCACTGGCGAAGTGACGCTGGAACTGCGTCGTGGCAATGATTACTCCATCATGAACACGGTGTCTGACAATCTGACCTATAAACCAGAACGTCTGACGATGGAGAAAGGCGACTCGGTCTTCTCACCGGATGACCGTATTGGTCAGTTGACCATGCGCAATCTGGATATCACGGACACGCGTGAAAAACTGTTTAACTATGCTGAGACAGGTTTGCTTTCTTCTTCTGCCAGCACTGGTTTGCCGCAAGTCGGGCAGTTGCAGGATAAAACAGAGAAGTAACGCACAGATTAGATTATATAAAAATCCGGAACCGCCTCGCGTTCCGGATTTTTTTTATCTGTTTACCCTATGTTTATGTTTGATTTTCTCGCAATGTTTTTTCGTGTGTGAACTCTTGCTGACAATGCAGGTTGCATCTGTACAACTATCGTGGAAAGCGACAGAATACAATAACAATAAGCCTAGGTTTTTGTTAAAAGGCGAAAGAGTCTATTGGATGGTCTATCTGTTTTTTTGATGTCTAGCTGCAAATTTTTAATGGAGGAAAAATGTTAGAAATATTCGATGTAAGCTACACACTACTGTCGGAAAAAAAATCGGAAGAATTGTTTACGCTTAGGAAAGAAACGTTCAAGGATAGGCTGAATTGGGCGGTAAAATGTATTAACGGGATGGAGTTCGATCAGTATGATGATGATAATGCGACTTATCTTTTCGGCGTAGAGGATGATCAGGTTATTTGCAGTTCTCGGCTAATTGAAACGAAATATCCTAATATGATCACCGGAACATTTTTTCCGTATTTTGAAAAAATAGATATTCCAGAGGGAAAATATATTGAGTCGAGTCGGTTTTTTGTAGATAAAGCGCGGTCGAAAACTATTCTAGGAAATTCTTATCCCGTTAGTACGATGTTCTTCTTGGCAACGGTGAATTACTCAAAGAGTAAAGGATATGATGGTGTTTACACGATTGTCAGCCATCCTATGCTTACAATACTGAAACGTTCTGGTTGGAAAATTTCGATTGTTGAACAGGGTATGTCAGAAAAACACGAAAGGGTTTATCTACTTTTTTTACCTGTCGATAATGAAAGCCAGGATGTGCTAGTTCGCCGTATAAATCACAATCAGGAATTTGTTGAAAGTAAGTTGCGAGAGTGGCCACTGTCTTTCGAGCCTATGACTGAACCGGTCGGATGAGTTGTAGCTCGATGCCAAGTCTGATTGCATGTTTGGCATTTAATACGCCGAGTTTTTTCACAACATTGCCGATGTGAAATTTAACGGTGCCTGTTTTAATATCTAATATCAGTGCTATCTCCTGATAGGTTTTACCCATGCTGGCCCAATAAAGAATTTCATTTTCCCGTTGAGAAAAAATATCTTTATCATTTGATCTCTCATCTTCCTTGTTTCTAATCATCTCTCTGTAAAGAGAGATGGTTTCTGCATGAATAGTCATCAACGTCATTTGTAACTTATCTTTATTACTCTCGATTACGTCATCGATGTTATTCACATTAGATTCATCAATCATGATTGACAGCATAACCAGATTGTTATTGTGGTCATGAAGAACAAAAGTGTAACCGTTGGTGATGTTATGCTCTCTGGATAAGTTAAATATCTTTGACATCTTCAGTTGTGAACTAACCAGTAAGTCTTCATCCCAGGGGAAAGGTGTGATTTTATTAAGGGCTGCAATGACCACAGGATCAATGTGTTGGTAGTTATTTGCTCGGTATATCTCTCGCCATTCGTCATGGTGATTGGAAATGATCAAAATCTCTGTTGGCTTCTTTTTATTTAACACCATGTAGGCATATTTGATATCACCGTAGTGGCTTAATGCCATATCGAATTGACTTTTTATTATCCTGCTTATAGTTTCATTGTCGTAGAATAATTGCGACATCTCATGACCTCTGCCTGAAAATTCAACATCCTGTAATAGAAAAAGTATATACCCATCCCTATACGTATATCCATAGTAACCTATATAGACAGCCGTAACTATACTTTAGTATAGCTTTTCTTTGAGGTGAAAAAACATAAAATCTTACGACATTGTTAAGGGCGTAAAGCAAAAGAAATAAACATCGCTCAGGATAAGCGTGATGATTGGCTGACATCAGGGAATGCTAATTAAGCGAGATTTATCAGTAATATAATAAAAAATAATTTTTCTTTTCTATGGCCTGTATTGTTTTACAGGCCGATCAAATTCCAATGGCATGAGTTATATCAATGTGGTGTTTTCACGAGCCGCATCCACCTTGAATATTATGTCCTCCTTCGCTGCGCATCACACCTCATCGATATTGTTGTATTCCCACAGTCGATTGAAGTGTACATCGTCCAGATTGCGGGCTGAATCCGCGTTACCAGCAAAGGGTCGCGCGGTAGTTGCCGCGGCTCCCCAAGGTTGTTCTCTGTCATAGCTGGCGTCAATCGTGCTGTCGCGAATGACTAGTTGGCCGTTTGCCGTCTGGCCGGGCTGGTATCCTGTCTGCCTTGCCCCCTGATCCCAGGCGCGGCCTAGTTTGGCCTTTCTTTCTCCATTGAAGCCTTCGTCTCCCGTAAAGCGGCAACTTACCGCCAGAAAACCGTATTGCGTCCACGGTATGCTGTCAGGTGCGAAGACATGAATATCTTTCGCCTCACGGCTTGAGACCGTGTGAAAGTGGACGCGATCGAAGACTGCGGTCGCCCGTCCAAAAACATAATCGACATCACCTTCAATGTAGCTGTCTTTAATGTAGGCGCGGCTGTAGCGGTCTGTGACGTACTCGTTGCGGAGGTTACTGGTATTGACGAAAAACGTATCCTGACGCCCGATCAGACGAACCCTTTCAAGCTGCATTTTGTCACCGTCGGTGCGTAGTGCCACGGCCTGATGTGCTCGGCCATCGACTGAATCCAGCAATGAATTGACCACCGTCAGGTTTTTTATCTGGAAATTGTCGCTCTGCGACCAGACCACGGCGGCACAGATAGTATCAATCGTCGCGTTCTGCTTTGACGCACAGAGATCGTACATGTACCAGGCTGGATCGCCGGGCTGATACTCGCCGTGCGGGTTCACCGTTTCTCGGTAGGTTGCTGGTGAGAACATCGAATCCAGCGTGAGTTGAATCACCACATCATCCGGCTGTTTTCCTGCCCCAAATAGCGTGAGCGGTGGTGCATCGGCGGGGAGGTAGACCGTGCCGGTATAGGTGCCTGGCAGCAATTTAATATCAATACGCGCTCGATCCTGCTGCGTTCGCAGCGCGGCGTTGACCGCTTGTTGCACCGTACCGTGCGTTGCGCCGTCTACCCCGACCTGTGGTCCGACAATCCAGGGCGTCGTCGGATCTATCTCAATCGGCGTAGGTTGCCAAACGTCAGTGTCAGAATGACCATTGTGCCTACGCAACGTAAAATAGTGCGATAGCGTGAAGCGATCCGCTTCTTGCTCAGAGAGAATGGGGCGGTAAGCGGTGCCGGGGTACGTCGTTTTTGTCATTGCGCTACCTTAATAAAAGAAGTCAGAAGCTAATTTCCCTGATACCACGTCCAGATTTTGATCAGCAGTGCCGCTGATACACTCCAGCATACGACCGCCGCGAGCAGCGCCTGTGGCAACTTCATCCATGCGGTAAAGTAATAAAGTGAGATGAGATAAGCCAGATAAGGAATGACGGACCAGATGCCAAACAGGATTGTGGTGCGTAGCGCGTCCAGCCCGCGTTCACTGCCAACAATGTAATGGGCGATCAGGGCGAACGTGGGGAATAGCGGCACGAGCCCGGCAATGTAATAGTTTCGGCTTTTCGCCAATACGCTGATGAGCAATACGATCAGCGCGCCAATAACAGATTTGATAAACAATGACATAAGTATGACTTCTGGCTTAATAACGCAGCGAATAAATAGAGAATACTGAAAAAAAAGCGGTAGGGAAGCGTGGGAGTACATAGGTAAAGATTTAAATTTGTGGTGATTTCGTTATTCTTAGCAGCAGAATGAATAAATACTGTACGGTATGACATGATCCGTACAGATAAAACGCTAATAAATCTGAAAAGGATTGATGTTGAAGACGCAAAGTCATGCATTTACTCAGGGATTGGTTCCACTCAAGATTATTTCTACCGGCAGCGCGCTTCCTGCGCAGCGGGTGACCTCGGCTGAATTAGATGTGCGGTTTAATAAACCCGCAGGCTATGTCGAAAGCCGTTCAGGCATTATCTATCGTCACCATGCGGATAATCATGCCAGCCAGGCTGAACTTGGTGTGGCGGCGTTAAATGACGCGCTGACTCGGAGTGTTATTCCACCCGCATCCATCGATCTACTGTTGTTTGCTTCCGCGATCCCGATTCAGGCGCTGCCTTATAGCGCCAGTCATTTATTAAAAGTATCGTCCCTGCCGAAAGGGACGGCCTGTTTTGATATTAACAGCAGTTGCGTCAGCTTTATTTCTGCCCTTCAGGTAGCCGCAGGGTTGTTAAATACCGGTGCCTATCGGCGCATTGCCATTGTCTCTACCGAATTGGCCTCACGCGGTATTGACTGGGATGACGAAGAATCGTCGCTGATTTTTGGTGATGGTGCCGCTTGTGCCATTGTTGAACGTGGTGATGGTCGCAGCGGGATTGCGGCGTGTCTGCTGGAAACCTACCCGAAGGGCAATGAGCTGTGTCAGATCCGCGCAGGCGGTACGTTGCGTAATCCGCGAGCGGGGATGGAACTGCATGATTTTCTGTTCCATATGCAGGGAAAACGGTTGTTCAGGCAGGCTTCTGCCTTGATTGAGGGTTATCTGCAACGGTTGCTGGATGCCAGTGGCTTCACGCTTGAGCAGATGGCGGCAGTGGTTCCGCATCAGGCCAGCCACCTGTCGCTGGAGCATATGCGTAAGAGGCTGGCGATCCCGACAGACAGATTGATTGATATTTACCGTTACCACGGTAATCAGGTGGCGGCCTCGATTCCGACAGCGCTGCACCATGCCATCGTGACGCAACGCCTGCCAGAAGGTGAACCCGCGATGCTGGTCGGTACGGCAGCCGGGTTGACGCTGGGCGGAATGGTACTGATTCCATGAAGGTCTTCGTCACTGGCGCCACCAGCGGGTTGGGGCGTAACGCGGTGGAATGGTTGCTTCAGGCTGGGCATCAGGTGTTGGCCTGTGGGCGCGATCGCACGGTGGGGCAACAGCTTGAAGCACTGGGTGTACAGTTTGCCTATATTGATTTGGTCGAAACGTCGCTAGAGCAGTATCGATCGCTGATGAAAGGCTGCGATGCCGTCTGGCACTGTGCGGCGAAGTCGTCGCCGTGGGGTCAATATGATGACTTCTATCAGAATAATACCGAGGTAACGGCGCGGCTGGCCGATGCGGCTGGCCAGTTGGGTATCCCGCGCTTTGTCCATATCTCTACGCCAGCGATTTACTTCGATTATCAGCATCACCTGAACATTGACGAAAGCTACCGCGCGACGCGTTTTGCCAATCATTATGCGCAGACCAAATTTCTGGCGGAAGAACGGCTTCGTGTGCTGACGTCGCGTTATCCGCAAACGACTTATGTGATCCTGCGTCCGCGTGGTCTGTTCGGCCCGCACGACCGTGTGATCCTGCCGCGCATTCTGGAACAGATCGCGGTAGGCGGCGGCGTGCTGCGCCTTCCGCGCGGCGGCGAGGCGCTGCTGGATCTGACGTTTGTCGGCAACGTAGTAGAAGCGATGGCGCTTGCCAGCCAGCGAACGGGATTAGTTTCTGGCTCGACGTACAACATCACCAACCATGAGCCCGCACGCCTTGCAGACATGCTTGCTCAACTGCTGGCGGGGCAACTGGGGATGAATTATCGCATTAAGGCGGTGCCGTATCCGTTGCTGCATGCGGTGGCGGGTGGGATGGAGCTGTTCTCGTGGTGTAGCCGGAAAGAGCCGCTGCTGACGCGCTACAGCGCGGGCGCGGTGAATTTCGATATGACGCTCAGCGCCGAAAAAGCGCAGCAAGAGCTGGGCTATCAGCCGCGTTTCTCCCTTCAACAGGGCATCGAATTAACCGGTAACTGGTTCAACGCACAGCTTGCGCAGCGGAGTACTGACGGACATGGCTAATATTTCGACGTTTGAAGTAGGGTACTGCCTGCATCCGGGCTGCATGGCGCTGCGCGGTGCGGGGTGGAAGGTGTGCCGTTTTCCGGCGCGAGTCTGGATGCTGGAAAGCCAGGGCAAGCGCTGGCTGTGGGATACCGGTTATGCGCAGCATTTCACCGATGCCACGCGATCCGGCCTGTTTCAACTGTACCGTAGAATGACGCCGGTGCATTTCGAGACGAAAGACGCGCTGATTCACCAGCTACACGGGCAGGGGATTCAACCTGCGGACATCGACGGCCTGATTATCTCCCATTTTCACGGTGACCATATCGCAGGGCTGCGGGATTTTCCCGCCGTGCCATTTATCTGTTCTGCGCTGGGCTGGCAACAGACGCGGAATCTGCGTGGTTTCGCGGCGTTGAAGCGGGCGTTTGTGCCTGCGCTGATACCTGAACATTTTGAGCAGGCACTCCAGTTTGTCGAAAATTTCCCGCTTACCGACCTGCCTGCTGAGCTGGCACCGTTTACGCAAGGCTATGCGTTGCCGGGTAGCGATAAAGAGATCGTGCTGGTGCCGTTGCCCGGACACGCAGTCGGACACCTCGGCGCGTTTGTGTTGACGGAAAACGGCTGGGTGCTGCTGGCAAGCGATGCCGCCTGGTCGCCGCACAGCTATCGCGAAGGTCGCGGGCCGTCGCGCTTGGCGAATCTGGTGATGGACGATCCAACAGCCTATTACCAAACGTTAGACCAACTGCATCGGTTGCATCTGAACGGGCAGGTTGAGATTCGGCTGTGTCACGAGGGCGACCTATGATTCCGCTGATGACGATCTGGCATTATTTGCGTGCCAGACGCCTGAGTTTTTCCACTCGTCAGGCGCTTGAACGCCATCAGCAGCGCCAGCTTTCTCGTTTTGCGCGGCGGGTATTGGCGCGTAGTCCTTATTTTCAACCTTACTGTCAGCTACCGATCGCGTTCTGGCCGATGATGGATAAAGCCGTGATGATGGCCGAATTCGATCGGATGAATACCGCCGGGCTTAAGCGGGACGACCTGCTCGCCTGTGCACGTCGCAGTGAGGACGATCGCGACTTCACGCCAAATGTGAATGGGTTTAGCGTCGGGTTGTCGTCCGGCACCTCGGGTCAACGCGGTCTGTTTGTCGTCAGCCCACGCGAACAGCAGATTTGGGCCGGAGGCATGCTGGCAAAAATGCTGCCGGACGGCTTACGCGCGGGTGAACGGGTGGCGCTGTTCCTGCGGGCGGATAACAATCTCTATCACAGCGTCGATAACCGCTGGCTCAGCCTGTCGTTCTACGATCTCTTCGCGCCGTTTACTGAACATTTTTCGCGTCTGGAAATGTGGTCACCGTCGATTATTGTCGCACCCGCGCAGGTGCTGCGCGAGCTGGCGCTGGCGGTACAGCGCGGTGAACTGCGTCTGTCTGTCAAGAAGGTGATTTCCGTGGCTGAGGTGCTGGAGCCGCAGGATAAGCAACTGTTGCAGCAGGTGTTCGGGCAGGTTGGGGAAGTGTATCAGGCGACGGAAGGCTTTCTGGCATCGACCTGTGAGCAGGGTACGTTACACCTCAACGAAGAATTTATTCACATCGAGCCGCAGTGGCTGGATGATGAACGCTTTACGCCCATCATTACCGATTTCACCCGCAGCACGCAGCCAATTGTGCGCTATCGACTGGATGATGTGTTGGTGAAGCACAAAGCGCCTTGCGCCTGTGGTCGGGTGACGATGGCGATAGCCCGTATTGAAGGGCGCAGCGATGACAGCCTACGTCTGCCGGACAGCAGCGGTGAACCTCAAACCGTGTTTGCGGATCTCTGTAGCCGGGTGATTGCCAATGCGTTGCCGCTACATGCCGACTATCGGTTGGTACAGCAGGGAGACGCGACGCTGCATTTATCCGCCGCGTGTAGCCTGCCGGAGCTGGAAGCCTGTCGGGACAGTCTGTCGCAGCAGTTTGCATTGCAGGGCATTGAGGCATCGCGGCTACGGTGGCAGTTAACCGTCGGAGAGATCGCACCAGAATTCACGCAAAAGCGCAGACGCATTACCCGCCTGAAGGAGGAAGCATGATGCGACTTCCTCAAACAACGATGCTATTGCGGCTGAAAGCGCTGCTCTTCGGCTGGGGATCGGTTGGGGTCGTGTATCAACTGAGCGCACAGTTTCAGGGACAGGGAACGGTGTTACCCCCCTCGATTGTTGATGAATGGATTCCTTTTAGCGCCTCGGCTATCTGGCTGTATCTCTCCTTTTTCATCATCATTCCACTGTCTTACTTATCCTGCCCGATTACGCGCTTGGCTGGATTACGTCGGGCAACGCAGCTTACGGCGTTGGTTGCGGGCGCGGTGTACCTGATTTTTCCAACCACGATGACTTATCCGCAGGTCATCGGGGACGATCTCCCTGCCCGTCTGCTACAGCTTTTGCAGCGTATCGATTCGCCGCAAAACTGCCTGCCGTCGCTGCACATTGCGCTAACGGTGCTGGCGGTGTGGGCGATGAGCGATAGTCAGCAGAAAGTGAAAACGGGCTTGTATCTTCTATGGGGGGCGGCGATTGCCTTTTCCATCCTGCAACTGCGCCGACACCTGTTCATCGATCTGGTGACCGGGGCGATGCTGGCGGGGATCGTCGGATGGGTCTTTCTGCGTAGTCGGGAGGCGGTGAAGACTATTGCCCCAACGGCTACGTTACACAACGATAAGCGCCATCAGGAATGACATCATGATCGATTTGGCATTACCAATCGTCTTTATGCTGGTTGTGGTGATTGGCGAAGCGCTGGTTTTACAGTGGATGCAGCGCGAGAAGGTGAACTGGCATGACGTCGTGTTCAACCTGAATTCAGGGCATATCATGCTGTGGCTCTTTCGCAGCGTGGAAATTTTTTGCTATGGCTATGTCGCGGCGCACTTCAGTTTGGGCTGGGTAGAAAGCTGGCCGACAGTGCTGATATGGCTGTTCGCGATACTCGCCTGGGATTTCGGTTTCTATTGGCTACATCGCCTGCACCATACTTTTGGCGTACTGTGGGCGGTGCATGTGGTTCATCATCAGGGTGAACATTTCAATCTGTCGCTGGGCGTGCGTAACTCGTGGTATTCCTCGCTGACCTCAATTCCGTTCTTCCTGATTCTGGCGCTGCTTGGCGTTCCGCTGTATGTGTTCGTTACCGTTTCTATCCTGCATTACAGCGTCCAACTCTTTAACCATAACGCGATGACGCCCAAACTGGGCTGGCTTGAAAAGGTGTTGGTAACGCCAGCACACCATCGGGTACACCACGTGAACGACCGCGCTTACGCCGATAAGAACTTCGGCGGCACCTTTATTTTTTGGGACAAACTGTTCGGCAGCTTTTGCCCACAACTGCCCGATACGCCTTTCCGCTATGGCGCAGGCAGAGAAATACCATCGGAAAACCCGTTTTGGGCCAGTAACCTGCCTTTTATGTCGTACCTGAAATTGCCGGTGCGTCGCACGCGTCAGGCGACGTTTCACTGTACGCCGATAGCATTGATTGCTGGGGCGATGCTGCTATTTGCACTCGTGGTGGGCTATGTTTACCTGTATGGCTACGGTTATGACTCCGCCAACGTGTCGCAGGTGGCTCTCTTCCTGCTGCTAGTGGCAGGTGCGGTTGCGCTGGGCGGCATTTCCGAAGGTCGGCGGTGGGGCATTTACGTCTGGCTGCTGGTGGTGTTGCTATTCCCTGCCGTGTTTCTTGTCTATCTGGGCTGGGAAGCGCTCTATTGGAAGATAGCCATGCTGGCACTAGCGCTGCACGGGCTGGCGATGGCGGTCGGCTGGGGTCGACGCTCCCTTACAGAGGAGCATGGAAATGGCTAATGTGCTTCCCGCCAAGCGGTATCCTGCGAGGGGCGAACAGGCTTTTCATCGGGCATTACAGCGAGAAACGTCGGCCTATCTCCGTGCTAACCACGATCATCGCTTTGCCGATGGCGGCCAGTTTATTAAGGCTGGATTACTCTTGTTATGCTGCATTGCCTGTTATGCCTTGTGCCTGATGCAGCAGACGTCATGGGCGTTCTTCCTGAGCTATTTTTCTTTCATCATGCTGTCGATGGTATTGAACATCATCGTTAATCATGACGCGTCCCATAATACGTTTTTCCGCAACCGAACGCTCAATCGCGTGGTCGGGCGCATAGTGACGCTGCCATTAGGCATCGATCCTGACTATTGGCGTTTGCGTCACGTGGACTTCCACCATCTTTATCCGAATGTGGAGCATTACGATCTGGATACGGAAGAGAACGGTGTTTTCCGCCAAACGCCTTTTCAGCGCCACCGTTCCTACATGCGCTATCAGCATCTTTACTGGCCGCTGGTGGCTGCGTTCTCGCTCCCCTATATCGCCTGGATCTTCGATTGGGCCGATCGTTTGGGTAAAACTCCCGTCAACGCCCGCTCAGCGCAATCAGGCCGTGATGGATGGTTGATTTTTATCGCCAGTAAAATCGGTCATCTCCTGCTGTTACTGGTGATTCCCATCATGGTGGGATCGGCACACGGCATTAGCCCCGGCATCGTGCTGCTAAGCTATTTACTAGGCCAGATGTTGGCCTCGCTGCTGGTGGTATTTTTACTGCTGGGTACGCACTGGGCAGAGGCTGAGTTCTATGCCGTTACTGAAGCTGAGGCGATGCCTCAAGGCTGGTATCAGCATAACTTTGCGACCGCCTGTGACTGGTTGCCGACGCCGCGCTGGCTTGAGCACTGGACGGGAGGGCTGCATTTACACCTGACGCATCATCTTTTCCCAGGATGGCATCATCGGCACTACCCCGCGCTCGCCGCTATTTTACGCCGCGTTGCCGCCGAGCATGGTATGAACTACCGCTGCATTACCTATCGTGAGCTATTGGCTAGCCAGCGTCGGTTTTTAAAATCGATGGGTGAAGGTCACGATCGGCATCCTGTGCCACATACCGTAGAACATAAATCAGAGGAAGAATGATGCTCGCACCGTTGAAACCTCTACGTTATGAACAAGGACGCGATCTGGCGTTGCATCGGGCGCTGATGAAGGCCGCGAATGCGTATCTGGCAGAGACGGGCGACCACCGTTTTGCCAACGCGGGGTTTATCGGCAAGATGCTGTTTCTGGTGGCGCTGTGCCTGACGTTTTATGGTTTCAGCCTCCAGCAAACGACGCTGTTGGGTTTTGCTAGCTGCTACTTTGCCTTTATTTTTACCGCCATGTTTCTGGCGGTGAACGTGGTGCATGATGCCTCCCATAACGTCTTTTTCCGGCGGCCGTGGGCGAATCGCCTGCTCAATATTGTGGTGAGTATTCCGCTTGGCATGGATTCTGACTGTTGGCGAGTGCGGCATGTAATTTTTCATCATGCGCACGTGAATGTGCAGCACTACGATCTGGATATCGAAGAAAACGGCGTCTTGCGGCAGTCGCCCTACCATCGGTTTCGTTTTTTTATGCGCGCTCAGCGCTACTACTGGCCAATGGTGGCGTCGCTGACATTTCCCTGCATCATCTGGTTTTTTGACTGGCTCGATCGGGCGGGGAAAACGCAGGTGACGCGCAATATGACGCTTCAGGGTGCTAAAGGCTGGGGTGTGTTCCTGCTATCAAAAGCGCTGCATGCCATGCTGGCGCTGGCGATCCCCTATTGGCTGTTGTCGCCGACCATCATTAGCGTTGGATCGCTGTTGCTGGTTTATTTGCTGAGCCAGATGCTATCGTCGCTGATTTTTGTTGTGCTGATTCTGGGGTCGCATTGGGCAAAAGGGACGTTCTATCAGGCACCGGAAGACGGCCTATTCAAGCATGGTCGCTACCAGCACGTTTTTTCCACCACGGTAGATTGGACTACC